>NZ_JAIVFQ010000030.1 GCF_020829495.1 Nostoc favosum CHAB5714 | reverse complement strand
ATTCGGAAACAATAATCCGGGTGCGGGGATTCATGCCGATACGAGAGCCAAAGTTGCCTAAAATCAAACCTGTAGTGACAACTCCAATTACTCCAGAACCGCCCAAGTCTTCAATAATCAGGTAAGTACCATAAGCGGAAACTAGAGTTAAAGATTGTTCCACTAAGGGCAAATCAAAGCGCTGGGTAAGGTAGGAAATACCAAATCCGATAAAAGCTCCCACCGCTACACCGATGCCAACAACTGTAAATAACTGCAATAAAATTGGCTGGAATTCCAATTCTACAGTTCCCAAAGATAAGGCCACCAAAAAACCAAAGGCAACTACAGCCATGCCATCATTGAACAAGCTTTCGCCCTCCATTAAGGTGACAAGACGACTATCTACGCCCAGTTCACGAAACAAAGCGGTGACAGAAACAGGGTCAGTTGCAGATAGACTGGCTGCAATGAGTAAAGCTGTAGTTAGAGAAATACCAACGAGTTGATTGAGAGCGATCGCTACCCCTGCGATCGCAATTACCACCCCGAACACTGCATACAGGCAAATGGGCACTAAATCCCGCTTCAGCTCTGCCCATTTCAAATTCCAGGCGGCTTCAAATAGCAGTGGTGGTAAAAAAATGAACAAAATTAATTCCGGGGAAAGGGTTACTAAACGGACATCGACAAACGCCAAACCTAACCCGACAATCACCAGTAGCAAGGTGTAAGGTATATTGCGAAACCAGCTAAATATCTGCGGTAGTGTCGCCACACCTAGAGACACCGAAAGCACCAACAGAAATTGCTTGAGATTGTTTGTAATAACTTCCTCGGCGATCGCTGATTCAAGCACCATAAGTAAATTCCTGGTATAGCTTTGCATTTATCCTCATCTGACTATTTTCAGATGACACCAGTTCAATGTAAGACTTTAATTAGCAGAGAATGAAGATTTTACAGTTAACCGAGCATTCAGGAGGAAGGTCTTGGGTAATAACATTCGAGACCGCTTTAAAAATTTCCGCCGCCGGGGTTCGCAGCCGGAACAACTCCAACAGCTACAAACAGACTTGCTGGCAGAATCAGCCTTAGACTCAGCTTACATAATTTTGATTATTAGCTCCTGTGCGATCGCTACTTTAGGTTTATTGTCTAACAGTGCGGCCGTGATTATTGGCGCGATGATTATTGCCCCCCTGATGTTGCCGATTCGGGGGTTAGCTTTTGGTGCTTTACAAGCAGATATTACTTTGTTTCGCAAGGGTGTAATTTCTGTAGCATTGGGCACTATCCTAGCTGTGGCGATCGCCTTTACTCTGGGTTTGCTGGTAGGATTGCCGAGCTATGGTAGTGAAGTACTGGCTCGTTCAAGACCAACGCTATTAGATTTGGGAATTGCGGTAGCGGCTGGTGGTATCAGTGGCTACGCCAAAATTGAGACGAAAATCTCTGGTAGTTTAGCAGGAACTGCGATCGCTGTTGCCCTCATGCCTCCTATCTGCGTGATTGGCTTAGGCTTGGCACAAGGAAATTGGTCACTCAGTTTCGGGGCAACTCTACTTTATCTCACCAACTTGCTAGGTATTGCCCTCTCCTGTATGGTGACATTTTTAGTAGCAGGTTACACTTCAATGGCGCGGGCCCGTCAACCCCTAATTTGGACTATGGCTTTGACGGCTATTTTGATAATTCCCTTGGGTGTCAGCTTTGCTCGACTTGTACGACAGGCGCAACTGGAAACCAGCTTGCGACGGGCATTATTGAATCGAACTGTCACCTTTGGGCGATTGCAGTTGCTTAACAGTAATACCAATTGGTTGACAAATCCCCCAGAAGTCCGTTTGAGCGTCCGAGCAAGGGAACCTGTTACACCTCGGCAAGTAGAGTTATTAGAAGAATTTATCGAACGAGAGATGGGGCAACCATTCACTCTAATTTTTGAAGTTGGTCAAGTAGAAGAAATTCGCCGTTCCGAACCCACACCTTGAAGTTGCTAATGTAGCATCAGAAAGTCAAGATAACTTTTCAGAACCTAATAGTGGATGTAACTCAATTAGTCAAAGTTTCAATTATTCTCTTGCTCCTTGCTACAGGTGTAGCTTTGCTGTCCCGACGGTTGCGAATCCCTTATGTTACGGGTTTAGTATTAGCAGGTTTACCAATCACTGAGCTATTATCTCGTCCGATTGGTTTAAATCCAACTTTGGTTTTGAATCTTTTCTTGCCAATTCTCATCTTTGAAGCTGGCATTAATACAGATGTCAGCCGTCTACGCAGCACCTTTAAACCAATTGCCCTGCTAGCTGGCCCTGGAGCTTTGCTTTCCAGTGCGATTATTGCCCTCCTGTTAAAATTTGGGCTGGGACTGAGTTGGATACCTGCCTTATTTGTCGGAGTAATTCTGGCAAACACTGATACAGTTTCCATGATTGCCGTCTTCAAGGAAATACCAGTACCTTCACGGCTTTCTACCATTGTTGAAGGAGAAACTTTATTTAATGATGCAGCGGCTCTAGTTTCATTCAACCTAATTTTACAAGTATATTCCACAGGTTCACTCACCTTCGTAGAGGGAATCCAACAACTGCTATTTATCTCTCTAGGAGGCTGCCTGGTAGGATTAATTTTGGGCTACTTGAGCATACCTGTATTCTCCCGTTTAGATGATCCCCTTAGCAGCTTGTTATTGACAGTTGCAGTTGCATTAGGAACTTTTCAGGTTGGGCAATTTTTCGGTGTATCGGGTGCTGTGGCTGTAGTTGTCGCGGGATTGATTTTCGGGAATTTAGGGCTTTCTCACAATACTTCTGCTTCTAGTCGCATCACTTTATTGAGTTTTTGGGAATATGCCAGTTTTACTGTCAACACCTTTATTTTTCTGCTGATAGGTGTAGAAATAAATTTGGTAACACTCTGGAGAACTTTACCTGCAATTATATTTGCAGTTTTAGCTTATCAAATTGGGCGAGTTCTGACAGTCTATCCGTTGCTAGCAGGGATTCGTTTGATTGACCGCCCAATCCCGTTGCGCTGGCAACATTTACTCTTTTTAGGTAACATCAAAGGCTCGCTCTCGATGGCTTTGGCGTTGAGTTTACCTGTAACACTACCAGGGCGAGATGTCTTCATCGCTTTAGTTTTTGGTAGTGTGCTGGTGTCGTTAGTTGGACAGGGTTTAAGTTTGCCTTGGGTGGTAAAACGCTTACAATTATCTAATTTTTCCGAAGCTCAACAACAAGTTGAAGAATTGCAAGCCCAGTTGATGACTGGTAAGGCAGCACAAGATGAATTAGATAGTTTGTTGAAATCAGGGGTATTACCAAAAGCTGTTTATGAAGAGATGCGTTCAACTTATCAAGTGCGGATTGCCAGTGCAGAAAAGACACTGCGGGAACTTTATAATCGTCGCCCTGATGAGGTAGAAGGTAGAAGTGGCAACAGTAAACTTGAAGCCATTCGCCGCCGTTTACTGCTGGCAGAAAAAGGAGCGCTGAATGAGGCAATGCGGAAGCGAATTCTCTCGGAAGAAATTGTGCGCGGGCGGATACAAACTCTTGATGAACAATTGTTGAAGTTAGATGATGATTAGGAACTGGGGATTGGGGACTATGGACCAATACGGTTCACTTAAGGCTAGCACTCTTTGTCAAAGTCGTTTTTTTTTACGAACCACAGAGGCGCAGAGGACACAGAGAGAAGAAAGAGAAGGAAAAATTGCTTAACTGAACTGTATTGGACTATGGACTGTGGACTGGGGATAGTCTGGGCTTTGTCGATGAACCTTTTAGCTTCGTCGATGAACCTTTGAGCTTCGTCGATGAACCTTTTAGCTTCGTGAGTGAACCTTTGAGCTTCGTCGATGAACCTTTGAGCTTCGTCGATGAACCTTTGAGCTTCGTGAGTGAACCTTTGAGCTTCGTGAGTGAACCTTTGAGCTTCGTCGATGAACCTTTGAGCTTCGTCGATGAACCTTTGAGCTTCGTCGATGAACCTTTGAGCTTCGTCGATGAACCTTTGAGCTTCGTGAGTGAACCTTTGAGCTTCGTCGATGAACCTTTGAGCTTCGTGAGTGAACCTCTGAGCTTTTGCTGATTGATTAAAATCTGCTGCCTCCTGCTAAACATTAAGCCAGAGACTCAATGAGTGCATTCCCATGCAGAGTATGGGAACGAGGAAAAACTTAATTACGAATTCCGTTAGCGTAGCGGTAGCGAGGAACGAGCGTCATTACGAATTACGAATTACGAAGGCGATCGCTTATCGTTATTTTGATTTTTAATGACCCTACCAGGACTGATAAAAGAAATTCCTTGTTGAAAGTCAGTACCAATCATAACTGCTTCCACTATCGGTTCGGATATTTCTGTTTGGGCTACCCATTCTACAATAAAGTTTGCACCTAAACCTCCAGTGGTGTCATTTCTATTTATAAAAAAATCTGTAGAAGCTAGGGCATCAAGTTCAATAGGGCGCTCCAAATATTCTTTAACTAGTTTCCCTTCTGAGTTATGGTAGCGCACAGAAGTAATAACGATCGGATTGGTCAAATCTGTATTCCGAATACTTAGCGTAACTGCTAACTCGAAAATCTCCTGCCGATTGTGATGATAGATATGAGAGTAGACAGGAACATAAACAGTTTGACCGCTTGCTATCTTAAAATTCTTATCCAGTGTCACTATTTTTTGGGATGGGGTTGCTGGAATGGCATCGGGTTGTGACTTTGGTGGGATTTCGGGTGATTGACAAGATGCAAGAAAAATAATAGCGATCGCTAAATAAATATATCGATACAGCTTCATCAAAACTATTTACACCAATTTTTTTTATATGTGTAGCTAACCCCACTTAATAAAGAGTTTAGCTAGGAACTACGCTCAACATTTTTGTTCAATAAAATCAATAACTTGATGTAAACATCCTGGTTTAGTCACAATCAGTACAGTTGAATGAGGTTCCAGTATTGTACTGCCGTTAGGAATCATTAAATCTTCGTGGGGATGGGGTTGATAGCCAATAATTAGCGAACCACTAGGGAATCGGGAATCCTGAGCAATTTCGGCAACGCTACGACCAGCAACATAGCAATTGTTGGGGATGGAAAGTTTTAGTACCTCAATCTGTCCCTGCTCAAAATGCATCATTGATTCTACTTGCGGATATTCAATGGCATTCACCATTGTTGAAACTGATAGTTCAACAGTACTAATAACGTGGTTAGCTCCAGCGATACGTAACGGTTCAGCAAAATCGGGATGGCGCATTCGACTCAAAATATGGGTGACACCGTAGTGTTTTGCAAGAGTTACCATTGCCAAGTTTAAGGCATCACTTCTAAGAACAGCTGCCAAAGAATCGGCTTTGCGAATCCCCGCTTCTAACAATACTTCTGTACTTACAGCACTGCCTTCAAAAGCCATTGCTCCTAATTGTTCACGGGCATAGCGGCAAGCGATAGGGTCAATGTCAATTACGGCAACAGTATGTCCCAGTTCTACCAGTTTTTGCGCCAAACTTAAGCCCACTAAGCCTGCTCCACCAATTAGTACGTACATGTATGTTCTTGATGCTCTCTTCGACTTCCTATTCCACTTTACAAGTTAGCAAAGGAATGAAAATGTAGCTTGACGAGAGATACTTTCAACTTCTGGGAATGTCAAAAACGTGCCATTCCTGAATACCCCAACGCCTAAGAATAGGTTAGGCTTGACGGATATCGTCTTCTGTGCTTTCTATCGTCACTAAATAATCGCCTTGGAATACTCGGTCATTATAAAGTTGAGCGGCTTCTTCGGGAAGAAACCAACCCCGTAGTGCGCCAATAAGACCCCCAGCAGCTGCACTAGCTCCACTTCCTAAAAGGGTGGCTAAAACAGACTCTGCTGCTAGCGCTGGGCCAAAACCAGGAATAAGCAAAATACCCAAACCCGTAACCAAAGTAAGTAAACCTCCCGCCCTAGCGCCTGCTAATCCACCCGCCTTAGCGCCTTCAGCAGGAGCAATAGTACTTTCACTCGTATCGGAACTGTCAAATTGCTCATTGAGCTTGGGTTTATTAGTGATTACAGAAATTTTATTCATCGGAAAGCCACTACTTCTGAGTTCGTCGAGCGCCTGTAGTGCAATTTTGCGGTTGTGAAATATACCAATAGCGTGTTGAAGTTGTCCAGAAGCCATTTTGCCTCCTAAAAAGCATTGATGAATCTGCAAAGCTTTTGCTGGTGATTGATTTGTCTACACAGTATTACAAACAAATATGACCAGAAAGTGATAGTACTTGTAAGCAGTTAGGTTTATTCGTAGCGATTGAATTGGTATTTTTCGAGTAACTCCTTAACTTGAGCGGCCACCAAAGGATGTGGATCTTTTTGTAACTGGGGTAAGATTTGCAAAAGGACGCGATGTGAAACCATATTTAAGTATGCGATCGCAGCTTCTCTAACAAAGCCGGTTGGATGACGCAAACTCACTAAAATCTCAGAACTTGTCAGTCTGATGCGAGTCACTTGAGCAAAATGAAAACAGCAAGCTAAACACCAGTCAGAAAGGAAGTTACCTAACATCAGCAATCTGTGGAGGCGATCGCTAACTAACATATTCTCATATTCTACGATCTTCGCTTCTACCAAATGTTGTAATTTCTCTGCCTGCGGTCGGTTATCTAAAATATTCAGCAATAAAGACTTTGAAGACAAAGTTATGGTATGCTCTAATATTTCTAACCCTCGTGCTAAGTTTACCACTGAGAGCGATCGCAGATTAAATGCTGCTGCCTGCATTTTTTCTGGCGAGTAAAGCAGTTTCAGTAGCAGTAGCAGCCGCTCTTTGACATCCAATTCCAATTCTAAAAGGGCGCGTTGCAATAACTCAGAGACAATCACAATCCTCTCACTAGATTGCTGATTTTCTTTTCCGTCTAGTGTTTTCAAGTCTATATATGCGGCGTAAATCTCGCCTAAAAACTTTAATTCCTGCTTAATTAAATTTTCTACCCGACTTTCATAAAATCGATCCACTAAACCTTTAATTCCTGGTTGTTTGTGTATTTTTAGTAAGCTGCGAAGAATATGATCTCTAGTTGTACCCCAAGATGTCTCCAAGTTTTCCCATAAAGTTTCCAATGCTTCCTGAGTAGCAATTTGAGCAATGGTACGCCAAGCGTACATTCGCACTACTTCTGGTTTGTAAATATTGGTAGCTAACCGCAACAGCATCTCTATAGCTTCATTCTCTAGTCGCACTAGAGCTGACATTGCTGTAGTGCGGGTTGATTTGTAATAAAGTGCTGCTATCAGTGCCGAATAGTACTCTTCTAAATGGGTTGCTGCAATCATTTCCAATACGGCACAGCGCACCCGTAAAGACTCGTCTTGTAACAAATTCGGGATGTGAATCCGCAACGCCTGCAAATAAACTGCTTCTCTAAGCGCTCTAACTCCATTTACCCGTTCCCGTTCTTTCTTATGAGTCAACATCCGGCGCATGGTTTGGGTAGCTGCTACCTTTTGCATGGGCGTTCCCTGGCGTAAGACTAAAGCGGCGGCGGTAGCGCGGATGAGTGAGTTTTGCCGGGGGTTCAGGTATTCTTCTAAGATGCTTAAATTGGGATTTGGTTCAGCTAGCCAAATATAGCGCAGTGCTAGGGCGAAAACTTCGGGGTTAGTTTCTTGGGGTTGTTCTAGCAAAGGACGGATGGCGGATAGATAAACGGGATTTGCACCCGCTATCAGCATGACTTCCAAACTTTGGCGCTGCAAATCTGGGGTTAACTTGACTAACAGAGGTGCTAAAACTTCCGCAGCTCCAAGGGAATCAATTTGGGCTAAAAGTTCAATGCAAGAGCGTTTATCTGCTTCGCTGCCTTTTTCTCCCAAGGCTTTGACTACACCTTGCTTGAAGAATCGTAAGCCTACATTGGTTGCACTCAACTGGCCCCGTGCCACACTCAAGACTAACAGTTCAACATAGCGCGATCGCAATTCCCAAACTACTTTTAAACAGGTGCCAGTTATCAGCATTGTTTCTGCTACTAACACCCACTTTTGCAACGGTACGGGTATAAACTGCCCACAAAACAATATAGTTGCAAAAATTAGCACTCCTGTCAAACCTGTAGCGATCGCTTCGGCGGTTCCACCAGATAAAGTCTGCATCCGGCTGCGAATTGCCTCTGGAATCGGTTGGTACAGGATGGGGCCGCTGCTCATGACAAAGGTGTAGCGCAGAAGTTCATCGCAGAATTTGACAATTATCAGTCCCCAAAAAAAGCTTTGCGATTGGATGGCTGGAATTAAATGCAATAATACCAGCACTCCTGGTAGTGAAAAGCCGACAGTGATTGGTAAAAGTGTGGCTGTGAAAAATACCCCCATCCGTTCGATGAGTCGGCTGGAAATAAACCACTGCAACAACAACTCACACAGTCCCAACGTCCCACCAAAAAGACCTAAGAAGCTGGCGAGTTCTCGGTCGCCCAAATTGGATTGGAGTTCGCGCAGATATTGAAAATCTATTAACAACCCAATGACTTGTAACAGACCAACAAAAGCAAATAACTGGCAAACATAGCGCTTCAGAGGACTTTTAATAAAACGCTGTCGTGAAGCTTGTTCTTCAGTAACTAGTCTTTGTGGGGTTTCAGGAAAAGCCGCTCGATACTGATGAGTTAAATAGAATAAAATCCCCGATCCTAATAAAATTACTATACAGGCGATGAGGATGATCTTATTGAGCGTGGCATATTGCACTAGCCAAGGCAAACTAAAGCCACTGATCACATCTGCTACTAAAAGTCCACTGCTCACCAATGGGTAAGTCCGTTTAATTTCCCGAATATTAAATATTTGGTTGGCGACGATGGAAGTGTTGAGGTCATTGACCACATAAAGTGCATCTACCCACAGCCGCAGCAGAAATGCCGAAATAACTGCCAGGTATGAAACATGCGCTCCCCAACGTAATACAACTAATAATAGTAATGGCATCAACATGCAAGGTGCGATCGCTACAATCACCCGGCGCAAAGGAAAAATCTTTTGCAGCCAAGAGTATAAAAAAACTAGGGCTGCACTCATAGCGGCACTAGCAATATACATCCACGGCAGTAGTTGAGTTCCATATTCATCCAAAAACAGCGCCACGGTACTGTCCTCTGCCCACCGCAATCCTACACATACAGTCGTGTAGAAAAAGAACATGAGTTGAGTTCGTTCGCTCTCCTCTGGTCGGAGATTCACCCACTGTAGTAGTCGTAGCCGTGGTAAAGCAACTTTATTTGCAGCCAACCAGTGATTTTTCAGTTCCATGCAGTTTTATTTTTCTGGTAGTATCACCGCGTAATGGGGAGCGGGGGCAGGGGAGCAGGGGAAGAAAATATTTCCTTATCTCCCTCATCTCCCTCATCTCCCTCATCTCCCTTATCTCCCTCATCTCCCTCATCTCCTGGAAATAGCAAAAGTCCTGAGCAACTGAGTATTATGTTTCCCATTCAGCCTTCAGGACTATCGATTTTAGATAAATTTAAACAACCTCACAGCTTTGGGCGCATGTTGCATCGAAACGAAACATCAAAAAATCCCCTGACTTTTATTTAGCCAGGGGATTTTTAAACTTGGTCTATTAATAGAGTTAGAGGATTATTTTTTAGGCGAGATGAGCATCATCATGTTTCGCCCTTCTTTTTTAGGCGCTTGTTGAAGCTCACCATAAGGCTCCAAATCGGTTGCCATTCGCTTGAGCAAATCTTCTGCTAGGTCGCTGTGTTGAATTTCTCGACCCCGGAACATCACAGTAGCTTTGACTTTATCGCCATCTTTCAAAAAGCGCTCTGCTTGCTTAACACGCACGTTGTAATCGTGTTCTTCTATTTTGTAGCGCATCTTAACTTCTTTGACATCAGCCGTGTGCTGCTTTTTCCGGGCTTCCCGCGCCTTTTTCTCCTGCTCAAACTTGTATTTCCCGTAGTCCATAATCCGACAAACTGGCGGGTCAGCTTTGTCACTTATTAGCACCAAATCTAACTCTTTCTCTTCTGCTAGTTCTAGTGCTTCCTGTGGGAGCATAATTCCCAGTTGGGCACCATCAGTATCAATTACCCGAATTTTCGGGTAGCGAATTCGTTCGTTAATTTGGGGCAGATCGCGAGTTCTTTTCTTCTCAATCACAGGCATTATGATTTGTGGGAGCTCTTAATGAAGGATTTGGTGTGGTCTTTAATTGGTATGCCTCAGAGGCAAAATACGGAAATAACTCAGGACTGAAAACATAGTCTACAGTTCTAGAGTAACTAATCCATAAAATAGTTGCCTCCTTGTATTTGTCATTCTACTAAGTGTTTGAGAATTTCTTTGCAATAGTTAATCTAAATTACACAACTAGACTCATGTTAAATCTTATTACAATTATTTAGCAATACTTTTTGCGATGGCGTAACCGCCCACCGTAGGTGATCGCATGGAGCAACATCATATCTCCAGAATACCAAGCTCACAGATGCAGGACATCTAGCAAAACTAATGTAACATATTACCTTACATCCAGTCAGCCTAGTAGTATTTATAGTCAAAAAGCACTGATCAATTTACCGATATGGATGCGATCGCTATCTTTGATAAGTGTACAACGCTCAACCAAAGGCAGAGACATGAGGTCAATGTGTACTGCATCTAAGCGCCATATACAAGTTTTCACTTAGATGTATAGCGTTTCCTAATTACATGAGGTACATCTTAGCCCCCTCATCGCTTGCGGGGAGGGGGTTGAGGGTGGGGTTCTTGTACCTCACAAGGGCTGAGAACCGCTATAGCAGTAAGGGCACAGCATTGCTGTACCCCTACGAATGGTCTATATTACATTTAACGATCGCTTCAAGCAAACCGAAAATTCTCCGAAATATTGTTCTGAAATGGTGTAACTAGCTTTATTCTTGTGATCAAAGATATTTAAGCCATACAAGATAAATATATTACTAGCTTTATGTCAATAGATTTACGAGCATTTTTTCAGGCAAGTGACCCCAGTCGAACTCTGTTCGTCAACAATCTGTCAGATGTGAAATACTACATTGACTTTTCCTCGGTGCGAGGTGAGGAGTCAGGAGTCAGAATTGAATTCTCTAAATTGGAGATTTAGTGGTGCAACAATATTTTTGTTACAGGGAAACTGTCACGCTGACCGACATCCCGCCCAGAACTAAAGTTCAAGGCTGATAGCTGAAGTCCACTCAAGTGGACTGAATTGATCGTTTATACCATTTCTGTATGAAGATGCGCTAAACCATATTTAAGTACAAGAAAGATAAACGTAGACGCGTTCGCAAAGCGTCTTCAAGAGTTGCGGCTTGCCGCAGGCTATCGCAAAGGACGCGTTCGCGCAGCGTCTCGTTGGCGCAGCCTCTCGTAGAGAAGAGAAGGACACAAAGAAAGAAAGAAGTTAAAAGGGATTGGGGCAGCCTCACAAAAAAATGGTATTAGTCCACTTGAGTGGACTTCAGCTATGAGACTCGGAATTCATTCCGAGGCGGGATAGAAATGCAGTGCGAGATATATGAATAAAGATATGCCTGCGGCAAGACTTTTGTATACACCGCAGCCTAATACCATTTCACTTTAATAATGATACAAATACCTTGGTAGGGGCATGGCAATGCCATGCACTTACGATAAATCTATATATATCAGGATTTTCGTGAATTGGTATAAGAGGGGAGAGGCTTTGAACTTTACTCCCATTCCTTTGTAAGGAAGGAGCTGTTCTTGTTAGGTTTCGCTTGGTTTTTCCCCATAACGTGAAAAATCAAAGTTTTATAATAGTATTTCCACGCTGATGAATTAAAGGAGACTGTGACCACTACACTACACTGGCAAGAACGGGTTGGTAATCAAAGGGATTGGGTATGGCGCGGCTGGCAAACTCGCTACACTTACATTCGCCCTCGCCAAAATCACCACAAGGCAAAACCCCTGATATTGCTACATGGCTTTGGCGCTTCCATTGGTCATTGGCGACATAATTTAGAAGTGTTGGCTGAGCATCACACAGTTTATGCCATCGATATGCTGGGTTTTGGCGCTTCTGAAAAAGCCGCAGCTAATTACAGCATCGAACTCTGGGTTGAGCAGGTTTACGATTTCTGGAAAACATTTATCCGGGAACCAGCGATTTTGGTGGGCAATTCTAACGGTTCACTGATTTCGATGGCCGCCGCCGCCACTCACCCCGATATGGTGCTGGGTATGGTGATGATGAGTTTACCCGACCCTTCACTAGAACAAGAAGCAATTTTGCCTGTGCTGCAACCGCTTGTCAGAGCAATTAAAAATATTGTCGCTTCGCCGTTGATTCTTAAACCTGTATTTAACTTCGTGCGCCGTCCTGGGGTGCTGCGTCGCTGGGCAAGTCTGGCCTACGCTAACCCAGAGGCAATTACCGATGAACTCATAGAAATTTTAGCAGGGCCTCCCCAAGATAGAGGTTCCGCGAGAGCTTTCAGTGCTTTGTTCAAAGCTACGCTCGGAATTAACTTTAGTCCCAGTGTCAAGAAAGTATTACCAACCTTAACAATTCCCATGTTGTTAATTTGGGGACAAAAGGATCGGTTTGTTCCCCCAGCCCTGGCTAGCCAATTCGCCCAGTACAACGAGAAGTTGGAAGTGCTGAATTTAGAAAATGTGGGTCATTGTCCCCATGATGAATGCCCTGAACAAGTCAACCAAGCTATTTTAGATTGGATTGAGAGGTGGGTTAGCGATCGCCAACCCTTGCTTACTTCCTAAATATTATGCAATGGGTGCGATCGCGCCAACCAATACCTTTACCACTATTGAATTTTAAATTGCTTAACACCTAGCCAATCGTAGCTTGGTTAGTGTCAACATCTGTAGCCCCATTAACAGAACGAGCTACAGAAACCATCTTGTTGAGAATTTCTTGACTGGGAACTTTACCTTTCAACACCACAGTGCTACCAGTCTGAGCAACCCAAAGGGTATTAACGTCATCGAGTTGGGGGTCTTGATCAAATGCCAACGCTACCCGCTTTGCCAACCCACTTTGATCGTATTCGCCGCTTAATCCCACACGTTCTGGGGGTATTGATTGAGTAGCAGTAGACGCAACGTTAGTATTAGGAGCTTGCGCTATTGACTGTGCAGTAGGATTTACTTGTGCATTTTGAGGTTTTTCCATCCCAAATAGTCTTTTTAACCAACCCATAAAAACTTTTCTCCTATTAGAGCCTCATTTAAGTCTGAGTATAAAAGCCTCACAAAAATGCCGCATCTACCAATGAAAAGAGATACATTCAATGAAATTCCTCCTTGCAGGATGATTTCTAGCCAATTATTTATCTCTAGAGAATGTAATGAGTGCAGCTATTGAGTTTACAATAAAAGGTCGCACTGACAATTAGTGCAGTAGTACACCACGACAGAAGTCAACATACATTTTACAAAATGTCAAGAGTTTGCAACTCAAGGAATTTTGATTGAATGAGTGAATTCTGCAAAGCGGTACTAGAGTCTGCGTTCCTCAAATCCTGTGCTAGCCTCTGTTGGCGAAGATGAAACATACCCTTTCAGTTCTCGTAGAAGATGAGGCGGGTGTTCTTTCCCGCATTTCTGGTTTATTCGCGCGTCGCGGCTTTAATATTGAAAGCCTTGCTGTTGGCCCTGCTGAACAAGGAGGAGTCTCTCGAATTACGATGGTTATCCCTGGTGACGATCGCGTTATCGAGCAACTCACCAAGCAACTGTATAAGTTAGTCAATGTCCTTAAGGTACAGGATATTACCGAAACTCCTTGCGTAGAGCGGGAATTGATGCTTTTGAAGGTGAATGCTAGTACCAGCAATCGCTCAGAAGTGATCGAACTGTCTCAGATTTTCCGGGCGCGAGTCGTGGACGTGGCAGAAGATTCTCTCACTTTAGAAGTTGTGGGAGATCCAGGTAAAATGGTAGCGATCGTGCAGGTGTTGCAAAAATTTGGTTTGAAAGAAATCGCCCGCACTGGCAAAATTGCCCTGACTCGCGAATCGGGTGTGAATACCGAATTACTCAAGTCTTTGGAAGCAAAAGTTTAGTTGGGAACATAAGAACCCCACCCCCAACCCCCTCCCCGCTTTTCGAGAGGGGGCTATGATGTACTTAATTAACTTGCAACTGCAACCGACTTTTTGCGACTGGGACGCTTGCGATTTGATTTTTTCTTCAGTCCAATGGCTTGAGCTTGATCGCTATCTGAGCCATATTGTCCGCGCACAACTTCTTTCATGGCTAATACAGCATTGTGAAATTCCCATTCTGCCAATCGAGCAGCATCGACAGCAGCACGGTATAAAGCTAGTTTCTCTGTTTCAGCCTGTTGCTCTGCCAACATAGCCTGATAAGCTTGCTGTATGTTTGCAACAGAGGCATTAGAACGGGTTGTATCGTAGGTGCTGACAGTTTGCAAACCGTGGAATGAGGTAACATCTTGACTAATGGCTTGAAGACGCAAACGACGTGTTGTATCTTGGTTAGGCATACATGCATACGTGGTAAACTATATATTTAATGTGCCCAATAAAACGCAAAAAATAACAGTAAGGTGAAAGTTTTAAATAAACTGTAAAGCTCTTAAATTTACCCTTGGATGGATATGGGGATGGGGAAAAGGATTTGAAGCTTTTCCCCAAATTTAACCTAATCGCGTAATTCCCCTTCCTCAGCCAAAGGCAGGGAGGGGATGTAAGCGAGTCAAAAACGAAACGCCCTATTGCTGAATTTTACCATAGGTAAAACAAGCAATGGGGCAGTTGAGTTTTTGACAATTCTTCTCTACAAGATAGGCATCGCGTTAGCTTTTTGGTTCCTGTTGAGATTGTATATATTCTTGGGGTAGTTCATAAAAATCCAAATTGTAAACGCGACAGTTTAAAACAAAGTTAGAGAAAGAGTAGGTTAGTTTACGCAAACCGACGCATTAACAAGGCCGCCGACGCATTAACAAGGCCGCCGATGCATTAACAAGGCCGCCGACGCATTAACAAGGCCGCCGACGCATTAACAATGCAAGCCGACGCATTAACAAGGCCGCCGACGCATTAACAAGGCCGCCGATGCATTAACAAGGCCGCCGATGCATTAACTTAACTTTGTAGTGCGATCGCAAAACGTCTCCATGAGAATAGCTTGGTGCGGACAGCATTAATTCTCGCTAATTAAAGTAGTGAGCCAAGATGATAATTTGTTTAGGGACTTCCAAATAAAAAAATACTCAAAAAACTGGCGAAAAAACTCTCTCCTCCTTATTCCTCTGTGTTCTCTGTGTCTGGAGTGGTAGCCTGCGGCAAGCCGATGCAGCGTCTACGTTTATTTGGATAATTTATTTCTTGGAAGTCCCTTACAGCGCTTCCCATTCAGATGCGGTACATTAATTACATCGCAAGGTGTAGGGGCACGTCACTGCCCATTGGTATCAACTTAAGTCAGAGAGCTTCATTCCACAGTCATTTTACCCCACCCCTTAATCCCCTCCCCGTGAACGGGGAGGGGAGATTTTGTCGTTAGACAAAAGCGGGGTGGGGTTCCGACGGCTTAATTAGTGGCTTAATTAGTAATTGAGTGGACTTGATATAACGTCATTGCAAGGGTTTTACGTTAAGTTGACACCTATGGGCAAAGACTTGCCCCTACGGATGTACCTCACGTAAACGAGAACCGCTATATTACATTGGGTTGCGATCGCAATAAGCTTAGAAAGATTAAATTTACGTTAACAGTGTTGTTGTTTTTTGAATAGTGACAACAGCAAACACATAAGTCCCATTACTACCAATGACACTGAAGAAGCAGGTTCTGAGACAGGCTGAGGGTTTTGCAGAGGCTGATAATTGATGAAATTTTCTTGAATTGGGCTGAGTGATGCCAAAAGTTGCTCAATATCGATAGATATATCAGTATCATTACCAACACTTTTAGAAGAGATGAGGCGGTTAAAGGTTTGGCTACTCGATTCATCAAAATCTCTTGTGAACCCAAGAAAATTTTGACCTATTTTACCTATAAGAGAGTCAATCAGATTGTTAACATCAGTTTTGATCCCTAGTGGGGATAACTGTAAACTGCTGAGATTATTGACGTTTCCAATCGTTGTATTGTCAGTATTCGTTAACCAATTGCCATTACCAATAATTTCATTTCCACTAGTAAAAACCCAGTTACCATTACCAATAATTGTGTTATCAGTACCAAAGTCCCAATTGCCGTTTCCAATGGTTGCGTTGTCACTGCCGAAGTGCCAATTACCATTACCTAATGTTGAATTATTACTTCCGTCGTCCCAATACCAGTTGCCGTTACCAAGGGTTGTGTTACCCTTTCCAAATAGCCAGTTGCCATTACCGATGGTTGTGTTGTCATTATTAAAGTTCCAGTTACCATTCCCAATGGTTGCACTGTTACTGCCATAATCCGAGTTAAAATTACCAATAGTTGCGTTATTACTACCAAAGTTCCTGTTACCATTACCAACCGGTGCGTTGCCCTCATTAAAGGTTTGGCTACCAGGATTAGATGTATTCCCACCGTTACTAAAAGGTATGTTGTTACCAAGGACTTCTTTCAACGGATCGAAAGGCGATTGTTGAAGCAGAGTTCCAGCACCTGCGATCGGATTACCACCGCCTGCAAATGGGTTTGCACCACCTGCGATCGGATTACCACCACCTGCAAAAGGGTTTCCACCACCTGCAAAGGGGTTTCCACCGCCTGCAAATGGGTTTCCACCACTTGCGATCGGATTACCACCGCCTGCAAAAGGGTTTGCACCACCTGCAAAAGGGTTTCCACCGCCTGCAAAGGGGTTTGCACCACCTGCGATCGGATTACCACCGCCTGCAAAAGGGTTTGCACCACCTGCAAAGGGGTTTGCACCACCTGCAAAGGGGTTTGCACCACTTGCAATCGGGTTTCCACCGCCTGCAATCGGGTTTCCACCGCCTGCAATCGGGTTACTACCTCCTGCCAATGTATTGTCAATATCCTTGAAAAAGTTATCACCCAAAATTAACTTTAATCGATCAAAGATTAATTGCTGAAGCTGACTGCCACCATCGCCTGCAAACGGGTTAATACCGCCACCTGGAATGGGATTGTTACCGTTACCTAATAACAGATTGCTACCACCCGTCAACAGGCTACCTTCAGCAGACAAATTGCCATTGTCACCAAAGGAACTAACGCTGTTAAGTCTACCTGCATTTAAGGGATTAACTCCACCATTAAGGGGATTGACAGCAGACTCTTCCATTGGCACTAATTCTCCTATTTTTAGTTAAAAATTATGGGGTCTTCAGTACCTCTTATACCAATTATTTATAGATTTGCTCAACCCAAAATCTCTTTAAAATAAAGGCTTTAATCATTTTACTGTCAAACTAACAGAAAATATTTCTTAAATACTTGCCTGTAAAGAGTTTCAGGGCGTAAAATAGCAAACTAGTACAATAAGGCAGAAGGCACATCACCGATAATACACGTTTTTCAGCTTTATCGAATGATATGTTTATTTGCGCCAAGCTGTACTAGCATACTATGTACTGAAGTAATTGTTGTTCTCTTCTATTTCTGTGCTGATTTTCGCAAGAATTCTATTAAGCAAACGGGATTTATTGACCCCCAAATGACGGGGCTTCACCAGCACCAAATGATGGAATTTGACCAGCACCAAATGAGGGGATTCCATCACCACCAAATGACGGGATTTGTCCACCACCAGATGATGGATTTTGACCACTACCACCAAATGAGGGGCTTTGTCCTTGTCCACCACCAAATGATGGGGTTTGTCCACCACCCAGTTCCTTGTCAAGCCTTGAGCCAACTAGCTTGTCAATAGTACCCCTCAAACTGAACCCGTCCGGTATTTCAGTTGTGCTAATACCATAGGTCTGGCTACTAGCACCAGTCAAAGGGTCGCTGCCACCACCTTGGTTACCAGCGCCTGCGGATGGGCTACCACCACCTGCGAATGGGTTACCAGCGCCTGCGGATGGGCTACCACCGCCTGCGAATGGGTTACCACCACCTGCGGATGGGCTACCACCACCTGCGGATGGGCTACCACCACCTGCGAATGGGTTACCACCACCTGCGGATGGGCTACCACCGCCTGCGAATGGGTTACCACCACCTGCGGATGGGCTACCACCGCCTGCGGATGGGTTACCAGCCGCTGCGGATGGGTTTACACCGCCTGCAAAGATATTCCAGAAGTTGTCACCAGCGAAAGGATTACCACCATAGGGTAAATCAGGCTGACTGCCACCGCCACCAGCACCGCCACCAAATGGGCTACCGCCACTTTCTCCATCACCAACACCACTGAATATCTTGGGGAGGTCTTTCTCAGGGACAACTTCAACCAAGCGACCGAAAGGTGAATCTCTAAGCGAATTGTTTCCACTAGTAGAGGAGTTGCTGCTACCACTATTACTTGAATTTTCTGCCATTAGAATTAATCCTCTTATTGTTTTGATAAAAATCTTGCTAGCATCGCAACATAAAATAGACAAAAATTAAGTCTGTTGTGTGACTTTATTTTGTTGGCTTTTTGTTAGCAGAAGTAGTTAGTAGCTATTAGATTTTTTGCTTATCTTTGTTAAGTGTAGATAATCAATTTTTAATCCATGCTACTTCCACTCACAATGTATATGATTTAATTTTGAAGGGCAATGCAAAATATTTTGATATATTTATCAAACTTGTAGATATTTTTAGACAATAATTTAAAAAACTTAGCTGAGATGTTTGTCGAATAAAATTAGATTTTGGTTAAATATTATATTACAATGAACAATCTTTTGATAAATTTGCCAAATTTTTAGATATTTAATTAATCTGCGTTTATCCTGGGTTATATCACTTTTACGCGACGTTATAGCAGTCCTATTTGATTCGTGAAAAATATAAAATTTGAAAACGAACCGCAAAGTATTGGCTTTGGGCGCAAAGGGAAGAAAGAAGAAAGAGATATATAATTTTCACAAATGATTTAGGACTGCTATATACCGCGAGACTGATAACAATAAATAGCACGATTACTGGCACTCTGCAATACGTTGCATCAGATTAGCACTACTACGAAGTGCAGCAAAAAAAGGTTCAGGTGAAGGGATTATATCAGGTTCGCTTGATTGCTTATTAAACCCGAAGAACCCCAAAGAGCCAAAGCTATGCTTTGTCTGCCCTCCTGCTTGCGGGGAGGGGTTGGGAGTGGTATGGGTAATTTGGCGGACATGATATTACTTCAGATAAATCAGCAAATTCAATCCCGGAATTGTGCGAGAAAGTGTCCACAAAACGAGAGTGATGTAAATTAAACCCAAACTCCATTGATACCAAGCAAGTGCAGAGATGATGCCAGGTAGATGTTCGTCTCGCAGGCGGATGTCGTTAAACCCTAATTTAACTAGGTTGTTGAGACTAAAATCATAGTAGTTGAGCCAGTTCCAACGGCGATCGCACAACAGAGGCATATATCGTTCACGAAATGTCTGATTTCTTGGTATCACTGGCAAACGTCCAATCAATAATCGTAACTGGCGAAATGTGCCGTCTTCTGTGAAGTAAGAAACATCCATTAAATCGTGATAACGACCTTGTTGATAAAGTCGGATCAATAAAGCCACCGGGACGGGGACGATAATTATTAAAAGACACCCCAATGTCAGCCAAGGTTGTTGAGCATTGCGAAAAATAGCTAGTAAGCTGAAGAATTCTAAAACGCTAAAACTCACGAATATCGAAATGGTTTCGTAGGATGTGGGAATAATTGGTACAGGATGCAGCCGACGATAGCGATCCACTAGCCAAAATAGTAAGCCGAAATAAGCGATCGCAACTCCTCCCACGCCAAAGACTAACCAAAAATTCGTACCATAGCCAAAGGTGTGCGTTCTGGTTGCGTCTGTGCTGCTGAACTAGGTAGGGGGAGGAAGAGGAGAAGTAAAACGCAAAGGAACGCATTCGCAAAGCGTCTCGCAGAGAAGGGAAGCGCAGAGGTACGCAGAGAAAGCTTTCTGGGTATCTTTGCGTTTAACCTCTGGGTGCATCTATGTTTAAAAAATAAATTATGCAAATTGTTCGATCAATCGTCGCTAATCAGTAGAACAATTTTACCTGTCACAGAACCGCTTTCAATTAGTTGGTGCGCCTTAGCCGCTTCTTTTAAAGGGAATTTGTGGCTAACATGGATTTTTAATTTGCTTTCATCGATCCAGGTGGCACATTGTTCGAGAATTTCTGTATGGTGCTGGAGGCTTTCTTCTAATCCTAGCAACGCTGGTGTGAGCATTAATTCTAAACCAATGCGGAGATTGCGTTGTCTAGCAGTTTTCCAAACAGTATTGGCATCTGGTTCCAGAATCGTCACAATATCACCATAGACTCGCACTGCGGGGAAGGTTTTGTGAAAGGTTTCACCGCCTACGGTATCAAAAGCCAAGTCTACGCCTTCGCCGTTAGTCCAATCTAATGCTGCTTGTACAAAGTCTGTTTGTTTGTAAAGAATTACATGATCGGCACTTAGTTGTTTGACAAAATCAGCTTTTTCTTCAGAACCCACTGTGGTGGAAACAGTAGCACCTTTGAGTTTCGCCAATTGAATTGCTACATGCCCGACACCACCAGCACCCGCATGAATCAAAACTCTTTCCCCAGGTTCCAATCGTCCCCGTTCGTATAAAGCTTCCCAGGCGGTGATTAACACCAAAGGCGCTGCTGCTGCTTCGGCAAAGGAGATAGACGCGGGTTTACGTGCCACAAAGCGCTCATCCACAACGGTATATTCAGCATAATTACCTTGGTGTGCGCCCAATCCCCCATAGCAAAAATATACCTCATCGCCTGGGCGAAAACGCTGAACACTAGCACCCACCGCTTCGACTATACCAGCACCATCACATCCTAAAATTGTTGGAGTGCGATCGCGGTAGAAAGTGCCTCGGCTACGAAGTTTAGTGTCAATGGGGTTAATGCCAGCAGCTACCAAACGCACTAAAAGTTCAGTATTCCCTACAGGAACAGTAAGGTTTGGCACTTCCTGTACTTGCAGAACTTCGGGACTCCCAGCTGCTGTCATCAAGACTGCTTTCACAACTATTTCCTCCTGGCTTTAGATGCACGTTCTTATGCAACTTTAGCGCAAGAGGGTGGACACTTTGAGCTTCCACTGTGTTTAGTTTTCAGACTTTTTCTTACGTCGAACTCAGGTTTACACAGATAAAATTTTAAAAAATATCTGGTGTATTTGGGTACAATTACTAAATTGTTACTCATCTATATTAGTAAATGCATTGGTATAAATAAAAATAATTATCAAAACTGTGAGCAGTGAGTAAACTAACTACTAACGGTTATCTCCAAAGTTAACATTCATTGTATTTCCACTGACTACAAGTCTCAAATTTTAGTTTTTGTCTCAATTCAATATAAAATCTAAAACTTAAAATCCAAAATCAACATGGCAGACCTAACTCCAAATTCTAGTTTTAGTTTGACACTGCGCTTGCAGATTCCTAATCGTGTAGGGATGTTGGCATCGATAACCCAGGCGATCGCAACTACTGGCGGTAATCTCGGTCAAATTGATTTAATTGAGCAAACCCGCAAAGAATCCACCCGCGATATTACCGTTGATGCTGCTAGTACTGAACATGCTGAAACCATTGTGCAAGCAGTAAAAGCATTGCCAGACATCAAGTTACTCAGCGTCTACGATCGCACCTTTAATTTGCATCGCGGTGGCAAAATCAGCATTACTAGCAGAATTCCCTTAAGAAGTGTGTCTGATTTAGCAATGGCTTACACACCCGGAGTTGGTCGAATTTGTACAGCGATCGCTCAAGATCCAGAGGAAGTTTATAAGTTAACCATCAAACAAAACACTGTCGCCATTGTTACCGATGGTAGTGCCGTTTTGGGATTGGGAAATCTCGGCCCAGCTGCTGCTCTCCCAGTCATGGAAGGCAAAGCAATGCTATTCAAGGAATTTGCGGGGCTAGATGCTTTTCCCATTTGTCTGGCTACCCAAGATACAGAAGAAATCATCCAGACAGTCAAGAATATCGCGCCAGTTTTTGGAGGTGTGAATTTAGAGGATATCGCTGCACCTCGCTGCTTTGAAATTGAAAGAAGATTGCGCGAAGAGTTAGATATCCCCGTTTTTCACGATGACCAGCATGGTACAGCAATTGTTACCTTGGCAGCGTTGTTTAATTCTCTAAAACTGGTACATAAGTCAATGGCGGAAATCCGCATCGTGATTAATGGTGCTGGGGCGGCTGGAGTGGCGATCGCCCGCTTACTGCGTAAAGCTGGGGCAGAAAAAATCTGGATGTGCGACTCTAAAGGGATTATCTCTACCAGTCGTACCGATTTGACAGAAGAAAAACTCGAATTTGCCGTGAAAGCGCAGGGTACATTAGCGGGTGCAATGCAAGGGGCAGATGTATTTATTGGAGTCAGCGCACCGGGAGTTTTGACACCAGAAATGGTGCATTCAATGGCGAAAGACGCAATTGTGTTTGCAATGGCAAATCCCATTCCAGAGATTCAGCCAGAATTAATCAGTAAAGATGTAGCTGTGATCGCTACCGGTCGCAGTGATTACCCGAATCAAATCAATAACGTTTTAGCTTTTCCTGGGGTATTCCGTGGTGCTTTAGATTGTCGGGCCCATACCATTACCACCACAATGTACCTAGAAGCTGCAAGTGCGATCGCTTCTTTAGTTAAGCCTTCAGACTTGGATCGGGAACATATTATTCCTTCCGTCTTTGATGAGCGCGTTGTTACTGCTGTTGCTGCTGCTGTGCAACAAGCAGCGCGTCAAGAAGGTATCGCTCGGAATTAATTAAAATAATGACTCTTATGGGACGGGCGAGACGTTTATCCCACAAGAGTCATTATATGCAATCTCTTATAGTGAAATTGCCAAAACCAGCAAACCATTTTGGTTAGTCCCAATCATTTTATGATTTCGGTTGTACAGCTTGCCTAACAACTTGTTCGTCCAAACCTAACGCTTGAGCTATCTGTTCAATACTCAATCCTAACGCCCATAGCTGAGGTATTGTTTCTAGCTTGCCTTCTTCTTTACCCTCTGCAAAAACTTCTTGGTAGAATCTTGTTTGCTTTAACTCACTTAATCCGAACATTTTTCCCATTGCTCATTATGATTGAGGACTGGCGAAACACTCGTCCCCATTTGGTGCTTGGATTATAACTAAGGCAACATGATCCAAAACACCACCACTTTGTCAACCGTTTGCAATGAAGTATCAAGCTGGCGACGAGTTTTTACAAGAACTGCCACTCATTTTGGCGGGGCCAATTCTAAAACATACTGAACCGGAGTCAGTGACGGTATGGCTGGCACTGAAACAGTCTTGTCATATAGAACTCAAGGTTTATGACACAATAAATGATGGTGAAGCACTGGGAAGTTGCTTGTTGGAGGGGGAACACTCCACCGTTGCTTTGGGCAAGTATCTTCACATTGTTGCTATAACGGCTCGGTCTATGGAGGGGTATCGTTTAACTAATAGCCGCATCTATGCATACGACCTTCAATTTACTCTCGCTGACCAAACGCAGCAAACTCTGCAACAAGCATTATGCTCAAACTCCTCTCCTACAGTCAGCATCAGCTACTTTGAGCATCAAAAACCAACCTTTGTTCTGCCGCCAAACCGTCTGCAAGATTTGCAAATTATCCATGCTTCCTGCCGTAAACCTCATGGTCATGGATTTGACGCACTGCCGATTCTCGACGCTTTGATTGAGTCAAAAGCAAATCAACCTCAACACCGTCCGCACCAGCTATTCCTCACCGGAGATCAAATTTACGGCGATGATGTAGCAGAACCATCCCTGTGGGTTGCCAGTACTCTTGGTGATGCCCTCTTGGGTTGGGAAGAACAACTTCCTGTGAATGGAATGTACTGCACTCCCCAGCAACTGCCCCCTGGACAGAGGGCTGAAGTTGCGACAAATCAAGCTGGATTGACCGCAGGACTACATAATAAAGCTGAGAAAGTTAACAGTCATCTTTTCAGTCTCGGTGAATATTACGCTACTTATTTACTAGCTTGGTCGCCAGTGTGCTGGCCGATCGCATTTCCCAAAGGACACCAAGTAACGCGCAAGAGCAAAGCTATCAAGAAGTGGAACCGAGAAGTCCAGCATTTGCGACAATTTATTTATACCCTTGGGAAAGTGCGCCGCGCCCTTGCCAATATTCCCATGTACACCATCTTTGATGACCATGATGTTACTGATGACTGGAATTTGAACCAAGCTTGGTGTTTGCGAGTGCTGGGGCGTCCCTTGGGGCGAAGAATAGTCCAAAATGCATTGTTAGCTTACACGGTATTTCAAGGTTGGGGCAATACGCCTGAGCAATTTGCAGAAGGTAAATCCGGTGAAAAGCTGTTGGCGGCTGCACAAGCTTGGTCAGCTTCCCAAGGGAGAGATGTAAAGGCTGATGAGGCGATCGCTCGCTATGTAGGTATGCCAGCCAACGATCCCCACACAGACTTACCTATTTTAGTCCGAGATGGTGCAGTGTTCATTCTGGATCGACATCCTGAAGCACTGACTTGGAATTACATAGTCAGGAGTGATTGCCATGAAATAATTGTGCTGGATACGCGCACTTGGCGGGGTTATCCAGCCGATCAAAAACCAATCGCGCCGTCGATGCTGCTGTGTCCAAAAGCCTTTGAGCAACAACTAGTTTTACCTTTACAAGAAATAGCTGAACAAACTCAGATTCAAACTACATTTGTGATTGCGCCCACGAATGTATTTGGACTACAAGTGATTGATTGGATTCACCATTGGCACTTACAACAAGAGAAAGTTTTTTCAACCGATGTTGGAGATGCCTGGAACATTAATGTTGAAGCACTGGCGAAATTCCTAACTACTTTGTTTGAGGAACGTCAACAAGTCGTTATTCTCTCTGGGGATATCCACTACAGTTCTGTTGCTCACTTGTCTTATGCACGCACTCATTCCAAATTACAGTCTGTCTTAGTGCAGTTAACCGCTAGTGCCTTGAAGAATGAAGAGATTTTAACGCGGCTGATTCATACACGATTGAAACATTTGCTGCTACCAGAAAAGGTGCGACATTGGATAGGTTGGATTAATCCACCCAATATGGTGGAAGTTTCAGAGAAACAATTACACCATAATCGCCAGATGTTGACTAACTCTGAGTGGCATTGTGTGCTGGAGTGGATACCTCGAAACAGCGTTCAGACTTCTCGCTTCGGAGCAGATATATTATCGTTGATAGCTCCCTGGAAACGAGCCGAAAATGCCAAATGGAAATGGTTACAACCCCTAATGTTTTGGAAATTTCGTTGGATTCAGGAGGGGCGAGAAGTAGTTGGATTTAATAATTTAGGTCTGGTTCACTTTGAGGCGGCAGATGGGAGTAGTTCTGGCAAAGTTATTCAAGATTTGTACTGGTTTTCTTCTTGGTATCCAACCCAAGTTGTTTACAGCCGTTTTGAGAGCGAGTTAACGCCGAATCAGTCATTGTTACGATGACCCCGATCCCCCCAACCCCCCTTAAAAAGCAGGGCTGTTTCATTCCCGAAAGAGCTTTAAAAATCAAGGGTTCTAGCAATTAAAAATTGGTTATTTTGTTCCTAGCGTGCCGATAAAATGAACAGTAGTGGCTTTTGCAACTTAAAGACAACCCGTTCGATGTCACGCCACGGGATGTTCTTCCATTCCACAGTAGTTTTTAATTACATGTTTGTGTATTCACATGAGAATGGTTGATGTGTATTAACTTGCACTGTTAGTTTTGTTACATAGAATCGAGTCGATGACGTAATTGGCTACTAAAAGCATCAATTACTGTGACGACTAGCAAAAGCACTAACATCATGGTTGTTGCTTTGGTGTACTCGAACCCGTCGATGTAACTTTTCAACTGAAAGCCAATACCACCTGCACCAACTACACCCAAGACAGAAGCAGCACGGATGTTGTACTCAAACATCCAAAAGGTGTAACCCAATCCCAGAGGTAGCACTTGCGGGAGAATGCCGTATTGAGCAATCTGTAGCTTGGAGGCTCCGATAACTTGCAAGGATTCAAGAGAACGCGGATCAACCGCTTCAATTGCCTGTTGATAAAATTTGGCAAGGTAGCCGATGGTGTAGATTCCCAAAGCTAAAGTTCCTGCTGGTGCGCCTAAGCCAGTGGCGGCAACAAAAATTAGCCCCAGAATAATTGAGGGGACAGAACGCACAGTATTTTGCAGTAAATTAGCTAGCGATCGCAACCACCCAGGCGCAATGTTGCTGGCGCTAGCTATAGCAATCGGTACAGAAAGAATTGCTCCAATGGTAGTTCCCCATAAAGACATCTGTACGGTTTCAATTAGTGCCTTAACTGCAATATCTAAAACTTTCCAATCGGGAGGAAATAACCGAGTAATAAAATCGGTGATGTATGGCCAGCTAGAACGTAGCAGTTCAAAATCGAGTTTGAGTCCTCGCAAAGCCCAACCATAAACTACTACGACAATTAATAAGATGAGTAGAGAACTCAGCCAAGGGTAGAATCGTAAGCGTTTTAACTTAAAAAAGGAACTCATACTGTATTAAAATAATTCGTAATTCGTAATACTTCGGCTACGCTCAGTACAAGTTCGTAATTCGTAATTAAGTTTTGTAACGGGGATTTAGCGCAAAGTCAGAGTGGAGGTTTCCTCCGATCTGAACTTTGTAAGAGAGACCCCGCCTAACATACTTGCCGCTTTCAGAAGCGGGGGACTTAAACCCACGGAACTTGTTAAATCAAATCCCACTCAAGCGGAAACTTTCGCAAATTGAGCTTGTAAGTTGTCACAAAGTCCTTGGTAAACGACGCGTCCAGCATCTAAGACGATCGCTTGTTGGGCGTATTTTTCTGCGATTCCCAAATCGTGCAAAACTGCGACAATAGTCATGCCTTGCTGAGTGTGCAATTGGGATAGAGTTTCCATGACTTGTTGAGATGCCATAACATCTAATCCAGTGATGGGTTCATCGACTAAGAGAATTTGCGGTGATTGAATTAAAGTCCGGGCGATCGCTACTCGTTGTTGCTGTCCACCACTTAATTGACTGGTTTTTTGAAAAGCTAACTCTCCAAGTCCTAACTGTTCTAATAAATTTAGTGCCAACATGCGATCGCGTTTGGAAAATCCAAACAGTGTTTGCCAAGTTGTTCTTTTACCAAGGCATCCGCACAAGACATTTTCCAGTGCTGATAACTGCCGAATCAATCCGCCACCTTGAAATAACATACCAACATCGCGTCGAATTTTTGGCAGTGTTCGGGGATTCATCTCAACATTATTGACGAGCAATTCTCCTCTCACTGATGGGACTAGTCCAACTAGCGATCGTAGTAATGTAGACTTACCAGCACCGTTTAGCCCCAGCAAAACGACAAATTCACCCCGTTTAATCTGGCAATTAATCCCGTTGAGAATAGGACGATTGAGAGATGCAGCATAAGCTGTCTCTAGGTTATGACACTCAATAACATAATCATTCATAGAAATTTATTTATTGAACAGAATACATGCGTCAAAATAATTCGTAATTGATAATGACGCTCCTTCGTCGCTAACGCAACGCTTACGTAATTCGTAATTGCAATCAGTGCTTGCTCTGTACCCGCCACTGATTGTAGACCACTAAATCAAAGATTTAGTGCTTGCTCTGTACCCTCTTTAATTACGAATTACGAACTTGTACTGAGCCTGTCCTGAGCGTAGCCGAAGGGCGTAGCCGAAGTATTACGAATTACGAATTATTTAATCCCCCCAACCCCTCTTGAAAAGGAAAAGCTGTTTCATTCCCTCAAAAGCTCAAAAAAGACTTGTGTTCTGAACGAAAGTACTTGTGTTCTGAACGAAAAGACTTGTGTTCTGAACGAAAGTACTTGTGTTCTGAACGAAAAGACTTGTGTTCTGAACGAAAGTACTTGTGTTCTGAACGAAAAGACTTGTGTTCTGAACGAAAGTACTTGTGTTCTGAACGAAAGTACTTGTGTTCTGAACGAAAAGACTTGTGTTCTGAACGAAAGTACTTGTGTTCTGAACGAAAAGACTTGTGTTCTGAACGAAAGTACTTGTATTCTGAACGAAAGTACTTGTATTCTGAACGAAAGTACTTGTGTGTACGAAGGGGAGACGCTAACGCGAACGAGAGGCTTGTCTATGACACGCTACGCGCAGCATTTCGTAGAGAGCGTCAAGATTGGTGAGTTCTGAATTCTGAATTCTGAATTATGGTTCAATCCCAGCAATTTTCAGAGCGTCACGGATAGTTGCTAGGTGACGATCGTGGTTAATTCGCACTAATTCTGTGGAATTATACAAGTCGGTTAGCAATTTATTATTTTGCGACTGATTTAATTTCAGTAAGGCGTTGATGATTTTTTCCCGTGTTGGGGCTGGAATATCATCATCAATGGCAATACCGTGGGCAGGTACACCATTAATTTTGTGCAAAACTCGTAATTGACTCTTCTCTTGGGCGGTGATATAAGGTGGATTGAGAGCATATTCTGACACAACAGCCACATCAGCTTGACCGCGCACAACTGCTTGCAAGGCTTTGCTGTAATTGCCGCCGTAAGAAATTTGACCAAAGAAACCATCTAAGCGATCGCGGTTGGGTACAAATTTTTGTTTGACCAACTCAGCCACAGGGATAATAAACCCAGAGCCAGAAGTAGGGGAAGTAAAAGCAATTTTCTTGCCCCGCAGTTGTTCTAAAGTGGCTTTAGCTGAATTTTGAGTTTTTAGGGGACTATTTTTGGGGACAACAAATGTTGAGCTATAGGTGTATCTTCCAGAATAAGTGGAACGAACTTCGGCTAGATACAAGCTGGCGTTTGCTAATTGTTTCGCTTTCAAAGCCGGACGGCTACTTAAAAAAGCTACATCAGCCCGATTTGCTCTCAAAGCTTCCACAGCAGCTGTATCATCACCAACTTGTGCGACGACTGGAATTCCTAACTCTTTCGATAAAAAAGCTCCTACTGCATTTGCCTTATTTTGCAAGTCTGTAGAATCAGCACGACTGGGAAAAACTATTGTTAAAGTCTTCAGCCCTTGGGCAAGTAAGCGTGGTGTCTGTTGATTAGTGGTGGGGTTGGCGATCGTTGCCTGCATAGCCCCTACTGTGGTGACTACTAAACCTGTAAGCACTGCAAATGCCGCGCCAGCACCCAATAAGCTCTTTTTCATCACACTCATTTGCAACTCTCCATTAGGAAGTTTTCTCAGTTTTTTTGCTAATTAATTTTAATTAACCCCTAAAAAAGATTTATAGCTTTTAAGAACAAAAGTCAATAATAAAGCCTAGTTTGTTTGTATTGTAGGCTTCTTTTGTGAGTGTATTGGCACTAACCGCTAATTACAGCGATCGCATCAATTTCTACCAACACATCTTTAGGTAAGCGCGATACCTGAACACAAGCCCGTGCTGGGGCTGTATCTTCCGGGAAATATTTAGCATAAACGGCATTCACCGCCGCGAAATCATTCATATCAGCTAAAAATACAGTGGTTTTCACCACATCTTGGAAAGTCGCACCAGCTGCTGTGAGGATGGCTTCAAGGTTAGCTAATACCTGCTCAGTTTGCTTTTTGACATCATCAGTGTAGACGACATCACCAAGGCGGGGATCGATGGCAATTTGTCCAGCTACGAATACAAATTGACCAGAAGCTGCGATCGCTTGATTATAAGGCCCCACTGGTGCGGGTGCGTTGTCAGTATGAATTACTTTACGAGTCATAGATATTACTTTCTCTAACGATGTTTCTTGTTTACCGATTTCCACCTGAGAAGCGATCGGCTTGTAAACTTCTCCATCTGGCATTATCGCACCAGTCAGGTCAGCATCTTGAAAAGTTGCCCCATAGATATTTCTCTGTTTTCTTCCTTTGCGCCCTTTGCGTCCTTTGCGGTTCGTTTCTCTTACCCCAACCTCAGACATATCCCATAATGCCGTCAGGTCAGCATCTCGATCGCACTCGTATAATATTACGACAGACTGCAAAATATCATTTATGAATATTAAAGAACTACTGCTCCAAGAAATTGAATCATCCTCAGATGTTCTACTAGCCCAAACCCTAGATTTTTTGCGTTTTCTCAAAACAAAACCAGTAACCGAGGAAATCTCTCTTGACCTGTCAACGGAAAAAAATGATGATACTTCCAGTCATCAAACGAAACCGGAAATACAGGAAGCAACACCAATTATTAGAGGCTCTAAAGCAGAAGACTTGCTAAAAATTGCCGAAACCTGGCAAGGGGATGATTTTGAGGAGTGCTTGCAGCTTGTTTACGAAACCCGTTCCCCGGCTGAATTTTAGTGATGTACCTCTTTCCTCTTCTCTCTGCGCCCTCTTTGCCTCTGCGGTAGCCTGCGGCAAGCCGATGCAGCGTCTACGTCCCTCCTACCCCAACCTCGGACGTATCCCATAATGCCGATATTGCCAATAATCCCGCAAAATGTGATCGTGGTCAAAACATAAATTACCAGGCACACGCCAATACTCAAAAACTCCTACACCCTTAGCATCATCCCCAGCCTTTGGTTCCCCCATCGCTGTCGCCAAAAACACAATGCTAATGGTATGCTGACGCGGATCGCGATTGGGGTCAGAATACACCAGTAATTGTTCAACTAACTCCACCTGCAAACCCGTCTCCTCCTGGGCTTCTCGTCGCGCCGCCACTTCCACCGCTTCGCCATAATCCACAAAACCACCAGGAATAGCCCAACCTAAGGGTAGATTATGTCTTTCAATTAACACTATTGGCCGATGAGGTCGATCTACTAGTTCAATGATGATATCAACTGTCGGTGCAGGATTTCGGTAAGTCATAGTTATTAGTCATTAGTCATTGGTCATTAGTCATTAGTCATTAGTCATTGGTTATTCACAAAGGACAAATGACAAAGGACAAGCAAGATGAATTTACTTGATTTACCTTGCAAATACTGTTCCGTGATAAATTCGATGCGATCGCGTAGCGTGTCCATCAGATAATTGCTCTCTCTCATAATTCAGGTTAAATATGCCTTTTCCTAGATCCAGTGGCATTTTGCTGCATCCTACCTCCTTTCCCAGCCGATTTGGCGTTGGAGATTTAGGCTTAGAAGCCTATCGCTTCATCGATTTTCTTAAAGAGACCCATCAACAATATTGGCAAGTTTTACCCTTGGGCCCCACTGGATACGGTAATTCCCCCTATATGTGCTACTCAGCAATGGCAGGAAATCCCTTGCTGGTTAGCCCAGAAAAACTCCGAGATGAGGGTTTGCTCACTGAAGAAGACTTTGCTAATTTACCAGGATTTCCGGTAGAAAAGGTAGACTTCGACCAGGTTGTGCCGATTAAGATTGGGCTACTCAAAAAAGCCTGTGAAAACTTTAAAGTGAATGCTACGGACATCCAAAAAAACGAGTTTGCAGGTTTTTGCGACAGTAAAGCCTATTGGCTAGATAATTACGCCTTATTTATGGCGCTGAAAGATGCCCACGAAAATGCAAGCTGGCATACATGGGAGCCAGAATTTGTCAAGCGCCAACCCGAAGCATTAGCTCAGGTAGAGGATCGGCTTAATGGAGAGATTTTTTATTACAAGTTCGTCCAATTTGAGTTTTTCCGGCAGTGGTCAGACCTGAAAAACTACGCCAACATGCGCGGTATTGACATTATCGGCGATATCCCCATCTACGTAGCTCATGATAGTGCTGACGTGTGGGCGCATCCCGACATCTTTTGCTTAGACGAAGAGACAGGAGTTGCTGCCCAAATGGCAGGAGTCCCACCAGATTACTTTAGCGCCACCGGTCAATTGTGGGGCAACCCGGTTTATAACTGGGAGGAATTGCAAAAACAAGACTTTAAATGGTGGGTACAGCGCTTTGAGGCAATGCTGGATTATGTAGATATAATTCGCATTGACCACTTCCGGGGCTTCGAGGCTTATTGGTCTGTGCCTCAAGGTGAAGAAACTGCTATGAATGGTAAATGGGTGGAAGCACCTGGTGATGCTTTTTTTGAAGTGATTAGGCAGAAGTTGGGCAAGCTACCCGTCTTAGCAGAAGATTTGGGAGTAATTACACCAGAGGTAGAAGCACTGCGAGACAAGTATGAATTTCCTGGGATGAAGGTTTTGCAGTTTGCCTTTGGTTCTGATCCCGGTAATCCATTTTTACCATTCAATTACCCACGAAATGCTGTAGTTTATACCGGAACTCACGATAATGACACAACTGTAGGCTGGTTTAATTCAGCTAACGACAACGAAAAACAAAACCTGTTGCTTTATTTAGGTTCTATCAGTCCTGAAGGCATCCACTGGGATTTAATTCGCCTAGCTTTGAGTTCCATAGCTAACCAAGCGATTATTCCCTTGCAAGATGTTTTGGGATTAGGAAACGAAGCGCGGATGAATTTTCCCAGTGTTGCTGAGGGTAACTGGGAGTGGCGCTATCAAGCAGGAGCGCTGAGAGAGGAATTAGGCGATCGCTTGAAAGTTCTTACTAGACTCAATGGACGCGCCCCGGAAGCACAATAAGGCAGGGGGAGCAGGGGAGGCAGGGGGAGATGGGGGAGCAGGGGGAGATGAGGGAGTAAGGGGAGATGGGGGAGTAAATGCCTCCTTGTCTCCTTGTCCCCCTCATCTCCCTCATCCTCCTCATCTCCCTCATCTCCCTCATCTCCCTCATCCTCCTCATCCCCTTCATCTCCCTCATCTCAAAACTTAGGTTTTGCAGCAATTCTAACCTCTTCCTCTTTCCCCGGTTCTCCCATTTCCTTGGCTTTCTCTTGATTGATGCTCATTAACACGCCACCAGCATTATCAGTTTTCACTGTGAGTTGCTCTTGGGCTTTCCAAATCCGGTGAGTTCCCTCTGGGAGAGTACCCTCAAACTCGGTTTTGCCATCGGCTACTACGCGAATCCAAGATGACGCTTTCAAAGTGACACCAATCTGTACAGCTTTTCCCTGTTGGACGGCGCTAAGGGTATCGTTAACCGATTGAACCTCCACTGACTCTTTTATTTGGGCTATTTCTGGTTTAACAATGGACTTTTGTTTTGGGTATGGCTGATTTTGGCTATTACTTGCTTGTAATACCGCGTTATTTAATAACTGAGATAAGCCATTTACAGAGCATACAATTAGCAATATGTAAAGAAAGTAAAGATGAATCGGACGTAGTTGATTAAGGGGTGAATTATTCCCCATACCTTGAGGGTTCACTTGTGCAGAACTAATCGGAAAAGCGCCAGAAAATTCTACTCCATTCAAGCCTAGTGCATCGGCAAATTGCCTGATTAAACCCTGTATATAGACTGGTTCTGGCAGATCGTTTAAATTACCTTCTTCGATCGCCTGCAATAATCGCCGAGGAATCCTAGTTAATGCAACCATTTGCTCTAGAGATAATCCCTGTTCTTGACGCAATGCCCAAAGTTGAGCGCCCATTTCTGCCAACTTTTCGGCTCGTTGTTGCTCTAATGAAATTGATGGCTGGTGATTATTCTTCTTTCTTAGCCATTTCATGCCTACTGACACTCCTTAACTCCACAGAATCAATAATTAGGTTGCGTTATCTGATCTTGCAAAAAGTGAATCTCATGATCTTTGAGGGAACGATATTTACCCTCTGACAAAAAAGGTTCTTTTGGAGTTTGTAATTGAATTGGGCCGATAGCAGTCCGATGCAGTTTGATTACTGGGTATCCTAACTGTTGGGCTATCCGGCGAATTTGGCGATTTCTTCCCTCCTGCAACACTATTTCTAAAAAGCTTTGCTCGGCACGACGTTCTATTAGCTGTACCTTAGCAGCCCTGGTTTTTCTACCCTCCAATATCACACCTTGACGCCACATTTTCAGTACTGTTTCTGGAGGGTGTCCTTCTACCAAAACACGATATGTCTTGGAAATACTGTGGCGGGGATGGGTTAGTCCAAATGTCAGATTTCCGTCATTGGTCAGGATTAATGCTCCTGTAGAATCTGCATCTAAACGCCCAACTGGGTGAATACCTGTACCCTCCCGTAATTCTTTCGGTAGTAGATCCAGGACTGTTGGTCTGCGGTGAGGGTCGTAGCAAGTCGAAACCACACCCCTTGGTTTGTGCAGCAATAAATATATTAAAGCCGGACGCTGCTTTTTAGATACAGGCTTATCATCAATTGCGATCGCATCTTTTTCGGGATCAACTTTTTGACCTAAATGTGCCAATACCCCATTTATCCGCACCCGTGAGTGCCTAATCATTTCTTCGGCTTCACGACGTGAGGCGATACCCCATTGAGCGAGAATTTTTTGTAACCGTTCCTCCATGTGGAATTGCTTATTTACTGTTAACAATTAAATGATATTTGTATTTTGTAGTGAGTAAGCATAAATGTTACATTTAAGACTTATTTAATTTCTGTTCAGTTGTTAAACAAATACTCATAAACAGATTGGTTAGATGCCAGAGCAAAATTTTCAAACAACAAATACAAATAAAACCCGCATAATTACGCAAGTACTCACAACAGCCCTAAAGCTCTGGTTGAGAGCGCAAGTGAGCCAAATATCGGAATTAGAAGTGGAGATTAAAGCGAGCGATCGCCAAATTCTCTCTGGGCGTATCCCGTCGGTATCTATTTTTGCTACTGATGCAATTTATCAAGGTCTCCTAATTACACAAATTCAATTAATCGCAGAAAATATTCGGATAAATATCGGCTCGGTACTCAAGGGAAAACCTCTTCGACTGTTAGAAACAGTACCAGTAGTTGGCGATTTGATCGTAGATGAGAAGGATCTCAATGCTTCTCTCTCATCTGACTTATTATCGACTGCTTTGAGTGATTTGTTGGTTAAAGTTTTACCAACACATTGCCCAAAATCACAACCAATTAATTGGCAAGAAATTATCCTTGAAAACAACCAAATTATACTGCGAGGTATGAGAGTAACCAATAGTGAAACAACTCCTCTAGAGATTTGTCTGGGCTTACAGTTACTCAGTGGGCATGAGTTGCAACTAGCACATATAAAAATCTTGCCCGACCAGGGGGATATATTACAGGACAATCATCAGTCCAATCTGGATCTTGGCTCAGATGTCGATATCCAAGAACTAACGCTGATCCCAGGCAAGCTAGTGTGTCGTGGGCGGATTAACGTTAACCCTTGATGATTAGAAATTAAAAAATGCTAATACATTATTTTAAATGATATAGCGGCTCTCAGGGGATGAGAGAGCAGGCGGACAATCCCCCGCTTAGTTGCGATCGCGCCTTGGAATTTGCATTGAAGGGAGGATAAACACAATCCTGCGCTTAGTTGCGATCTCGCCTTGGAATAGAATTTCAAGTTATTGCATTGAAGGGAGGATAAACACAATCCTGCGCTTCGTTGCGATCGCGCTTTGGAATAGAATTTCAAGTTATTGCATTGAAGGGAGGATAAACACAATCCTGCGCTTCGTTGCGATCTCGCCTTGGAATAGAATTCCAAGTTATTGCATTGAAGGGAGGATAAACACAATCCTGCGCTTCGTTGCGATCGCGCTTTGGAATTGAAGGAAGGATAAACACAATCCTGCGCTTCGTTGCGATCTCGCCTGGGAATAGAATTCCAAGTTATTGCATTGAAGGGAGGATAAACACAATCCTGCGCTTCGTTGCGATCTCGCCTGGGAATAGAATTCCAAGGCTAATAGCTTAAGTCCTCTCAAGAGGACTAAACAAGAATTTTAGTCCACTTGAGTGGACTTAAGCTATTAGCCCGGAACTTAAGTTCCGGGCGGGATGTGGCCCAGTGCAATACTTTAACTGTTACTAAAAACCCTTACAGTAGCGGCAACAGTAGTGTCACAAAGTAATATACCAAAGGAGCAGTGAAAATATAACTATCAGTACGGTCTAAAATACCACCGTGACCGGGGATTAACTGCCCAGAATCTTTGACTCCAGCATCTCGCTTGAGCATAGACTCGGTAAGATCCCCCAAAAGGCTAGCAATGCCAATCAGTAAACCCAATGCTAAACCAGTGAAGGGGGATCTTGGCAAATGCAGATAATAGGCTCCTGCTATGGCTACAGCAACACTTGAAGTAATGCCAAAGACAGCACCTTCTACAGTTTTTTTCGGGCTAATATCAGACAGACGGGTTTTCCCAAAGAATTTGCCAATAGTGTAAGCGCCGATATCGGCTGCCCAAATACACAAAAAAGTCAGCAGTGTTGCTGTAAAACCTTGTGGTAAAGAAGCGGAATTTGCCTTTTCCCAGAAATCTGTCCAGGTTGTGGGCCAATAACCTCCGAAAGGAAGATTGCTAAAAGCAGCACTATCAATTGCTCGTAATCGCACCCAGTAACTCGGCAAATAACCTACGTAAAATAGCCCCATAATAGAAGCGGAAACATCAGCGATCGTGGCAAATTTGGGCTGAAACAGCAGGTAAAAACAAATAAGTGTGCCAGCAATTGGCATCACAGCCTCAGCTAAACTGCCATCAAGGGTACAAATTACCAGCAAAACTTGGCTGACACCCATAGTGGTTTTAGCGGCGGGAGCGATGCCTCTGGCTCGTACTAAATTAAAATATTCCTGTTGACCCAAAAAGATGATAACCGCAAAGATGATGGTAAAGTACCAACCCCCCAAAAGGGTTGCAGAAAGAGCAAGAGCGATCGCAACAATTCCACTAATAATCCGAGACCAAGGCATAGAAGTATTAAATATTGGGCATGGGGCATTGGGCATTGGGGAGGCAGTGTGGTCTTGGGGTCTCCCCAAGTGGAGCAACTGCCGTCATTGGGCATTGGGGGTTGGGCATTGGGCATTGGGCATTGGGCATTGGGCATTGGGCATTAATTAATTAGTTATTCTTTCTTCCCCTGCAACGCCAGCTCCCCCTACTTCCTCATCGCTGTTTTCTCCCTTCCTTTACCGCTTCTTTCAATGCCCCATGCCCCATGCCCCATGCCCCATTCCCTAATCCAGTTTCTCACCACTGAGGATAAAAATGGGATCAACGGCGGTAAAGGTTTGAGAAAAGCCACGCGTCTCTAAGCGGTTAACCGCAGACTGGACGACTTCGATATTTCTAGCCCTTAACAGAGAAAAGCTCTGGGAAATAGCATACAGACTTTCTAGATTAGCAGCTGTGGCTACAACCCGACCGGATGGTGGCAAATAATGCCAAGCTGCTTGCAGAATTTCCTGAATGGGGCGTCCTCCCTCGATACAAACGCGGTGAGGAGTAACTTTAAGATCGTGTAAACACTCTGGGGCGCTACCTTCAATTACTTCGACATTTTTCACCTCAAAGCGATCGCAGTTACGCTTGATCAGATTAGCTACTTCTTCATCCCTTTCTATAGCGATAATCTTTCCGCTTGGACACAATAGCCCCACCTCTACCGGAATTGTACCCGTCCCTGCGCCAATATCCCACAACACAGAATCTGATTTTAGTCGCAGTTGGGCAATTAACAGCAGTCGGACTTCTCGCTGACTCAAGGGAATTCCTGGCAAATTTTCAAACAATTCATCGGGAATACCAGGGGTAATATAAGGCCAAAGTTGGGAGGGCATAGAATTACGCAATTATACTAAATATATGGATTGGATTTGCCAAATTGAAAAGCTATAAGCTCTAAAAACTTTTCAACCGTAGCATTAGAAGAAACCATAATGATTGGCGAAATATTAGGTGAACGCTACGAAGTTCAGCAGCTATTAGGAAAAAAAGCAGGGCGGCGGACTTTGTTAGCTCGTGATTTGCAAACTCAGGAATTAGTTGTCATCAAGTTACTCTCTTTTGGTGGTGACTTTGAATGGGATGATTTAAAGCTGTTTGAGCGGGAAGCTGAAACTTTAAAATCTTTGTCACATCCCTTAATTCCTCAGTATTTAAACTATTTTGAGGTAAATTTACCAACCATCAAAGGATTTGCTCTCGTACAAACTTATATTCCCGCACAAACTTTAGAGCAATATTTACAAACTGGGCGGACTTTTACAGAAGCTGAAGTCAAACAGATAGCCAAAGCGCTTTTAGAGATTCTTATTTACCTACATGGGCTGTATCCGCCTGTAATTCACCGTGATATTAAGCCTAGCAATATTTTATTAGGGGAGCGTTCTGGTAATAGTGTTGGTCAAGTTTATTTGGTAGATTTTGGCTCAGTTCAGACTGTCCTCGCCACAGAAACTGGGACAAGAACTGTGGTAGGAACATACGGCTATATGCCACCAGAGCAATTTGGCGGACGCACTGTTGCAGCCTCTGACCTTTATAGTTTAGGCGCAACCTTAATTTATTTAATGACGGGTAATCACCCAGCCGATTTACCGCAAAAGGATTTTCGCATTCAGTTTGAACAAGCGGCTAATGTGAGTCCCAGCTTTAGCAATTGGCTGAAGTGGATGATTGAACCCAGTTTAGAAGGGCGTTTTAGTTCTGCGACCCAAGCGATGTCTACGACGGGTTCCGCCTACGCAGCTTTAGAGAAACCACAAGCGACAAACTTACCTGCTTTAGTTATTAGCAAACCAGACGGGAGTAAGATTCAACTAACCAAAAATTGGGATTCTCTAGAAATTATCATTCCACCATCTGGTTTCCATGAATCAATAGTATTCACGGGTTTCTTTGCGATCGCCTGGAATTCATTTGTCCTGTTGTGGACAATTAACGCTCTCTCAATAATCACTTTTCCTGGCAACATCCCCTTTGCCTTGTTCTCACTTCCTTTTTGGGGTGCTGGCTTTATGATGATGTATAAATTTATCTTTAATTTGTTTGGAAGCATCTACTTACGCCTGAATCCAGAACAAATTACCCTAACCTGGGAGTTGTTTAGTTGGAAGTTTGAGCGTCCCCGTCCATCCCCAAGGCAAAGTGTTAATAAGTTGGTTTACATTCCAAAACACTTTACTAAAGGCTCTAAAGACACTAGAGTTGCCGTTCCAGCACAATTATATATTTGCTCAGGATTACAAAAATATCAGATTGGTGGAAACGATGGCGGTATTAAATCCGAAGTAGAACTTGAATGGTTAGCTCATGAATTAAGTGAGTGGTTAGGTTTGCCAATTACCAATCCAATGGGAAGTGAGTTGAGCTAGCGATCGCTTTGTTCAAGGTGTCTAGTTCAGTCTCGACCATACTCGATATAGAACTTATGTACTATTATGATTGCAGATAAGCTGATATGCGTCTAAATTATATAAACATTCTTTATAATCGTTGACGGTTGACGGTTGACGGTTGACGGTTATCGGTCATCAGTCAACGGTCAACAGTCATCAGGTAAATGTACTAGTTTTATGCGTAACAGCTTACTTGGCACATTGCCCTATTCATCCAGCAAATTGATCAAAAAAAATAGCTCACAGTTGGAAAACTTATGCTTTTATGGATGATACTGTCTTCATACGTACAACTGTACTAACAAAGTTTAGATGAGACTTAATTGTAACCCTTACTACGAAACAAAATTTGGTGCTGCTTATTTAGGAAACAGCCTAGAATTAATGGCAGGTATTCTCGACGAAAGTATCGATTTAATTTGTACCTCTCCACCATTTGCATTGGTTCGTAAAAAAGAATACGGAAATGTTGATGCCGATGAATATGTTGAATGGTTTAAAGATTATGTGGCACATTTTTACCGTATTCTTAAACCAACAGGCTCACTGGTTATTGATATTGGTGGCAGTTGGATTAAGGGGATGCCAGTTCGTTCTCTTTATCATTTTGAACTAGTAGTTGCTTTATGCAAAGCAAAAGAAAAAGGCGGACTTGGATTTTATCTGGCACAAGAATTGTATTGGTATAATCCAGCAAAACTACCCACCCCTGCTGAATGGGTAACAGTTCGCAGGGAAAGAGTTAAAGATTCGGTAAATACAATTTGGTGGCTGTCAAAAGAACCGCATCCTAAAGCTAATAATAGAAGGGTTTTAAAGCCTTATAGTGATGCGATGAAAAACCTTATAAAGAATGGGTATAAACCCAAAGTTAGACCATCAGGCCATGATATTTCCGATAAATTTGGGAAGGACAGGGGAGGAGCTATTCCTCCGAATATTATTGATGGACGTTGTAGTACAGACAAAGAAGAAATAGGGCAACAGACTCTTATACAAGAAACTTTATTTGAAGATTTAGTCCAGCCCGTAAATGTGATTTCTGCCTCGAATACCGCTTCCAACGATTATTACCAAAGGCGTTGCAAACAAGAAGGTTTTAAGCCACACCCAGCAAGATTTCCTCAAGCTTTACCAGAGTTTGTCATCAATCTTTGTACAGAACCAGGCGATATTGTTTTAGAACCTTTTGCTGGTTCTAATATGACAGGTCGAGTTGCAGAAACTTTACAAAGACGCTGGTTAGCTTTTGAGATTGATGAAAACTACATCAAAAGCTCAAAACTGAGATTTGAAGAAAATGCTCCTTTGGTTGTTGAACCTCCAGCAGATTTACCACCAATAGCAATAGAAAATGCTGATAATAACCAGTCAGTACAGTTAGGACTGTTTTAAAGAAGGCGCTCCAACTAATCAGATGTTTTAAGGAAATTGAAGAATGGAGTCTCATAAATTAAAAAGGTTTACTTATGGACATCAGTTTGAGCCAGCAAAATTCTCTTTAGTTGAAATTCTGGAATTATGTATAGGACTTACGCAATAGCTCTCTAAAACTCTCATTCCTTTGTGTCCTTTGCGCCTTTGCGGTTCGTTTTTCCATTATTTTGCGTAAGTCCTGATGTAAAGAGTGTCAACCAAGTCGAGACACACTGGAAGCCAATATTGCCCAACGTTATTTTTCCCAACATTCTAAACGGGCATCATCTAGGCTGGCTTCATAAAATATCAGCAAATTGGCAATGAATTGTTTCTTATCACTCAGAGCCTATTATTTATACCCTGCTTATGCAACAGGGTCGAGCGCTTATCAATGGCGAACTCATCAGATTTGAGCCATCAATGTTTATATTTAATTACAGGAGCCTTAGAGGAAATTTATATGTTTGGACTGGGATGGCCAGAAATAGCTGTAATTACCATAGTCGCTATTCTAATTTTTGGGCCAAAAAAAATTCCCGAACTGGGAACCGCACTGGGCAAAACCCTACGAGGGTTTAAGGAGGAGATGAAAACTCCCAGTGACGAAACCAATCAGGAAGAAGAAAAACAATAATAAAAGTAATCAGAATACAGGAGTCAGCGCACTGACTCCTCTTGACTCCTCCTGACTACAGCAGGGTATTAACAACAGAAGAAGGTGCTATTCCATTTTGGGAATCGATGACAGTTGTGCCAGTATTTTGTTGGTGTGTCTCTTCTTTGGCTAAACCACGCAGCTTAATTAACTTAATAGCCCGAGTCACGCTTTCTGGTAAAATTACCACCAGACTGTTATCAGGAGCCATGTCTAAGCCTTTATTGATCGCTTGGGTTTCATCCAGAATTGATTCATAGCGGCTATCAGGTTTAACTTCGGTGATGCCTTGAATAATCAACTGGGCGGCTGAACCCCGTAGGCGTCCCCGTGTGTCATCGTCTTCTTTAACGATGATGTAGTCAAAAATTTGTGCTGCTAATTTGCCCAAAGTAACAAAGTCTTCGTCGCGGCGATCGCCTGGCCCACCAATTACGCCAATCCGTTGCCCTGTAGTCCAATTCCGAACAAAGGAACCTACAGCTTCGTAACTGGCTGCGTTGTGGGCATAATCTACTAAAGCGTGGTAGTTGCCTAAATTAAATAAATTCATCCGTCCTGGCGTTTGACTAACTGAAGCCCGGAAGGTCTTCAAACCAGCACGAATCTGCTCAATTGTGACGTTTTGCACGAACGCTGCCAAAGTTGCTGCTAAAGCGTTGGCAATCATAAACGGCGCACGTCCGCCCATTGTTAAAGGTATATTTTCTGCTCTTTCTATGCGGTGTGTCCAATCTCCTTTAACAATTGACAAATAGCCATTTTCATATACTGCTGCTACTCCGCCCTTTTGGATGTGCTTTCGCACCAATTCCGAGTCGGGGTTCATTGTGAAGTAAGCAATATTAGCCTTAGTTTTTTCTGACATGGCGGCGACGCGGCGATCGTCGGCGTTAAGTACCGCGTAGCCATCAGGGAATACGGCTTCCGCTACTACACTCTTGAGGTTAGCTAACTGCTCAATAGTATCTATATCGCCAATTCCTAAGTGGTCGGCGGCTACATTTAATACTACTCCCACATTTGCTGCTTCAAAGCCCAATCCAGAGCGGAGAATGCCACCGCGAGCCGTTTCCAGTACCGCTACTTCTACTGTGGGATCTTGGAGGATGACGTGGGCACTTTGGGGGCCTGTGTTATCGCCAGCCTCTACTAAGTAATCACCGATATATGTTCCATCAGTAGTAGTATAACCAACTACCTTACCAGTCTGTTTATAAATATGTGCTAGTAGTCGGGTCGTAGTGGTTTTGCCGTTAGTACCAGTAATGCTAAGGATTGGAATTTGGCTAGATTGCTCGTTAGGAAACAGCATATCCATCACTGCGCCAGCGACGTTGCGGGGGATACCTACACTTGGGGCAACGTGCATCCGAAAGCCAGGAGCGGCGTTAACTTCGACAATCACGCCATCAACTTCACGCAGGGGACGGCTAATATCCGTGGTGACGATATCGAGTCCGGCGATATCCAAACCGATAATCTTGACTACCCGTTGTGCCAACCAAAGATTTTCTGGGTGAATTTCATCGGTACGGTCTACGGCGCTACCACCTGTACTTAAGTTTGCCGTTGCCCTGAGATAACAAATAGTGCCCTTGGGTGGCACACTGTTGAGCGTGTAGCCTTGCCTTTCTAAGAGTTGGTAGCTGGTGCGGTCTAGTTCAATCTTGGTTAGGACGTTATCATGTCCTTCACCGCGATTTGGGTCAAGGTTTGTTTCCTCAATCAGTTCGGCGATGGTGGATCTGCCATTGCCAATGACATGAGCCGGGACGCGTTCGGCTACTGCTACTACTTTGCCATTTACCACTAGTACCCTGTGGTCGCGTCCAACGTAATATCTTTCGACAATAATTGATCGGGAAACCTGTCTAGCAGCTTCGTATCCTGCTTCAGCTTCTTCCCAAGTTCTGATATCAATGGTGATCCCCCGTCCATGATTGCCATCCAGGGGCTTAATGACGATGGGATAGCCGCCAACCAATTCAATGGCTTGTTCCAAATCGTCTAAGAAGTTGATCACTGTACCTCTGGGTACTGGCGCACCAGCAGCAGCGAGGATGCGTTTAGTGGCTTCTTTATCGCAAGCTAGTTCTACGCCTAGAATGCTGGTGTTGTCCGTCATTGTGGCCTGCATCCGCTTCTGATTCACGCCGTAGCCTAGCTGAATCAAAAAGCGTGCTTCCAGAGACATCCAGGGAATACCTCTTTTTTCTGCTTCTTTGATCAGCGCTTCGGTGGAGGGGCCTAATGAAGCATCACGGGTGAAGTCTTTCAGGTCTTGGATATCTTGCTCTAGTTCTGCCTTGGGATAACGGCCTCGATCAACGATACTCTGGCACAGCCGCACTGCTGCTCGTCCAGCGTAGCGTCCCGCTTCCTCATTCTGATACTCGATCACTACTTGGTAAATTCCGGGTGTGGCAGTTTCGCGGGTGCGACCAAAGCCGACATGCATACCAGCTAATTCCTGGAGTTCTAGGGCTACGTGTTCTACGATATGGCCAATCATAGTGCCTTCTTTGACTCGCATCAGAAAACCACCACGACAGCCAGGAGAACAATAATGACCCTCCAGACTCGGCAGCGCCTCAACTAGTCCTTCGTAAAAGCCAGGGATTTGATTCGAGGGCGTCTCGGCAAGGTTTTCTAAATCGAGGCGCATGACGATCAGCTTGTGGCGTCGAATGCTCCAATAGTTTGGGCCGCGTAAGGTCTGGATCTTGAGGATTCTCATGGGAATAGGTAGATGGAGATTCGGAACCAAAATTCTAGTTTCTTACTGGAATTGACCGCTAAACTGTTTGCAACGAACAGTTTTTTCTTTTTACATACTATTCTCATCATTTTTCTACAACAAGAAATAAATGTGCGGTCAACCGATTTTGGATTTTAGATTTCTGATTTTGGATTAAAAGAGACAATTAGGGTACTTAGCTCTCTTAATTTGAGATTTCCGATCGCAAAGGGTTAACGAGTCCTTGAGGGTTTTTTAGATTTGTTTCGCCCACTTTCTGGCGGCATCTGCCAAAAGCTCTTTTAATCTAAAATCCGTCTTGAAAAGTTTGCTAGGTCGGTAAACCTTCCTTACAACTTTTGTCTTTGACACGCTACGCGAACGCAAAATCCAAAATCTAAAATTTGTGGTCAACTCAGTGTAACCTCAGATACTTTATCCCGTCAGCTGGAGATCCGGTGTACAGCAGGCAATACAGTACGCTGGTATAAGTGGAAGCGATCGCCGTAGCTGAGGATATGGAGACGTAAATTATGCACAGTTAATGGTTCATTAGCACCGACATGGGGTTCGTTGGTGTGGGTGGCTTCAGTGGGATCAACAATAGTGACACTGCCTTTACCCATAACTTGTAACCAACCATCACGTTCAAACACAGCACAAGTATCTTCGTCAATGCCAATACCTAAGCGATCGGGGTGAGCTGCGATCGCACTAATCAGCCGTCCCATGCGATTACGGTTGTGAAAGTGTTGGTCAACGATTACTTCAGGAATAAACCCTAAACCCGTTGCCATATCAACTAGGGAACGATTTGGCGACTCTCCACTACCGCCGCCAGCAATCATGTGATGCCCCATCACTGCCGCTCCTGCACTCGTGCCTGCTAAGGTAAGTTGCCCCGCCCTTACCCGTTGCCGAATAATTTCCATTGCTGGCGTATCTGCCAATACACCACAGAGACGCAGCTGGTCGCCTCCTGTCAAAAATACCCCACTACAGGCTTCTAAGGATGCTTTGATCTGGGAGGATTCACACTGTTCCCGTTCGCGGATGTCTAAAATTTCTACCTTCTGAGCACCCATTTCTTCAAAAATGCGAATATACCTACCACCGATGATGGCGGGTTCGCGGGAGGCAGATGGAATAATTGTAATATAAGCCTTACTAGCACCAGCGCGTCCAAAAAAAGTTCGTAGGATTTCGCGCCCATGAACTTTATCTTCTGCACCTCCGATAACCAGAACGGCGGTTTTAGTTGCTTGGGGTGTCCTCATTTCTAGCGATTTAGCTTGTAATTGCGGCATTGTGTTTCTCCTGTCAACAACTTCAGGTGAATTTAACAAGGTTCAGTTGCAGTCATGATTTTTGCGCTTTGCTTCTTTGAGAGGACACTTTTTGGAAGTTTGGAACTGGATCAGCCACTCTCCAAATTTTCGCTTAACGCACACGAAACCTCAGTCTAAACGTGTTCGTTCCCATTCCTCAAAGCCAGCGCCTTGTTTTTCACCTGTCCACTCGCAGCAGGGCAAAATAGTCTTTATGGGGCTAAATTCCCGCTTTGGGGTTGAGGACGAGCAGTTAAGACTACGCTTTTTTCTGAGGCTGGCTCGATGCATCCTGGAAGTTGTTAACTTGATAAGATTATTAATTTAAATGTAGTTGTGACAACATTTAAACATAAATTAAGTAATTAGAAAAACTTTTAATCCCATCTAAAATCCAAGAGGTCTGGTAGTTTTAGATACTATTGATAAAGTTTAACTGGAGTTTAAGCCGACTTTGGCTTGTTGATGTTTGCTAGACATTCAAATTTAAGATTAGTGTCCTTGAATACGAATAACTGTGCGCTTTGATATAGTTACGCTTTTTCCTGACTGTTTTAACTCTGTTCTCAATTCTGGTCTGCTAGGTAAAGCCTTAGCCAAACAGATTGCCGAAGTGCATCTGGTTAATCCACGGGACTTTACCACTGACAAGCATCGAAAGGTGGATGATGAACCCTACGGCGGCGGCGTTGGGATGCTAATGAAGCCAGAACCTATTTTTAACGCTGTGGAGTCGCTGCCAACTCTACCGCGAAGAGAAATCATCTTGATGAGTCCACAGGGTCAAACAATTAATCAACCTCTTTTGAAAGAATTGGTGACAAATTATGACCAGTTAGTAGTTATTTGCGGGCATTACGAAGGAGTGGATGAGAGGGTGCTACATTTGGTAACTCGTGAAGTATCTTTAGGGGATTTTATTCTGACTGGCGGAGAAATTCCAGCAATGGCTTTGATTAATGGCGTAGTGCGGCTTATCCCAGGAACCGTAGCCAAAACCGAGTCCCTCACCGCAGAAAGTTTTGAGGAAGGGTTATTGGACTATCCCCAATATACTCGTCCTGCCAATTTTCGCGGCTTCAAAGTACCTGATGTCTTGCTCAGTGGGAATCACGCCGCGATCGCCCGGTGGCGTTACGAACAACAAATTGAAAGAACCCGCGATCGCCGCCCTGATCTCCTGGAAAGATGGAAGCAGGGGGAGTAGGGGGAGCAGGGGAAGCAGGGGGAGCAGGGGAAGAATAATAATTTCTAACTCCTGACTAATGACTAATGACTAATGACTAATGACTAATAACTAATGACTAATGACTAAAATTCGTATTGGTAACGGTTACGATATTCATCAACTGGTGAGCGATCGCGCTTTGATTTTAGGTGGAATTCAAATTCCTCATGAACTGGGTTTGTTGGGGCACAGTGACGCTGATGTGTTAACACACGCGATTATGGATGCCATGCTTGGGGCATTATCTTTGGGAGATATTGGTCATTATTTTCCACCTAGCGATCGCAAATGGGCGGGAGCAGATAGTTTAGTACTATTAACTCAAGTTCATCAACTGATTCGGGATCAAGGTTGGCAGGTGGGAAATATTGACTCGGTGGTAGTAGCAGAACGTCCAAAATTAAAACCGCATATTCACAACATGCGCGACAAACTAGCGGCTGTTTTAGAATTACAACCAAATCAAATTGGCATCAAAGCTACCACCAACGAAAAATTAGGCCCCGTTGGACGCGAAGAAGGTATATGTGCTTATGCTGTCGTTTTGCTAGTGGCTTCAGAGTAACTTTTCTTTGAAACCATCGGTAAAGATATTGAAGGCTCACGAGGATAGAAATCAATGATTTATAGGGACAAACAAACCTTAACCTGGTGGGAAATTAGAGCCATACAAGCTACAAACTTAGAAGATATAGACTTTCCTGATATTGTTGCTTTAGACAAAGAGGAACAAATTGTTCTCATAGCTGAAGTCAAAGGTTTACCATTCAATTTTCAAGAAACAAAAGCCAAAAAATATGCTATTTTGCGGCTGATTGATTACTTACAAGCTGCAAAGATAGCGATTCCCTTTGCCATGCTTGTTGATGTAAATAACATTCTGATTTTTAAATGGGATGGCAATAATTTATCAGAGGCAATTATCAGTCTTAATACTGCTGATGTGCTGAGTTATTATGAGCCAAAATTCCGCGACAAAAGAATATTTAGTCTTTACCTTAAAGGTCTTACAGAAGCTTGGCTACGTGACTTGGCCTATCATTGGAAATCTGCAATACCACCTTTCACAAAGGAAATGACAGAAATTGGTTTATTGCAACTACTAGAAGACGGAACAACTCAACTTTATTAATGATTAGCAGTGATAATTTACGTTGAAACTAATTTCTTGATGAGTATTGCTAAAGGGCAAGATTCACAAGCACAAGAATTACTGCAAAATACACCCTCTTCTTTACGTATCGTAGTGCCAAGTATTTGTTTTATAGAATCATTAACAACATTGGAACAAGAAGAAAAATATAATCTAGATTTCCTCGGCAAGTTAGATATACAAATTAATCAAGCAGAGCGAGATAATTCAGATAATGCACGATTACTGCTTTTTCGCCTAGAGCAATCAAAAACTAGCTTTCTTGAACGAAATAACGAAGTTAAAGAACGTTTTGATGTAGCTTTTAATCAGCTTATTAGCAAATCAGAAATGATTACATTAAGTACGAGTATTTTTCAAGGAACGTTAAATAGAGAAATTTTTGAGAAGCACATTATAGATAGAGTGATCTTGGAGTGTATAATTTTTCATGCTGGCTTACATCCTAATGAAAATAAATTATTTTTAAGTAGCAATTCTAAAGAATTTGGCAGACGTGAAGTTATAGAGCTTTTACGAGATAGTGGCATTCAGTATTTCAATAAAACCCAAAACTTCCTTGGTTGGCTACAATCTCAATCAAATTGATTACACGATTCGCGGATTGAAATTATGAAAAAAATCAGAATTTTTTCTAGGGTTTTCGGAGAAATGAATCATTGAAAAGCAAAGCGCTTGACCAATTCTGCTGCGCTTTTTTTGCTGTGTTGCAACTACCATTTTCATTAATTCGACCAGTTAGCTTATTGGGGCATTCTTGGCGAATTTCAGATAGTTTATCAAACCATCTCGGATGATTAATACAAGTTGCTCCGTCTGGTTGCCAAGCTGCCTCAAAAACCATCTTGTTGTTAGGAGTTGGTTTTTGAATATTTATCAGATCATGTACATCAATTAAAGTCTCATCTCGAGTGTGAGCTTTACCGTTACCGCAGTAATCAGCACGTACCATGCGAGTACAAGCTTGGTGATAGTCTCGGAGTGGTTTTCCTTGGAAACTCTTCCAAGGCTTATAGCCGAAGCGAACGCACTTAGCCAGCGCCCCATTTGTACAACCAAATGTGAAAATATCGTTTGATTCTATATGTTTTCCGGTTTCATCCCACGAACCGGAAAGTGAAATCGCCTTAGCAACCTTGTTGACATCGGGCTGACATAAATTTTTCCATTGAGAATCAGTTTGATCTTGATAAAAAACTGTGTAAAGATATGTCTCTTTTTCTGGATCTTTTGGATCTAGTTCTACATCTTTAATTTTAAATTTCTGTTTTCTTCCCTGTTCATCAAATGCTGTTAATTCTGTTCCTTTTAAATCTTTACCTTTGATAATTACAGTTTTTTCACTAGCAATTGATGGTTTCGCCTGTGGTTGAACATTTTTACTACAGCTTAAAAGCGATATTAATAAGATGATAATTAGACTAGCTATAAGTAGTTTTTTCATAGCTTGAATGCTCCAATAAAGAACATTCTGATTTATACCAAATAAATAAACTTTTGCCCTTTAGACAGTTATCTTACAAATAAAAAATAGATTAAAAATTAGACATAAACCCTTTTAACCTTCAGTTTCAGAGGGTATAAAAGGGTGTACCGCGAATTATATGAGACTGGTATAAAATATTTTCCTTGCAGGGAAAAGACTACTAATATGGGGTTTACACCCTACAATAACAGCTATTTCACGCCAACCCTTTGTACTGCTACCAACTGTCCACCTTCAACTTTGAAGCTTTGCAGTTGGGTTCCTTGCAAGGTCAAACCGTTAAGACTGGTGCCGTTCATACTGATACCGTTAAGACTGGTGCCGTTAAAAGCAATTTTAGCATTAGCTAATCCACAAAAAGCTATAGTAGACAATGCAGTGGTGACGGCGATCGCTAAAAGGTGGTTTTTCATAAAAAATTAGCCTCGAAGAGTTTTTATATCATTATTAATATCAAAATTATTAAGCAATATATAATTTTGATATAAGAATTTACATATATTGTTGATAAGTAGTCGGATAGAATTAATTACACAATGTCATTGGGAATGGAGCGTACTCTCCTTCGGAGAATCAAGCTATGCATTAGCGTCTCGTAGAGAAGCGTAATGAAGCAATCGCAAGGGTTGGGATTGCTTCACTTCGTACCCTACAGGTTCTCCAAAGGAGTACTCAATGACTGTAAATATTTTTGTCCGACTACTTAATCTTAAAAATAAAAATCTATTAAAATTACACGTAAACCCTTTTAACCTTCAGTTTCAGAGAGGATAAAAGGGTGTACCACGAATTATATGAGACTGGTATAAAATCTTTCCCTTGCAGGTAAAAGACTATTAGTATGGGGTTTAAACCCTATAAGAACAGCTATTTCACGCCAACCCTTTGTACACCAACCAACTGTCCACCTTCAACTTGGAGGCTTTGCAGTTGGGTTCCTTGCAAGGTAAAACCGTTTAGATTAGTACCGTTTACACTGATGCCGTTCATGCTCACACCGTTCAGAACAATTTTAGCATTAGCTAATCCACAAAAAGCTATAGTAGACAATGCGGCGGTGACACCAATCGCTAAAAGGTGGTTTTTCATAAAAAATTAGCCTCGAAGAGTTTTTATGTCATTACTAATATCAAAATTATGCATTAATGTAGAATTTTGATATAAAATTTTACATATATTATTTAGAATTATTGCATAAATATTTGCGCTTACCCTAAATCCCTACTGCCAAACTTGAGCTATCCATGACTCAGACATTTCTTAACGTTTCAAATATAGCAATCCTGAATTATTGGTGAGAAACAAGATCCCCAACTTATGTAAGAAGTCGGGGATCTGCGGATTGCAATTCTAAAAAATCAAATAGGATTGCTATAGCAATAACTCACGTTCCGCCTATCGCTTATAGCATTGACCCTAATTAGACAGAATTCCAGTAGATTTAATTCTATGAAATCAGCATCCATCTTTTTTACAATTAAACGTTTTTGGTTGGCAATAATTCTGACTTCAGGAATAGCATTTACAGTTACGGCCTGCAACCCAGCTAACTTTAAAACTGCGGCGGCTCAAGTGCCGCAAGTCGTCACAGCAGTTTTAAGTGAGCCTTCAACTTTTAACTATGCTCTAAATGAGTCAGCATATAGCGTTTTTGGCTTCCTCTATGACTCATTGATTAATGAGAATCCTATAACCACAAAACTAGAGCCGGCTTTAGCAGAAGCATGGGAAGTTTCAGAAGATGGTCAACGGATTGTGATCACTCTGCGAGAAAGAATTAAGTGGTCAGATGGTCAGCCAATGACTGCTGATGATATTGTCTTTACTTATAACGAAATCTACCTCAATCCTAAAATCCCGACTTCTCTTAAAGACGCCTTAAAAGTTGGCGATAAAGGCACCTTACCAAAGGTGAAAAAAATCGATGCGCGTCGGGTTGAATTCAGCATACAGGAACCGTTTGCTCCTTTTTTAAGATATGTAGGCGGTATCCCAATTATGCCAGCCCACGCTCTACAAGAAGCGGTTCGTACAACTGGATCTGATGGGAATCCTAAATTTATTTCTATGTGGGGAACAGGCACCGATCCGAAACAAATTGTTGGCAACGGCCCCTATGTAATGGAAAGTTACGTTTCCAGTCAGCGAGTTATATTTCGGCGTAATCCATACTACTGGCGCAAAGATGCTCAGGGTAATCCTCAGCCTTACATTGAGCGTATTGTTTTGCAAATTATTGAATCTACTGAAAACCAGTTGATTAGTTTTCGCTCTGGGCAGTTAGATGATTTAGAAGTCGCTCCTGAAGGTTTTAGTTTGCTGAAGCGAGAAGAAAAACGGGCGAAGTTTGAAATTTATAACGGTGGCCCAGATACAAGTACGACTTTTATTGCTTTCAATCTTAGTAAAGCTAAGAATTCTCAGGGTAAACCTTTTGTAGACCCAATTAAATCTAGGTGGTTTAATAAAAAGGAATTCAGACAGGCTATAGCCTATGCACTCGACCGCGAAACCATGAAAACAAATGCTTTTCGGGGACTGGGTGAACTGCAAAACTCATTTGTTTATGTCAAAAGTCCCTACTTCCTTCCTCCAGAAAAAGGGTTAAAGGTATATAATTACGAACCAGAAAAAGCGAAAAAATTATTGTTACAAGCTGGTTTCAAATATAATGACCAAAATCAGCTTTTAGATGCTGATGGCAACCGAGTAAGATTTACACTCTTAACGAATTCGGAAAGAAAAGTTAGAGGAGATATGGCATCTCAAATTAGACGGGATCTCGCTAAAATTGGGATTCAAGTGGATTTGCAAATTCTCAGCTTCAATTCTTATCTAGAAAAACTCAAAGTTACGCAGAATTGGGATTGTTACCTAGGAGGATTTCTTGGAGGCGGTATTGAACCCCACGGCGCTAGCAATATCTGGCGGATTGCGGGTGCATCCCACGCATTTAATTTGGGGCCACAACCGGGAGATCCACCGATGACTGGCTGGGAAGTTTCCGACTGGGAAAAGCAAATTGACAGCCTTTACATTAAAGGCGCACAGGTATTGGATGAAAACAAGCGCAAGGAAATTTATTACGAATATCAGCGCATCGCCTCAGAACAGTTGCCGTTTATTCATTTAGTGGAGAGGTTGAATCTGCAAGCAGTGCGCGATCGCTTCCAAGGAATTCAATATACTGCTCTTGGTGGCCCATTTTGGAATCTCTACGAACTAAAAGTAACCGATTAGTCATTGGGCATAGGTTACACCTCATCTCCCTCATCTCCCTCATCTCCCTCATCTCCCTCATCCTCCTCATCTCCCTTATCATGACCGATGAAAAAGCTTTGCGATCGCTCCTCGAAGCCGTTGCCAATGGTAAAGTTACGCCAGATACGGCATTCGACTCACTCAAAGACTTAACTTATGAATCTGTAGGTGAGTTTGCCAAAATCGACCATCATCGCCAGCTAAGAACTGGTTTCCCAGAGGTGATTTGGGGCCCTGGTAAAACTCCCGACCAAATTGCTCAAATTATGGAGGTGATGCGCCTCCGTAATCCGGTGGTGATGGCAACTCGCATTGAACCAGCAGTTTATGCCGCACTGGAATCAAAAGTTAGCGGTTTGCGATATTACGAATCGGCGCGAATTTGTGCGATCGCTCCTCCTACCATCGAACCACAATTTGCGGGTGAAATTGGCATTCTTTCTGCTGGTACTGCCGATTTAGCCGTTGCTGAAGAAGCTGCTGTCACTGCTGAACTTTCTGGTTTCCAAGTCCAGCGCCTCTGGGATGTTGGCGTTGCTGGGATTCACCGCTTATTAAGTAACCGCCACCTGATTGAGTCCGCATCGGTGTTGATTGTCGTAGCGGGAATGGAAGGCGCTTTACCCAGCGTTGTTGCGGGTTTAGCGAGTTGTCCTGTGATTGCCGTACCCACCAGCATCGGTTATGGTGCAAGTTTTGGCGGATTAGCACCTTTATTGACAATGCTTAACTCTTGTGCTGCGGGAGTAGGCGTAGTAAATATCGATAATGGTTTTGGTGCAGCAGTTTTGGCGGGGCAAATTTTGCGGACTGCCGAGAAATTGCGGTTGGCATCTGCTACATCTTGAGTTAAGACATTAAAGTTACACCCAAGATTTCAGTAAATATCAGGAATTTTTCTAAAAAATAAACTGATGCTGAATTTTGCCACCCTTAACTTATAACCACCAAATATGAGCCATTCCAGCGATTTTATATCTCAGTTATATTGGCATTTGCCTGTAAATTTGACAGCACTACTAGCACAAACAATTACCGATCCAGACTTGATGGGTCAGGTTGAAAAATCTTGGCGTCACTTTATACAAACAGGTCAAGTGTGGGCCTTGTTGATTGGTTTAGTCATTGGTTATATGATTCGGAATCTAACTAGCTACGGTTGAATTTAAAAGTTAGGAGTTGAAAGTGAGGAGTGAGGAGTTATGAGTTTTTAACTCCTCACTCCTCACTCTTAACTCTTAACTCTCCCCCACTCCCCTCATAATATTTATGACCCACGAAGAAACTTGGAGCCAGCGATTTGAATCAGCGTTGCATCCAGCGATCGCTCGTTTTAATGCCAGTATAAATTTTGATATTGAATTAATCGAATATGACCTCACTGGTTCTCAAGCCCATGTCAAAATGCTCGCTCACACGGGCATTATCTCCTCAGAAGAAGGAGAGAAACTGGTTGCAGGTTTAGAAAAAATTCGCCAAGAGTACCGCGAGGGTAAATTTCAGCCTGGTGTTGATGCTGAAGATGTACATTTTGCAGTTGAACGACGATTGACAGAAATTGTCGGCGATGTGGGTAAAAAGGTGCATACGGCGCGATCGCGTAATGATCAAGTTGGTACTGACACCAGACTCTACCTCCGCGACCAAATCCAACAAATCAAAAGCGAATTGCGAGAATTTCAAGGTGTCTTACTGGATATAGCCGAAAAGCACGTTGAAACTCTGATTCCTGGCTATACTCACCTACAACGCGCCCAACCCCTGAGTTTAGCTCACCACCTCTTGGCATACTTTCAAATGGCGCAACGCGACTGGGAACGCTTAGGAGATGTTTCTCGCCGCGTGAATATCTCACCTTTGGGGTGCGGTGCTTTAGCGGGAACTACTTTCCCCATTGACCGCCACTACACAGCTAAACTATTGAATTTTGACGATATTTATGCTAATAGCCTCGATGGAGTGAGCGATCGCGATTTTGCGATCGAATTCTTGTGTGCTGCTAGCTTGATTATGGTTCACCTCAGTCGCCTTGCAGAAGAAGTCATTCTTTGGTCATCTCAAGAATTTGGCTTTGTCACCCTTAAAGATAGCTGTGCCACAGGTTCCAGTATCATGCCCCAAAAGAAAAACCCCGATGTGCCAGAATTGGTGCGAGGGAAGACGGGACGTGTATTCGGTCATCTCCAGGCGTTATTGGTGATTATGAAGGGGCTACCCTTGGCATATAACAAAGACCTGCAAGAAGATAAAGAAGGTTTGTTTGACAGCGTTAAGACAGTCAAAGCCTCTCTGGAGGCAATGACGATTTTGCTGAGAGAAGGTTTAGAATTTCGCACTCAACGCTTAGAAAAAGCAGTGACAGAAGATTTTTCCAACGCTACCGATGTAGCAGATTATCTGGCAGCACGGGGCGTTCCTTTCCGAGAAGCATACAACCTCGTGGGTAAGATAGTAAAAACCTGTGATGCCGCAGGTAAACTTCTGAAAGATTTGAGCTTGGAAGAGTGGCAAGAACTACATCCGGCATTTGCAGCAGATATTTATGAGGCGATATCCCCCCGTCAAGTTGTTGCAGCCCGTAACAGTTACGGTGGTACTGGCTTTGCACAGGTAAGGAAAGCACTTATAGCTGCCCGCGCTCAAATTGCTGTCGATTAATAAATAAGGGCGTACATTTGTACGCCCTAAAAAATAAATAATCTAAATAAAAAGGATTTAAGCAGACAGCTTATTCAGTGTCAGCTGCTGCTGCGCCTTCTTCTTCTTCACTCTTGGGTGGTCTTTGTTGGAACCTTCTCTGCATTCTTCCTGTCGTAGTCCGTTTACGAAACTTTCTGGCATACGCCTGGTTACGTAGCGCCTTTTCTTTTTTTGGGTTACGGCGCTTGGCCATGTTCACCTCATTAATAAACAACAAAAAAGTAGCAACTAGGCATCACGTAGGCAATATCAGTTACCAATGTTATTGATATACTTGTAGCCTAGTGCAGCAATAAATACGCTTTAAACAGTGTACTAGTATATCGCATTCAACCTTGTTCTGTCAATAATAATTTAGAACTATCCCCACCACCTAGACGAAAAATACTTTTTATTTGATTCAAATTCGTCAAATAGATGTAAATTAGCTAACAAGTTGTTGTTCTTGGAACAAACCAATCAATATTATCAAGAATTAGGTGACGGTCTCAAACCCCGCTTAATTGTCTCTTCTAAATTTTGGGTTAAAACTTATCATTCAGATTATTTTTTTTAATGTGTGCTGAAAAATATTAGTGATCGCTAGTTTGGACAAGGCTAATGTTAGTTTTAAACTGAAAAACTTTCTGATTTAACAAAGTTTATGTATATATGAATACAGTGCTTCTTTAGAAACTTGATGTTAGAATCAATAATATTCTACGTAAAATCGTGAGAATAAAATCTCAAACCGCAAACATTTGTGTATAAAACAAAACTCAATAAAAATTGAATTAGTTGAGTTTATGTAAGTGGTAGAGAGCTATAGAATACAATACAAAAATTTTGAAGATTGAACGTTATTGCTTTTTTTCCGGCAGCTGTCCAGTCCACACGTAGCTTATGGCGTATTGGACAAACAGTATTGGGTATTATATTTCGTCATCCCATTACTGGCACTAGTATCATCCCAATTTTACCCGATGGTCGAATTGTACTGATCCGACGGCGTGATAATGGTCTTTGGGCATTGCCTGGAGGCATGGTGGATTGGGGAGAAGATATTCCCAACACAGTCCGCCGGGAATTGATCGAGGAAACCGGGCTAGAATTGGTGAAAATTAATCGTTTGGTAGGAGTTTACTCCGCACCAGACCGCGATCCCAGAATCCATTCAATTTGTGTTGTGGTTGAAGCCGAGGTGCATGGGACAATGGAGATTCAAGATACTTTGGAAGTCATGGAAATTCAAGCTTTCTCTCCCAATTTGCTACCTTCAGGACAGATGTCTCACGACCATACTAGGCAGTTGCAAGACTACTTAAATGGCTTGACAACATTGGCATAACAATATTTAGTCATTAGTCATTAGTCATTAGTCATTAGTCATTAGTCATTTGTCATTTGCCGCCAAAGTATATGATCTAAGGAAGCTTCTCTAGGAGACGCTGTGTTTCGACTCCGCTCAACATAAATTCGCGTTCGGCTCACACTTCTCTGTTTGTAATTTGTCTAAAACTAATTACTAATGACCAATGACTAATGACTAATGACTAATAACTAATGACTATTTATTATGGTGCTAAAAGTTAACTACTAAATTAAAATGAATATACTATTCCGTAACTCGCGGATAAAGCTCTCTCAAGGGCTGATATTCTGGCGTGAAGTCGGTGAAAAAACTCCTATAATTTTTTTACATGGTGCTTGGAATGAGAGCAGTCAATGGTTATCTGTGATGGAGTCTCTTTCACAAGATTTCCATTGCTTTGCACTTGATTTGTTAGGGTTTGGTGAATCAGAAAATCCGAATATTCACCATTCGATAGATTTGCAAGTAGAGTGTTTGGCTGAGTTTTTGCAAGCTGTCAAGCTAGAAAAAGTCTATTTAGTAGGGCATTCTCTTGGGGGTTGGATTGCTGCTAGCTATGCTTTAAAGTATCCAGAGAAAGTTGATGGTTTGGTACTACTTGCACCAGAGGGCGTAGAGATAGCAGGACAAGAAGAGTATTGTCGAAAGATGCGGCGATTATTGAATTATCCACCAATTATAGTTAAGTTGCTGCGATCGCTAACTCCCTTCACTAAAATCTTAGGTTGGCATGAAAAAATTGCCCAGGATTTGCAATTACGTCAGGAATTGTTGCGTTACCCCATAGCTTGCCAGTTACTCTTCAAAAGGCGACAAGCAGAAATTGAGGCGGAATTAGTGCAAAAGCGGCTTTACATGATAGATGTGCCGGTTTTTATTTTACAAGGTGGCCAAGATACACCAGATGCTTTAGCTAAAAGTCGGATTTATGCTCAACTGATGCCCAAACTCGAGTTGAAAATGATTGCCCATGCCGGAAATGACTTACCAGAATCTTGTGCTGGGGCTGTAGCGATCGAGATTGGGGAGTTTATTCAAGGTATTTTAAAAAGCCATAATTTCAACGAATTAAACTAGCTCATTCAGGGTTTATTGCCAATCCACTACACATATTCCTTCGCTCTCAAACCGTGATATGTGTTTCAAGTTTGTTGTCACAACTATGACTTGATCAAAACTTTTCAATTGGAGAATTGCTTGAGCAGCAAGAATTATATCACTATCCAAACTTTCATTGCTTGCTGTAGGCTTTCCCTGGTTTCTCACCGATGCCCATAGTTCGGCTGCTTTTCGCATCGTTTCGGGAGTCAGTGGTATGAGACAAATTTGGCTAAGTTTGTTGAGGCGATCTATACTCTTTTGTTTTCCTTGTCTCAATAGTTCACGCCGAAGTTCATAATCGGCTATTTCTGGCACACGTATAACAGTTTCGGTTTTCCCTAACGATCGCAACCACTGTTGGACTTTTGGGTTTACTTTTGGATGCGTTACTTGACTCAAAGGATGAGTGTCTAGCAATATGGCTCTACTCATCTGTGTTTTTACATTGACATCCGATTCTGATTCAAGCCTGTCTCAATCTGTGGGTGCGTTTGTTCATCATATCCCGATTCATCAACCATCCATTCCTCAACCAGTTCTATTACCTGTTCTAAGGTATCATCCCCTTTTGTTTCCGATTCAAAAAATTGTAGAGCAACTTGATATTTATCTAGCTTGGTTACACTCGACGCTAGGGGAGGGAATCGGTTAGTCATAGCCACTTCATTAATGTCTCTCGTTTCACTAGAAACAGATGTTGCTATACGATAGTTTTCAGAAATCAGAATATTGGACAACAGTGAAGATTTTTCTTCAATCAACGCATCGATTTGTGTCTTAATTTTTAGCAGTTCGACTAAAGATAGGGTATCTAATTGACGCATAATCACATCTAGCTGTGATGTCTCGGACATAACCTGACGCTGGGTAAACCTCTCTCTCAATTTTATGCCATTCAAGCTTTCTTTGTTTGCTGACCTTCTGATCGCTCTCAAACTCCTCGTTTACCCTTAACAGAATCTTGTGCTGGGGTTGTGGCGATCGAGATTGGGGAGTTTATTAAAGTAAATTAGTAATTAGAGGAAAGCGGGTTCAGAAAACTTATATCCATAAAAAAACGTTTATTTATATTAATTAAATAAACGTAAGGGTCAATATAATAAGAGCGAGGTCTTAATTAAGTTATTGATTTTCTGCGATATCCATGCTTAGTCTATCTCCAGTTTCTGCATCCACTACCATTAAAATTTTCGATTTTTTAAATTTTTCTGGACGTGGTGTTTTTTCATCACGGACTCGTTGTGGTACATCAATCCCGTTTGGTGCGTCAATTTCAATTAACCAGACACGACGGTTAGGATGTACTTGAGCGTTTTCGATGCTATCGCCGCCAAGTTTACTTTTAAATTTGATGTAATCGGCATAAGTTACAAGCCGTGCATTTTTGAGATTCAAGCCTTGTCTTAATTGTCCAATTGCACGTTCTTTTTTAATCATCTGCAAAACTGGTTTTGCGCTGTTATCTGGGTAAAGATATTCTGTCGGCGTTGTTGGTGACGGTGGCTCAGGAATAATAGTTTTGCTAGCCTCTGGTGGCCTTCTCAACCCAGGAGGACTACTGTTATCTGGATTATCTACTGAATTTTGCGCTAATAATGATGTCGTTGGAATTGTGATCCCAATCGCCAAAACACCTAAAAACAAAAGCTTTTTCATTTTTTTACTCTATTGATTACAATCTATTAAGGACGTAAGAATTGGATAATATTCGGGCTTCCATTTTGTGAATAAAACCAACCCGAATACCACCCATAGCTATTAGTTTCCCTAGCGATAGGCTCTGTTCCAGTGTAATTCTGAAATCCTGATGCACCTACAGGATAAGACCAGATATTTTCGACAGAAGTTCCGTTTGTAAATGAATGTTGGTTATCTTGTGACTCAATACCAATATTTAACTGTTTCCCAACATTGTAATTACTCGCCCCTGCAATCGTAATGAAGTAAGCTGCAACGTTGTCAACAGATGATTTCCATCGATTAGGTTGGGTTAAATCCCGCTCTAGTTTATATCGATGAGATCCTGTAGGATTTGCACTGCCAATCCTGCCTTCGTAGTACCATCTGCTGCCATCCGCAGTAACACGTTGATAAGTAAAGTAGTGCCCATCCCAATAAGTTTGTTCCTGTGGTTGTGGGTTAGGAATTGTAATTGACGTAGCAGTAACTCCTTTGCCTCCGCCCAATTCTACCCATTCTCCCGGTCTATTAGTTTGTTGCGGAAAAAATATCCACATTGTTTTGTTTAGCGGGTATGGCGTGGCTGGTGAAGAAATTAAATCTTCAGTCTGTCCATTCGCGGTAAATGCAGCACCATACATATCTTGTATGATGTATCGCTGTGTGTACTGTGAAGATGTTTGTGTAGCATTAACTTTCGTCACACCAAGTATGGAGGCTGTCAGTACGAAAGCTGCTATCAATTTTTTGTTCATAGTATGTGAATATGTCGCAATATTTACTTTTATTTCAGTGTGACGGCTTGTAAGTCCTAATATCAAACTAAATTTATACTCTTTGTAAGTATGCTGATAAGCATATATTTACTTGATGATAAAAATCAGTGTTTACTGAATTAGCTAACGAAATTTTATGAAGCTAATATAAAGAAAAAACTTATAAATGTTGTTTATATAACTCTTGGAGCAAAAAAACCATTACACACAAGATGCAACAATCAACTTAACATCCGATTTTCAGTGTTGTTTAACAAAACCTAGTTTTTATTTTTTGATGCTGCAAAATACTTAATTTGGCCATTTGCCTTACTCATCACCCATTACTATTTCTCGCATTCCCCAAAAAATTAAATTGGGTTCTACAATCAAACGTACTGTAATTTCAGGATATAAGGCTTGCAGATAGTTTAGTAATAAAGTGCGATCGCCCCCTTTAATCGCAATCTTCCTATTAGGAAATAATTGCAACCACGCCTCAATAAAATCTTTAATTCCAGCTAAGATTGTATAAATCACCCCACTTTGAATAGCTCCTGTAGTATTCAGAGCAAAACGTGGTGGTAGAGACGGAAAGTTTTGCATTTCTACTAATGGTAATTGTTCTGTCTGTTGACCGAGAGTTGCAAATTGCAAACCTAATCCCGGCAAAATTGCACCTCCAACTAGACACTGATTAGCATCCGCAGCCGTAAAAGTTAGCGCTGTCCCAGCATCAATCACCAACATTGGAAAACCCCACATTTTTCCCGCCCCCCACAAGGCTAAAGCGCGATCAATTCCTAGTGTGGGATAAACACCTTTGAGGGATACTTGGTCTAAGGTAATAACCCGAATGTTGGGGTAAGTTTGCCAAATAGCAGTTTGGCTGGGAACTACAGAGGCGACGAGGAGGGGAGGGGGAGATGAGGGGGATGAGGGGGATGAGGGGGATGAGGGAGATGAGGAGGATGAGGGGGATGAGGAAGTATTTTCTTCCCTAATTTTCTGATGGGGTGGAGAAATTGCCAGTAGTAAATGATCCAGGGTTTGACATTTAGCTAACTGTTGTATGACAGACTCAGCTATATGGTCGGTATCCCAAGCTGAGTAAAGCGTCTCGCCAATAAACAACGCCCAATGCAGCCGAGAGTTCCCAATTTCCAAAGCTAGCCAAATTTCCCCCATCTCCCTCATCTCCCTCATCCCCCTCATCTCCCTCATCCCCCCAATCCCTCTGCGGTTTCACACTTTTAACTTTTTTAAGTCAACCATAAATTTTTTAATAAAAATTAACATTCAAGCCGTGTAACAATAAACCTAGAGGAACAAATACTCATTGTGTCAAGGAGGGGAGTTATGGTAGCGCTCACCGAAAAAACTGAAAAACGGCTCACCATACAGCAGGTGGAAATCGCTCAAGAGACGACGGCTATTCGCTCTCTGGATTGGGATCGCGATCGCTTCGATATTGAGTTTGGTCTGCAAAACGGCACCACCTATAATTCGTTTCTCATCCGTGGGGAGCAGACAGCCTTAGTTGATACCTCCCACGAAAAGTTTCGTCAACTATACTTCAATACGCTCACCGGACTAATCAAACCAATAGATATTGATTATTTGATTATCAGCCACACCGAGCCAGACCACAGCGGTTTAGTTAAAGATTTGCTGCAAATGGCTCCAGAAATTACCGTTGTCGGTTCTAAAGTGGCGATTCAGTTTCTTGAAGATTTCGTACATCAGCCATTTAAACGGCGGATTGTGAAAAATGGCGATCGCTTAGATTTGGGCAATGGTCATGAATTTGAATTCGTGATTGCCCCAAATTTACACTGGCCGGATACCATTTTCAGCTTCGACCACAAAACAAAAATTCTCTATACCTGCGATGCCTTTGGGTTGCACTATTGCTCAGATAGCACCTTTGATGAAGACTTGGCGGCTATCGAAGAAGACTTTCATTACTACTACGATTGCTTGATGGGGCCGAATGCCCGGTCAGTTTTATCTGCCCTGAAACGAATGGGGGAACTGAAAACCATCGACATGATTGCCACAGGACACGGGCCATTATTATCCCACAACGTTGAGGAACTAGTTGGACGTTACCGCACTTGGAGCCAAACGCAAGCCAAGCCAGAAACGGCAGTTGGGATATTTTACGTTTCCGAATACGGATATAGCGATCGCCTCGTGCAAGCAATTGCCAATGGTATCGGTAAAACTGGTGTCGCCGTGGAAATTGTCGATTTGGGATCGGAAGTCGATTTACAAGAACTGCGGGAATTAGTTAGCCGTTGTGCTGGGCTAGTCGTTGGACTACCTCCTGCTTCTGGCGCTGCTAGCATCCAATCTGCACTCAGCACAGTTTTAGGATCTGCCAAAGAAAAGCAAGCTATTGGCGTATTTGAAACCGGCGGTGGCGATGATGAGCCGATAGATCCTTTGGTAAGTAAATTCCGCAATTTGGGTTTGACAACAGTTTTTCCAGCGATTCGGATTAAAGAAACACCCACAGAAAATACCTACAAGCTGTGTGAAGAAGCGGGAACAGACTTAGGGCAATGGGTAACACGCGATCGCAGCATCAAAGCCATGAAATCTCTTGGTGCTGACTTAGATAAAGCATTAGGTAGACTTAGCGGCGGATTATATATTATTACTGCCAAAAAAGGCGATGTATCCAGTGCCATGTTAGCCTCCTGGGTTGCTCAAGCCAGCTTTAAACCCTTGGGATTCTCCATTGCAGTAGCCAAAGATCGGGCAATTGAATCACTCATGCAAGTAGGCGATCGCTTTGTTCTCAACATATTAGAAGAAGGCAATTTCCAACCACTAATGAAGCACTTTTTGAAACGGTTCGCCCCTGGTGCCGATCGCTTTGAAGGAGTGAGAACCCAGCCAGCCGAAAATGGTGCGCCTATCCTCAACGACGCCCTCGCCTACATGGAGTGCGAAGTCGTCAGTAGAATGGACTGCGGTGACCATTGGGCAGTATACAGCACCGTCTACGCCGGACGAGTTTCTAAGCCAGATGCTTTAACTGCTGTGCATCACCGCAAAGTTGGTAATCACTACTAAAAAGTTAGGAGTTAGGAGTTAGGAGTTAAAAGTTAGGAGTTAAAAGTTAGGAGTTAAAAGTTAAAAATTAGGAGTTGTAGAGACGAGTTTAACAAAAAATATCGTCTGCACAACGGAAGTTAAAAGATTTAGATTAACGACTTTCTTCAACTCAGAATTCAGAACTCAGAACTCAGAACTTATAACTTATAACTCCTAACTCCTAACTCCTAACTCCTAACTCCTAACTCCTAACTCCTAACTCCTAACTCCTAACTCTTGTTTTAGCCATGTCAAAAAATAAACCCCGTGATGTTCAAGTTTATCCAATAGCTACAGATACAAGAATACTGCGATCGCGCAGTTGGTCAAGGCTCAGGTTTGAAATTGAATACGCTCTTGCCAAGGGTACAACTGCTAATTCTTATTTAATCGAAAGCGAAAAAACTGCCATCATTGACCCTCCAGGGGAAACGTTTACAGAAATTTATTTAAAAGCGTTGCAGCAGCGTTTCCATCTCGAAGAGTTAGATTATGTAATTTTGGGACACGTCAATCCCAACCGCGCTGCAACTTTAAAAGCTTTGTTGAAAATTGCCCCGCAAATCACTTTTGTTTGTTCTAATCCCGGGGCGATAAATTTACGTGGGGCGCTGGAAAATCCAGATTTGCAAATTCTTGTGATGCGGGGCGAAGAAACCCTAGATTTAGGCAACGGGCATAATTTACAATTTATTCCCACCCCCAATCCCCGCTATGCAGATCAACTTTGCACCTACGATCCGCAAACAGAAATTCTGTACTCAGATAAGTTATTTGGGGCGCATGTTTGTGGAGATCAGGTATTTGATGAAGGCTGGGAAGTATATAACGAAGATCGGCGCTATTATTTTGATTGCCTCATGGCTCCCCACGCCCGTCAAGTTGAAACAGCGCTGGATAAACTAGCTGATTTCCCCGTGAGAATGTATGCCACTGGACACGGGCCTTTGGTACGCTATGGCTTAATCGACCTGACCAAAGCTTATCGAGAATGGAGTCAACAGCAAACATCCGCCGACTTGACAGTGGCGTTGATTTATGCATCAGCTTATGGAAATACGGCAACATTAGCCCAAGCGATCGCTCGTGGCATTACAAAAGCTGGCGTTGCTGTAGAATCGATTAACTGCGAATTTACTGAACCAGAAGAAATCCGGGCGGCTGTGGAAAAAGCCGGTGGTTTCGTCATCGGTTCTCCTACTCTTGGCGGTCATGCACCTACACCCGTGCAAACAGCTTTAGGAATTGTGCTATCCACCGCTACTAACAATAAACTCGCTGGTGTATTTGGTTCCTTTGGCTGGAGTGGAGAAGCGGTTGATTTAATCGAAGGTAAATTGAAAGATGCTGGCTATCGGTTTGGTTTTGACACCATCCGCGTAAAATTCAAACCCGACGATGCCACCTTACAATTGTGTGAAGAAGCTGGAACCGACTTTGCCCAAGCCCTGAAGAAAGCTAGAAAAGTGCGATCGCAAAGTCTTCCTGCTACTAATGTAGAACAAGCAGTTGGTCGGATTGTCGGTTCTCTTTGTGTTCTCACAGCCAAAGAAGGCGATCGCTCCAGTGCCATGTTAGCTTCTTGGGTATCTCAAGCTAGCTTTAGTCCCCCTGGTTTAACCATAGCTGTAGCTAAAGACCGCGCAGTAGAAACACTGACACATACAGAAAACAAATTTGTCCTTAATATTCTTAAAGAAGGTAATCACTTGGGATTGATGAAGCACTTCCTCAAACCATTCGGCCCAGGACAAGACCGATTTGCTGATGTCGCCGCCCAAGAAGCTGAAAATGGTTCTCCTATACTTACAAATGCCCTAGCATATCTTGAATGTTCCGTACAAAACCGGATGGAATCTGGCGACCACTGGCTAGTTTATGCCACTGTCGAGAATGGCAAATTGTTAGATACTGATGGCGTGACAGCCGTGCATCATCGCAAGTCGGCAACTCATTATTAATTGCGAATAGGGCATAAGCAAGCGGCGGTCTTCTATGAGGCGATCGCATGATGCTGCTTGGGTAAAATTGTCACGATATTAGGAAGCACAAACGGCTAAAATTTGAGATAGAGGTATTTTCTACTTATTCTGAATAATTTAATGCTCTCTGTTAGAAATTATTGCCATGACGTTACGTGAACTTGAAGATCAAGCACTGAGATTATCTGCTGAAGATCGTTGGCAGTTAATTAATACATTGATGCGATCGCTCCAACCAAAACTTCAGCCAACGTCAAAGCCGAAGGGTTTAGCTGCAAGTTTGATCGGCATTGCAAAGACTGACACCCTGCCACCTACAGATGAAGAAGTGAAAGCTATGCTAGATGACCGGTTGGTGCAAAAGTATCTGTAATGCGAGTTTTATTTGATACGAACGTTCTGCTGGATGCTTTGCTAGCGCGTGAACCTTTTGTGGCGGATGCTGCTTTTTTGCTGGAGACGGTTGAATCGGGTCAAGTTGAAGGATTTATGTCGGCAACAACGGTTACGGATGTGCATTATTTGGTTGGACGCCAGACCAAGAGTGCTGAAGTTGCCATTACCGCAGTGACTCAATTGTTGGCACTGATGGAAATTTGTGCGGTGGATCGCGGGATGCTGGAACAGGCGATCGCATTGGGGTTGACTGATGAAGGAAGATGCGGTGCAGGTAGCATCTGCGATGAAGTTGGGGCTGGAGGCGATCGTTACTCGTGATGTAGATGGATTCACAGGTTCGCCGATTCTAGTACTCTCACCTAAAGATATGAGAAATCGGTTGACGTAGCAGAATGACGAGTTTATTGAGTTCGGAAGCTCAGGGCGTGTTTTCGATAAACAGCAAATTATCAACAGCTTACAGAATGAACCCATCGAATCCCTGACTCAAAGATCGATAACAGAATTTAAAACCTTAGTTTTGGCAGCAGGGGTTGTTTTAGTAACCTATCGTATAGTCAAACATATATCTGGCGAACAGCCTGTTAATTCGCTGCGAAGTTCCATCTGGAAATTGAACAATGATCAATGGAAAATGATCTTTCATCAGGGCACTTTGGTTAGAGAATCATAGACGCGGTATAACCAGCAACTGTCCGAAATTATAGTTCAAGTTTTGCATAAAAAAGGCCCAAGCATTGCTGCCTGAGCCTTTTTTAGATTCAACTAAATGACTTTCGCCTATTTAGCTTAGTAGCGACTACCACGGTTGTAGCCGCCGCCGCCACCACGGTTACCACCGAAGGAACCACCTCGGTCTTCTTTAGGCTTGGCCTTATTCACTTTAAGGTCACGACCCAGCCATTCAGCACCGTCAAGAGCTTCAATGGCTTTTGTTTCTTCATCTTCTGAACTCATTTCCACAAAAGCAAAGCCGCGTAAACGACCTGTTTCACGGTCAGTAGGTAGCTGAACACGTTTTACAGAACCATATTCTGCAAATACAGCACTCAGCGCATCTTGTGTAACTTCATAGGAGAGGTTACCAACGTAAATTGACATTAAATGTCTCCAAAATCATAAGTTTGTAGAGATTTAGATTTCGGAGAGAAGTCTGTAATACCAAAAGGGAAAAGCCTGTCAATACTAAAAACAAACACTGTCGCCGAATTAATTCTCATTTCACTTCCCATGATTACATAGCGACTAACTTTCTGGGGGAAATTTTCAAAACTGTTATAAAAAGTTATATGGCAGTCCGCTTTGATTTTTGAAATTATTTGCGTAGACAGGAAGTAGGGAGTAGGGAAGAAGCTAATCTATTCTCTTTTCTAAATATTGCCCAATCATCAACTGCTCACCAGCACGAGAGATGATCGTCTGTCTGGTGCGGTATTTGCTGCCAATTAGCTTTAACTCTTCTTCAAACACTGAACCGTTGTATTCAGTTCGCAAACACAGTGTTTTTGGGTTGGAGAAATAATACTGGGCGGTGACTGGTTTGGATATGGCAAAACCGCGATCGCGGTACAAAATGTTTCCCATAACCCCAAATATTGTTGAACCTTGCGATTCTTTCTTTGTCTTTAGCACATCTGTACTTTCCCATACAACTGCTGCACCACAGATTAAACTACCTGCATCAGGCAACTCGTGCATCTGAGCTAGCTTTTGCAATTCATCACAGCCCTGCTCTAAAAAATTGATCGTAACTATACTTTCTATCTCCTTAGTTTCTCCCTTCGGTAGGGTGTAGTAGCGTCGTTGCGATCGCCACTTACCCCCTGATTCCTGGAAAAATTCGGAAATCTGGGATTCATCAGTGGTTTGTACGATTCTGAGCAATGATGTCACGCCTTACCTTCCTCACCTAATGCAAATATATTTCTGGCAAAAAACTTCATTCTTGCTGTTGTTATGGTACTTATCGCCCTGTTCTTGCCATATTACGCAAGGGGGGTAAGAAAAAATAGTGTTCTCCACTACATTATAGACCTAAAAAAGCAATAAATCTTTAATATTCTTAACAAAAAACAAATTACTATAAGTACAAGTATTTATGCGAGAATAAAAAGTAATATGTAAAAACAAGGGTAATTCTTGTAATACCGCCCATTTTAGGATATTGGGCAAAAAGTTTCATATCTTTAGAAAAACCCAGGTTTCTCCTATGGGTAGATTTCAGAAAACTGACAAATATTTATACTAAGTTTATAATTTATGATCTGCAAGAAGATTTTCTACCTCTGCGTAAGAAGTAGAGCGGTGAGAAGTTTTGGATTTTTATGGGAAAACAGTAATTTCTGATACAGAAAGTTGCTGTAAGACAGCTTACGAATTCTCGCCGTTTTTTGTTAATGATATCTCTCAAAATTACTTGGTAAAACACGGCTGTTTAACCCCAAAAGCTCCCCAATCAGAGAAAAATAAATGATTTTGGATATGAATAAGCCGCACAAGCAGGTGAAAATAACAGATCCGGTAGCCGCCAACCAGCTCATTAATATCCAGTTAAATTCAGTTGTGAAGACTGAGGTAGCAATGCCTGGGGTAGTCACTGAGCGCAGCCGAAGTGCGGGCTGGGCCTACGCAGATTTAAAGAGTAGACTTCTTGCAAACAGCACTAGTGCAACAGGTGAAAAAGGTAAAAAAGAAAATTACTTACTTTCCTCTACCTCTGTAAGAAGTTTATTCATTTCTTGCTTGGTAGGTATAGCACTGCTGACGGCAAGTTGCGGCTCATCGCCCAAAGAATCAGCAGATGCACAATCTCAGAGTCCTGGTAGTAGGGAAGGGGGTGGTGCAACACCTGTAGATGTGGCGATCGCTCGAACTGACTTGCTCGAAAAACAACCAGAATATACAGGTAATACAACACCCTTTCGGATTGTATCAGTGCGATCGCAGGTAGAAGCCCGGTTGTTGGCTTTGAACCTGGATGTGGGCGATACAGTTAAACAAGGGCAGAACGTCGGGCAGTTAGATGATGCCATACTTTCGACTGAATTAAAGCAAGCAGAAGCAGAACTAGCAGCCCTCAAATCAGAAGTCGCTAGGGCAACCAATCAGGTAAGCAATGCCCGTGCAGACGTTGAACGAGCGCGGCTAGAAGTGGTACAAGCTCAGGCAGACTCAGAACGGCAGCAGAGGTTATTCAAAGCTGGAGCGATCGCTGAACAAACTGCCCAGCAAGCACGTACCCAGGCAAAAACAGCAGCCCAGGCACTACGGGCAGCCCAAGAACAAGTTCGTACAGAACAGCAAGCCGTCGCTGCTGCTCAAGGTAGAGTATTGGCCCAACAGGCATTAGTTGCCCAAACCAAAGAGCGAAGTTCTTACGCTCGGCTGACATCCCCCATCACTGGTATAGTCACAGAAAAGGTGACAGAACCTGGCAACCTTCTGCAAGCAGGTAGCGAAGTCTTAAAAATTGGCGATTTTAACCGTGTCAAAGTCGTAGTGCAAGTTTCCGAATTAGAACTGGCACAAATTCAGGTTGGGCAGTCTGTACAAGTCCGCTTAGATGCCTTCCCGGATCAAGCATTAATTGGCAGAGTTACGCGCATTTCCCCAGCTGCCGATGCCACAGCTCGCTTGATACCTGTAGAAGTAGTGATTCCTAACAATCAAGGGAAAATTGGTAGTGGACTGCTGGCGCGAGTCAATTTTGAAAACCAGACACAACAACGGGTTGTAGTGCCGCAAACAGCTATTCAGAAACAAGCAGGCAGTAAGAACTCCAAGGGTACAGGGGAGACGCAAACAAATGTACCGCAGGACTCTTCCCCAGCTAACACATCTGGTATAGCAAAGGCAAAGTCACAAGACCAAAGTGGGGAAGTATTTGTCGTCAAAGACACAGAAGACAAAACCAAGGTAACAGCACGAGCCGTAATGTTGGGAAAAAGGGCTGATGGGAGAGTGGAAATTTTATCCGGTTTGCAAACGGGAGAGCGCTATGTTGTTCGTAGTGGTAAGCCGTTAAAAGAAGGTGACACTGTAAGTCTTTCAATTCTTTCAGAAAAGCAATAGTAGGGTGAGTAATAACCACCATACCAAGGAAAAAGGGAGCATCCCAATGCAAGCAAATTTACCAAGATGATAGATTGTCATTGCGAATGAAGCGTAAAGCCTTCGGCATAGCTTCATTTCATTACGCTCGCAATGACAAAATATGTTTTTACACATTTGGGATGCTCCCATGAAAAAGTACTTAGTAGTCAGCACTTAGCACTTATCACTTAGTATCATGCAACAGGCGAACAATAATAATGGCAATGGCGGATTTAGTCTTAGTGCGATCGCTATCCGCCAACACATTGGCACACTCATGCTCACCGTGGCAGTAATTGTCATTGGGGTATTTTTTCTCACAACGATCCAAGTCGATCTTCTACCCTCAATTACCTATCCACGAGTTAGTGTCCGGCTAGAAGCCCCTGGTATTTCACCGGAAGTAGCAGTAGATGAAATCACCAGACCCTTAGAAGAAACTTTAGCTGCAACAGAGAATGTAGTCCAAATTTTTTCCCGCACCCGTGAGGGACAGGTGAACCTGGATTTATACTTCCAACCAGGGGGTGATATTGATCAAGCCCTAAACGATGCTACTGCTGCTTTTAACCGAGGCCGAGGACAACTGCCAGATACGATAGAGGAGCCGCGCTTATTTAAAGTCGATCCTTCCCAATTGCCGGTTTATGAATTGGCCCTGACATCTGCTTCGTTGCCAGGTAAAGATTTACGCGTATTTGCTGATGAAGAGTTAACGCGTGAACTCAGTGTCGTGCCGGGAGTCGCTTCAGTCGATGTATCTGGTGGTGCTGAGGAAGAAGTACGGGTGCTTGTTGACTTAAACCGATTGCAAGCTTTAGGCGTGGGGTTAAATGATGTCTTAGATGAATTAACAGCCCGTAACCAAGATACTTCTGGTGGTCGGATTCTAGGGCAAAATTCTGAGCCATTGACTCGGACTGTAGGACGCTTCCAAAATGCCAGGGAAATTGAAAACCTCTCTGTAGAAGTTTCCTCCCCTGCCTCCCCTGCAACGCCAGCCTCCCCTGCCTCTTCTACCTCCCCTGCACCTTCCCGCCGCGTCTACTTGCGAGACTTTGCGGAGGTAATTGACGATACAGAAGACCAGCGAGTATTTGTTTACCTGAATCGTCAGCCTGCGGTGAAATTTTCAATCCAAAAGCAGCCTGAGGCCAATACAATCACAGTTGTAGATGCTGTTAAGCGGCGAATTGAACAATTACGACAATCGGGTTTAATTCCAGCAGATATGACTTTGAGTCCCACCACAGATGAATCTGTCTTCATCCGCAATTCCTTAAATGATGTCATCTTTTCGGGGATTTCTGGGGCATTGTTAGCAGCAGCAGCAGTGTTGTTATTCTTGGGATCATTTAGGCAAACATTGATTATCAGTTTGACGATTCCCCTGTGTACTCTAGCAGCGATCGCTCTGATGAAAATCTTTGGCTTGACTTTGAATGTATTTAGTTTGGCAGGTCTGACATTAGGAGTCGGTCAAGCAATTGATACATCGGTTGTGATTTTGGAGAACATTTCTGAAAAAACAGGGATGACTCCCAATCAAAAAGAGGTGGAGGCAGAGGGGCAGAGGAGAAATTCAAAATTTTTTATTGACAGTGCGATCGCAGCTTCCCAAGAAGTAGAATCTGCTTTAGTTGCTGCTACAGGTGCCAACTTAGTTTCTGTAGTGCCATTCCTCTTAATTGGCGGCTTTATTGCACTGCTATTTAATGAACTGATTCTGACAATTAGCTTCGCAGTAGCAGCATCCCTTGTAGTCGCAATCACAGTAGTACCGATGCTGTCTTCTCGACTCTTGGGAATTCGCTGGTCTAGTCGGATCAGTGAATTTTGGCTGCTTAGACAGTTTAATCACCGATTTGAAGATGCTACGCGGGGATACAGTAACTTCTTAACCAAGGTTTTACGCTATCGGCTCCTCGTCGTTATCGCTGCTTTGGTAATTTTAGGCGGCAGTAGCTTCTTTATGTTTGGTCAAATTCCCCAAGAAATTTTACCCCGCATCAGTACTGGTCAAGCTAACTTGAGAGCGCAGTTTCCTCCCGGTACACCTTTAGCAACTTCTGAAAAAGTTATGCAAATTGTTGATGACATTTTGCTCAAACAACCAGAAACAAAGTCTGCTTTCACAACTGTGGGTGGTAATTTATTTGGCAGCAGTACTACAGAAAATCCTTTACGTGCTAGCAGCACTATCAATCTAAAACCAGGCACAGATGTAGAAGCTTTCGTCAAAAAAGTAACTCAGGAATTTAACAAACTCAACTTAGCAGGAATTCTGCTGCGCCTTAATCCTGGTCAGGTGCGGGGTTTAATCTTGAGTAATTCTCCAGTACAAGGGTCAGACGTTGACGTGATTCTGCAAGGTGAGAATGAAGAAAACTTAACGCAAGCAGGCGCACAAGTGCTGCAAGCATTGCAAGAAAGGGCAAAATTAGCGACATTCCGACCAGATGCCGACCCCCGGCAACCAGAAATCCAAATTCGCCCAGACTGGGAAAGGGTTTCGGCTTTAGGGTTGAGCGCCGGGCAAATTGGTGCCACAGTTCAGACAGCAATTGAAGGTTCAGTTCCTACCCAAATTCAACGCGGTAATCGTTTAGTTGATGTGCGGGTGCAGCTAAATAAGGAAGCAATTGCGCGTCCTTCCCAGCTAGAGCAATTACCGCTATTTACAGAAAACAATCAACTAATCCGTCTTTCAGATGTTGCAAACATTCAAGAAGGTCAAGCGCCTGGTGAAGTGCAACGGATTAATCAGCGCCAAGCTTTTATTGTGGCAGGTAATCTCACCGAGGGAGCTAGTCTTGGTGAAGCGATCGCAGAAGTCAATGAGGTACTCCAAGATGTAGACTTACCTGATGGCGTTTCAATTGTGCCTAGTTCTGCCCAAGAAACTAATCAGCAACTTCAGGATGCTTTAAAAACTTTGGGGGCGTTGGCAGTGTTCCTAATATTTGTAGTCATGGCGGTGCAATACAATTCGCTCATTGACCCGTTGGTAATTATCTTCACCGTACCACTAGCGTTAGCTGGAGGAATTTTTGGACTTTACATTACCCAAACTGCAATTGGCGCAACTGTAATTGTTGGCGTCGTCTTGCTGGTAGGAATTGTGGTGAACGCAGGGATTTTAATGGTAGAACTGGCAAACCAAATTCGGGAAGAAGTTGGTTGTACTCGCCAAATTGCGATCATGAAAGCTGCTCCTCAACGCTTGCGCCCAATTATCATGACCACAGTCACCACTATATTGGGACTGTTTCCTTTGGCATTGGGCATTGGCGAAGGTTCTGAGTTTTTGCAGCCTTTAGGGATTGTAGTTTTCTTTGGGATGGCGATCGCTACAATGCTGACATTGTTTATCATCCCCTGTTTTTATATTCTGCTGCACGATTTACTAGGTGGGAATTGGGCGAAGCCAGTATTAATTTGGTTGCGTGGATTTACGAAAAAATTGATTTGAATCCCTACATAGGGATTAAATTTTTCAACACGTTCTACGCTGGAATTTAAATTAACGTGATTTGCCAACGAAAAAACTTGTTGGTAGATCGCGTTAACTCAGCTTTTTTCAACACACATATTCTCTAATCTGTCAACGCATAAGTTCTAATTTAGATTTTTTATAAAGATTGGGTAAAATTATTAGTTATTTTGATAAAGCATTACAAGAATTGTTTTATAAATCAACCTATGAGTAGATATAAAATCACTGAGCAGGCACACATTAACCGCTATTTATCTAGCAGGTAGATAGCAGTTGAAAAGCGAGTTTTGCTGTTTGATTTAACCCACGCGGTATAGTATTCTCTCAATCAATATAAAGAGGACAGAAATATGACTACAATAGCAACCAAAATAGCCTTATCTGTTCTAGGAGCAGCAGGAATTAGTTTTTTGTCTTTGACACCAGCGAGAGCCTTCATTTTGGTAGAAACCAGCGTGACAACTCAAAATGAAGAAGTACTGGAAACGAAAAAGCCAAGAAGTCTTGGGCCAGAGTATCAACCAGGGCAAGTAATAGAATTTGGTGTCTCAGATGTAGCTAATAACTTTCTAAATGACACTGGGTACGATATAGAAAGCTTGGTCTTTGATTTAAAAACGCTTTCCTATAGTAATCCAGATTCTACTCCTGTATTTAATAATGAGCTTGTGCAGTGGGGAGATGTTAATGGAGATGGCAAGATTGGTTACTCTAATAACCCTGATTTAAAGAATATTTTTAGAGACGTTACCATAAAAGATAACATCATCACTTTTAGTGATGGTGTTATCCCAAACGGAACCCTGTTTTACAATCCATTCGCTACCAACCCCAATCTATCGCCAGGTGCTGGAATCATTCCACCAGTGCCAGCAGAGCAAGTGGATAAAGATGGGCCAATCAGAGTGGGTAGTTATTACACTGCTGTTCCTGAATCAACTAATGTTTTGGGTGTACTAGTCCTTGGCGCTTTAGGTGTAGCTTTAAAAGTAAAGCGATCGCTACATTGTTAACGTTCTGACTCTGTAATTAATTCACGATACACTGCTAGTGTTTCCTGATGAACGCGGGCAACACTCAGCCATTGTAGGTTTTGATTTGCCCGCTGTTTCCATTCGTGCAGCATATCGGCATTACTCAGTAATTGCACTAAAACTCCAGCCAAAGCATTACTATCTTTTGCTGGCACTAAAAGTCCTGCTTGTCCATTGTCCAAAGCTTCAGGAATCCCGTCTACCTGAGTGCCAACGATCGCAATTCCAGCTTCCCTGGCTTCCGAAAGTACCAAGGGGCAAGGATCGCGGTGGGAAGCTAACACAAATATGTCACAAGATATCAGATAACCTTGAGGTTCCGCCTGGAAGCCTTCAAAATGAATGCGTTCTTTTACAGAAGTTGCTAGTGCCTGTGCTTCAAATAGCTGTTTATCAGGGCCATTTCCTACCAAATAAAGATGCGCTTGGGGAAAATCTGAGGCGATTTGTTCAAAGGCAGCGATTAACTCAGCAATTCCCTTGCGTTGATACATCCCGGCTACAGTTGCGATCGCTGGACGTTGTAATGGTAAAGGTTGATAATCTTGTATTTGTCGCGTGCGGGGGCTGCCCAAAGTTCCGTTACATATTACCCGTAACTTGTTTTCGGAAATACCGCGTCGTGCCATAGAATCTCGCACCGCCTTACTGACAGCAATTACCCTGTCAGCTAAACCCATCAGCAGACTGGAACGCTGAAATTCGTTGTGGACTGTGGAAACTAAAGCATATTTATGCCCTTTAAAAATGCGGGCTAGGATAACTCCTGTCATCATGTGCGCGTGAACAATATCCGGCTGAAATTCTGCTGCGATCGCCAGGTAACGCACAGCTGCTTTAATAATACTTATCGGTTTCCTAGTTTGGTCTAGTTGGTAGTGTTTGACACCACATATATTTAGTAATTTCTCATATTCACCACCAGCAGAAATAACCGCTACCTCATAACCAGATTTAGCCTGTAAACAAGCCAGATCAACAGCCACATTCACAATCCCGTTACCTATTTCTTGAACGTGGTTCAAAATATGTATGATTCGCATCATCTTTGAGATATGTATAAAAAATAAAGACAATTGACTGAGTAGAGAAAGAAACAATTATTGAGTTTTTAAAGACAACTCAAAATTAGCCAGTAGCTTGTAAAAATCACAAATTACTACTGACTAATAGCTCATGTCTTCAGCTACTTAGCTTTAAAGACTTATTCAGTAACGGCTTAATAAATCGGGATAAAAGAAGATAAGAATTAGGTAAACTCTTGGTGATACCGTTTTGTGTCCGCCCTGGAACAAACAATAACAAATATTGGTGCGGTTATGTAATGCCCAATAGGGAATTACTGGTAGAGTACGGACGGGTAAGAAATACACCCGTACTCATGTTTATGCTTGCGGTTCTACCAATGCAACCAATAACAAGCTAGCTACTTTAGTTTGGGAATATTCAGAACAAAGGTTTAATTGGATTATTCGATACGACTGGGTTCTTATCTAGAATTTCACTCACATTGATATAGAGCTTGTTTTCTGATTGTTCTGTTGTATCAGAATTATGAAATGAAATTGTGCTTTCATTGTTACGAATATTTAATATTTGTTTAAGAGCAGCTTTTGGGTTATCTTCGGGTCTTAATGTAAGTAGCAAACCATCTTGTATACAGGGGGTATTTGCTTCTAAAGAAACGCATATTACGTTATAATTATTTATGCGATCATACGTAATATATTTGAGGAGATTCTTATCCCAAAGTTTTTGAAATCTTTCGGATACTTGTAAGCAACGAGTTACAGGATCATAACCTGAAGCAATAAAATGCTTAGATTCCCAACGAATAAATTCAACATTGCCTCTAGTAGGTGTACGAGCAATTGTCGCTGGTATATTCTCTAATTTAGTTTTGGCACATAAAAAATTAACAGTTTGAGCAGCACTTGGGTTATTATTTAAATCTGGAGGTTCAGAACAATTAGCATTTGTAGCGTGGCATAATTGTTCAAAAGCAGTTCCTATAATTGGTGTCTTGGTAAACCATCTGCCCAATGGGGCTATTAAAAGTCCCAAAATTACGGCAACTATTATGCCTCCAACTGGCATAATTAGGAATTGAAACAAAAAAGAGTCAGAGAATTTTTTAGACATAAACTTCCTCTTGGACACTTAAAAATTTCTTTACGAAAGTTTAATTATAGACATATCGTACACCAGGTATATGCCTAGTGGGTGGACTCATTTTGCACACAAATTGTCTTCAGCATTGCTACGCAGCACCATAGCGACTTTCACACGCTTAAGCAAATGGTTAATTGAACGGACTTGGGCTGTACTAGAAAATTATGGTAATGGTAGCATTCTAGATGAAATAACTGTTGTCATAAAAAACTCTGGTAACTCATATCTTGCACCTACCGAAAAAACTCGGAAAAAGCAGATAAAGATTACAAAAATGTAACATTATAAGCAGTGTCATGGTTGCTCACTATTTAGATATTTAAAGAACTATAAAACTAGTGATGTTACTTAATTTTTCCAGAAAGACGATGGCAGGTTTTGTCAGGATATGATGTTCCAACTAGTGATTCGTTGATCAGGCGATCGTTAATTATGAGA
>NZ_JAIVFQ010000002.1 GCF_020829495.1 Nostoc favosum CHAB5714 | reverse complement strand
ATACACCAAACGCACACATCCCAAAGTTCTCCTCAACAGGGATTCCTGTTCGGGTGTCGGATAAAAACGGTAGCGGAAAGCTTGTTCCATATTTCACATTTTACCACAAATTTTGTAAAGCCGTGCTTCCAGCACGGGGTTTCCACCCACATTTTCTGATGAAGTGCCAGAAATTATAGCTTTACCAATTGTTGCCAGTTCTCAAGCCTACTTGCAGTGGATTTCTCAGCAAGTTAAAAGTAAAGATTGAGGATTTAGAATTTTCATAACTCCTCACTCTTTGTATAATTTAAAATTAGAAACTAGTGGTCTGTCTCATTAAATTTGAGAGATAAGAGAACGAACCCCGTTCGCGTAGCGTCTCGCAGAGAAGGACGCAAAGAGCGCAAAGGAAAAAGGAAAGAAGAGAAATTGAAGAATTTATCTACTCGTCAAAGTTGAATTGACAGACCACTAGTGGTCTATTGCAAAAGTTTTGATAGGTGAATCAGTTTTTAAATTTCTCTTCTTTATCTCTTAACTTCTCTGCGAGACGCTGCGCGAACGCGCTCTTTGCGTCCTTTGCGGTTCGTTTCTTTACCCTTCAAACTTTGCTTGACAGACTACTAGCTGTAAACAGCCCTTGCAAAACGCTCTGCCAAGTAGATAATGTCTTGTCTACGAGCAATTTGGTTCATCCATTGTTTGGGAATATTTTCCACCCCGTAATAAATTCCCGCTAACCCACCGGTGACGGCGGCGGTAGTATCTGTATCTCCGCCTAAGTTGACAGCTTTCAGCACCGCTTCAGAATAAGACGAGCTATTTAACAAACACCACAGGGATGATTCTAAGGTATCAATCACATAGCCACCAGAATTAATCTCTTCCACTGGTACCTTGGCAATCTCACCACTCAAAATTCTGCCAAAATGCGGCTTCTCTAACAAAAATTCTCGGACAGAATAAATTGTTTGGATATCTTGCAATCCTTGTAAATAAGCTGTTTGAGGGTCAGCCCCTTCCAAGAGCGCCACTGCAATACTAATATAAATGCCACAAGCCATTTGCGATCGCGCATGAGCATGAGTAATCGCCGAAACATCATGCACCCGCGCCAGCAATTCGCCTAAAGTTAAGTTTCTGTGACAATAAGCCATCGGCAAGATTCTCATCAACGAACCGTTGCCATTACTATTTTCAACCTTCCCACCCGCCTGATGGGGAACAACTCCCTGTTTAAGACGCATAATTGCTGTATGGGTAGTTTGACCAATATCAAAGACATCGCCACGAGGAGTCCAGTAAGCCTCCTTGTACCAGCGCCAGAAGGAATTGGCTATAGCATCCAACGAATACCCTCTACAAAGGCATTCTGCCAAGCAAAAGCTTAAGGAACTATCATCTGACCAAGTTCCTGGTGGTTGATTCCATGTGCCATAACCCAACATCGTTGTCACTGGAGATTTTACTCGTTCAGCGCGGCTAGTAAACTCTACCGGCACACCCAACGCATCACCGACACATAAACCCATCAAACCAGACAACGTTTTTGCAGCGGTTAGCATTATTCAATCTCCACAATAATTGCTCAAAATTAACTTTATAGATTCCCTCTATAGCTTGTTGCAACGGATGCTACAGCCTACTTTTCATCATCTGTGGAAAGCTCGGCAAAAAATTGTTAAGCGGGTATTTTATTTACCATCTACCGACTTAGTTTTAGTTCCAAATATTGTGCCAGTTTTAAAAGCGTCTATTTTTGAAACAAAGAACCCAGATGAAAAGACATTGAATGTAATTATAACAGCTTATTTTTGATTTTTCGGGATACTTAATCTGTAAACGTCATGCATCAATAGCAACCTTAAGTTAATAAAATCTGGGAAAAGTTTGGAACATTCTCACATAATTATCGACTTGGAATATACAAGTAAAAAATACAAAGTTTGGTAAAAAGTATGAAACGCTTACTCAAGTCTTTCATGGCAATTTCTGCATTGTCTTCCTTAATAATTGCTCCTCTTGTTCTATCAGCTGGTCAAGCTTATGCTGAAACAAAAAAAGGTACTGATGCTAGCTATGTTGGTGCTGGTGTTGCAGCTGGTGTTACTAGCGGCGGACAAGGTATCAACGATAATGCCACATTTGGTGGTAATGTTACAGGTCGCGTGAAATTAGGAACTACGCCATTTTCTGCACGCGGTAATGTCCTTTGGAGTGATAAAACAAGTGCCATTATCCCAGAAGTTTCTGTGGATGTGCCCATCGCTAATAGAACTAATGCCTATTTAACTGGTGGTTATTCTTTTGTAGAGAAAGATGGCTCACCAACTCCTATAGGTAACAAAGATTCGGTTGTGGTAGGTGCTGGTGTTGAATCGGAAGTGGCTAACAATTTCCTCGTCTACACTAACGCCAAGGTAGGACTTGGTGCTTACCAAAATAGCGATACTCCTGCTGTTAGCATCAATGGCGGTCTTGGCTATCGCTTCAAATAAAAAATTATTGAGTCCTCAGTCGCTCTATACTTTACTTAAGTACTCAGGACTCAGCACTGGCTCAACGCCCCGCTATCGCTAACAAAACTCACTACTCGAAAAAGCTGGTTTTGTTAAGTGTTACATCACTGACAAAGCCTGCTTTTGCCGTGGTAAAATTAGACTATTCCTCATTATTCCGGCCGGATTACCGGGGATAAAATAGCCGAAGGGTGCTGATTCGGCGTCTACTAATGCTTTATTGAGAATACTATACAAGTCTAATGGTTAAATCTGCTCCTTCCCCCATTGCAACCCGTAAGCCTTCCAAAGTAGAAGGAATCAAGGAAAATAGTAATTTTTTGCGTGAACCTGTAGCAACTGAGATCCTTCAAGACACTACCCATTTTACCGAAAATGCGGTGCAGCTTTTGAAGTTTCACGGTTCTTATCAGCAGGATAACCGCGATAACCGCACCAAGGGACAGGAAAAAGATTACCAGTTTATGCTGCGGACAAAAAATCCGGGTGGTTTAGTACCGCCGCAGCTGTATCTGGCTTTAGATAAAATAGCTGATGAGTATGGCAACCAGACGTTACGAGCAACTACCCGTCAAGGTTTCCAACTGCACGGAATTTTAAAGAAGAATCTTAAGTCAGCAATCGCCACCATTGTCAAGAACTTAGGTTCGACTTTGGGAGCTTGTGGCGACATTAATCGAAATGTGATGGCACCACCAGCCCCCTTTAAGAATCGCCCAGAGTATCAGTATGCTTGGGAGTATGCCCAGAATATTGCTGACTTGCTCTCAGCGCAGACAGGCGCTTATTACGAAATTTGGTTAGATGGGGAAAAAGCAATTAGTGCTGAAGAAGACCCAGAGGTGAAGGCAGCCCGACAGCGCAATGGGAATGGCACAATTATCCATGACAACGAAGAACCAATTTATGGCACGTACTATATGCCCCGCAAATTCAAAATTTGCGTGACGGTGCCAGGGGATAATTCGATTGATTTGTATTCTCAAGACCTGACGTTGGTAGTAATTACTAATAAGAAGAAGCAATTAGAAGGATTTAATATTTTTGCTGGTGGTGGTTTAGGTAGAACACACGGTAAAGAAGAAACTTTCGCTAGGTTAGCAGACCCCATCGGTTATGTGGCGAAGGATGATGTTTACGACATCGTGAAAGCGATTGTTGCTACCCAGAGAGATTATGGCGATCGCACTGATCGTCGTCATGCCAGATTAAAATATTTAATCAACGATTGGGGCGTAGATAAATTCCGCACTCAAGTTGAAGAATATTTCGGTAAATCAGTCGAAGCCTTCAAACCACTGCCAGAGTTTAAATATCACGACTTCCTCGGCTGGAATGAACAAGGTGATGGCAAGCTATTCTTAGGAATTTCCATTGACAATGGTCGAATCAAAGATGAAGGTTCGTTTCAACTGAAAACCGCCTTGCGGGAAATTGTCGAGCAGTTAAACTTACCCATCCGTCTGACACCCAACCACAACCTGATTTTTTACGATATCGAACCAGATAGCAAGCAAGCTATTCAAGACATTCTCAGCCGTCACGGTGTTGTAGACGACCCTAGTAAAATCGAACCTTTAGTGCGGTATGCAATGGCTTGTCCTGCTTTGCCCACTTGCGGCTTGGCAATCACAGAATCAGAACGGGCAATACCGGGCATTTTGGAGCGGGTTCGCGCCCTTTTGGATAAAGTAGGTTTACAAAATGAGCATTTTGTGGTAAGAATGACAGGATGCCCCAACGGTTGCGCTCGTCCCTACTTGGCAGAATTGGGCTTTGTCGGTAGCGCTCCAGAATCTTACCAATTATGGTTAGGGGGTTCGCCAAATCAGACTCGACTGGCACAACCTTACACAGAGAAGCTGCACCATAATGATTTAGACAGCTTCCTAGAGCCGATATTTGTTTACTTTAAAAAATCTCGGAAATCGAAGGAAAGTTTTGGTGATTTTTGCGATCGCGTTGGTTTTGATGCCATCCGTGAATTTGCTAGCACCTATGAACCCCAAACAGCCAATGCTGCAAACAAATCGCGCCATCGGGTAAATTTGAAAGAAGAGGTTTATAGTAAGTTGAAGGAAGTAGCCCAAAGCCAAGGGAAGCCGATGACTCAGTTAGTCACTGAAGCGCTAGAAGCTTACTTCCAGAATCTTTCTTAAGCCGAAAAATTGAAGATAATGAAATCAAAGAGAGACACAGATAAATCCATCTGTGTCTCTCTGGCGTAAGTCCTAATACAGTTAGGTAACACATCCACAGGAAGACTGAACTATGGTAACTACAGCAAAATTCGCAGAAACTAGGGATGTGCTGCAAAACATCAGCTGGCAGACATTCAAAGCTATGCTGGCAGATATGGGATCTGAGCGAAATAAAAGGCTAGCTTATGACAACGGAATAGTAGAAATTATGACCCCCCTGATGCCACACGAGAACTCAAACCGTCTCATCGAAGGTTTTGTTCTTGTGTTGTGTGAAGAATTTGGTTTAGAAGTTAAAAGCGCTGGCTCGTTGACTATGACGCGGGATGATTTGGAGCAAGGAGGTGAGCCGGACAGTAGTTACTATATCCAAAATGAATTGTTAGTCCGCAACAAAGAAAATTTTGACCTGAATACAGACCCACCACCAGACATAGTACTGGAAGTGGAATATTCCAGACCCAAGATAGACAAGTTAAGCCTTTATGCTTCAATGGGAGTCCCAGAATTCTGGCGGTATAACGGAAATGTCTTGAGGATCTACGCCCTAAACAGTGGACAATACTCGCAAAGCGATCGCAGTCCAACTTTTGCGCCTGTGCTGCTAACAGAGATTCCCCGATTTATTCAAGAAAGCAAGAAAGTTGGACAAATAGCAGCAACTCGTGCTTTCCGTACCTGGGTTAGACAACAGATATCTACAGCAGGGCAATAATTTATTAAGAAAAATGTCTCAACTGCAAAGAATTGCGATCGCACCCTCTCAATTCCAACAAGGGCAAATTTTACTCACCAAAGAACAACAGCATTATTTAGGGCGTGTGTTGCGCTTGCGTGAAGGCGATCGCTTTATTGCAATGGATGGTAAAGGAAAATGGTGGTTAGCGCAGCTAGCAGGGGAACAAGCACAGGTTTTAGAAGCGCTTTTGGTGGAAACAGAATTACCTGTATCAATTACACTGATGGTAGCGTTGCCCAAAGGCAATGGATTTGATGAAGTTGTGCGGTGTTGTACAGAGTTAGGAGTAACTTGTATTGCACCAGTATTGAGCGATCGCACTTTGCTTCATCCTAGTCTTCAAAAGCTTGAACGCTGGCGGCGCATCGCTGCGGAAGCCGCCGAGCAATCAGAGCGCTCATTCGTCCCAACCATTTTAGAGCCTGTTACTTTTAATACGGGTTTGTCATTTGCAAACAGCCAGCAATATATCTGTGTGGCGCGTGGTGAGTTTCCCCATTTAAAAGATTGCTTACAGCACAAAGGACAAAGGACAAATGACATAGGACAAGAAAGAATTGTCATTGCCACTGGCCCAGAGGGAGGATGGACAACACAAGAAATCGAGAATGCGATCGCATTTGGATTTCAACCTGTTTCCCTTGGTCGCCGCATCCTAAGAGCAGTTACAGCCCCAGTAGTAGCATTATCCTTGATTACCGCAGCTTGTGAAGTATAAATGATTTATAGCTCACGCAAAAGATATTTTGCGCGAGACATCACTCCAGCGTGTATTTAAAGTAAGTGATGATTGAGCAAGTTGCGATCGCCTTTGAGCAGAAAGATTATCAAACAGCTGCTAAATTACTGAAACAGCTGCTAGTAGAATCGCCAGAACATCCTTGGGTACAATTTTATCTCGGTCGGCTACATGAAGTATCTGGAAAGCGCCAGGATGCAGAAAAAGTGTATCGGCAACTGCTGCGAGATACGAGGAATAGTAGAATAGTGACCCTCGCACGTCAAGGTTTGCGACGGCTACAAGAAATGGAAATAGAAGAAAGACAAAGAGCCATTTCTCAAGCAACAGCCGAAGGGAATAACACCGAACTTGGCGTACTAGTTTTAGAGCCACTCAGTAACGAACTTAAAACAGAAGCGTCTCGAAAATTTGCCCAGATTATGCAGCTAGACCCTTACACTGCACGGCTGGTACTGCCAAGTCGTGGCTGGAGGTTGTACCGCCCTGGCCAAGTGGGAGAACTAAAGTTTTACGGGAAACAGTTACAGCAGGCTGGCATTCCTTGCTTTTGGGCAACAATAGCTCAAATTCAACAAATTCAAGTTTATCAAGTCAAATATTTTCAAGAATCTACCCCACAAGCTACAGTTGTTTGCCGTAATGAGACAAATCAACTCGGTTATCTTACCTTTGACTGGTCAGAAGTAACAGCAAGAGTAGTGGGACTGTTGCCCATTTTTGAGGAAGTGGTAGATCGCAACGTGCGCGGTAAACTGGAACGGAAAACTCAAACACAAGACTATGCCCAGTTTTGTGATTTACACATACCTGGTAGACGTTGCATTCTCCGACTTTATGATAACGGCTATGAATTCCAGCAAGGTTTAGAAATCATTCCCCAAGCTAGCCAAAATACAATCAGAATTAATTGGAATACTTTATCGAGTTGGATGAACCAGCAACTGCCTCAAGTCCAAATCTGGTCAGATTTCACGTCTTTTGCAGATACAACATTAGATCAAACAGAAATGCTGGGCCATATTAAGTCTCACATTCATTTGTTGCGTAGGGAACATACTAATTGGGACTCAGCTTTTCATTTATATAGTGGACTGGTATTTGTTAAATAATCCGTAATTCGTAATTAATTTACTTATTAAGTAGGCAGGCATAATTAAACCAGGACTTACGCACAAAAAACGGAAAATCGTAGACGCAAAGCGGCTTGCCGCAGGCTACCACAGAGGACGCAGAGGACACGAAGGAATAAGAGTTTGAGAGGTTTTCTGCGTCAGTCCTATAAACATAAAATAAAATTCTAGTTTGTAGTAGCGATTCATCGCTCAAAACAAGGATTATTAGGACTAAAGTCCTTACTACAAACTTTAATTTATTTATGACGAGCTACTTACCTACTTTAAGAAGTAAGTTCACAAATAAAATAGGAGTGCTATATCAAATCTATGAATACAGTAAATGCTAAAAACCTACAAATAGGGGGTTTTTACGTTAAATCTGCTCAAGGATAACAACTAGTTTTTCCGCTCAAGCACACAGAAGTTATAGCAAAATTGCAGGTAACTTGTCACGAGTTGAGGTTATCCAAAGCTTTGAAAATCCTTTTACACAGCCTTTAGAAGCAGTGTATATCTTTCCGTTACCTGATGAGGCGGCGGTGGATGATATGGAAATCAAAATAGGCGATCGCAGCATCAAAGGTAATATTAAAAAACGTGAAGAAGCTGTAGCCATCTACGAAAAGGCAAAACAAGAAGGACGCACCGCCGGACTTTTAGAACAGGAACGAGACAACTTTCTGGTAAAGAAACTCAATCCACAATATTAACCCAAGCCGATGATCGCGGCGGACATTTCGCAATATATCTGATTCCAACTTTGGAATATTCCACTGATGAAATTGTTCCTAAAGATGTCGTATTTTTGGTGGATACCTCCGGTTCGCAATCTGGCGCTCCGTTGCGAAAGTGTCATATGTATCTATGTAAGTGCCAGTGGAAATGCCTGAAGGAGTTAGTTACGAAGGAGTGTTTGGCAGCCCTCCGGCTGGTGCTGTTCTAAAGCAAATAGCATATCTAGTGGAACGAACTCCAGCAGAAGCTCCAGAGTTTCTCCGGCAAAGGCGGTCGTCAAAGCAAAAAAAGCCAAAGCGAAAAAAATCAGCCCCGCGATCGCCAAAATTAGCAGCGCCCATCTCTCACCAGTTAGGAGTTATCAGCGCAACTGGCTTGGATGAAGCAGAAATTGCTGACTTAACCCAACACCTTCAACAATTAAACTTTCCTTCAGGCTTCAGTGGTGAAATCGTCTTTGAGTTCACTGTCAACAAAAGTCGGGTAGCAGGGATAATGTTAGACGAGGAAGCCTCAACCCAAAAAGATGCAGTTGTAGTGGAGAAAATTAAGCGATCGCTCCTACTTTGGAGAGTTCCCCCATCTACAACTGCTAAACTTGTCTTAATATTGCGTATTCACACTTAACTCATCGATAGTATATAGACAAGAAAGAGACGCAAAATTTCGCGTCTCTGTGATTTAACCAGGGGTTTTAACCTGACGTGCCATGTCTAGGTAAGCGCTCATATTTGCCCCGGGACGCCGACGACCATTAGAGCTAGTAGCCGAAGGAGCGAGATATTTAGGCGCAAAGGTAGTTTCCTTTGGCTCCTCTTTGAGGACTTTGGCTGCTGCGGCTTTTGCATTTTTGCCAGGTTCAATTTTAAGACCCTCAGCAGTCTGCACTAGCGTAACATCGGCTGGTTTGGGATTTTTAGCTGGTTTTTCCTTACCCTTAGCTGCTGATTTTTCCTTACCCTTAGCTGCGGCGGTTTTTGTTCCGTTCAATGAAGCTGGCTTGGATGCTTCTGGCGCTTCTGGTGCTTCTGTTGCCGTTACTTTCTTAACATTCGATGCAACTGTCTCTGCTACTTTCTTTACGTTCGATGCTACTTCTTGAGCAGCATCTTTAGCAGCATCTTTGGCTTCGTCCAATTCCAAGAAGTAGCCGTTGCTTTTCTTCTTTCCTCGTAACAGTCCGGTAACGAAATCCAAAATACCTGAAATTAACTTTTTGATAAAATCCATTACAATTACTCCTGCCTTTTACCTTTTATATTTGAAACTCGACCGTAATTGTTAAAAATTACGACAAAATGTTACATTTTCTACTTTGCGTCACCCTATTGTGGTGACAACCTTTATAGGTTTGTGCTTAATCAACATTGTAGTAAAACTATAGGGCAAATGTTCTTTTGCAAGCACTTGCGACCTGTATACACCGAGAACTAATTATTAAATTTTACTGTAACTAAGAGCAAGATTCTGAAAGCAGGCTTTACAAAAATTAACATTTATTTGTTTGAAATTACTGATTAGAGAAAAGCAAGTGGTTTACTTTCAACCAGTGGGGGGAGTGTCATAGCCTGTTGGCAAATGGCGCTGGCTATAAGTTAAATTTTATACGAACTATCTTTGGGAGGATTTCAGTTTTGCAAAAATATCTTTTAAGGAATCCGAAAAGCAATAGCTTCAGTTTGTACCTAAAAAAGTGAAATACACCCCTTAATTCAGCCAGATTTTGTAAATGAACATTGAAAATCAACAACACAATCCCGTTTTGTTAATACACGGAATTGACGACACAGAGGCAGTTTTCCATAAAATGGCGGCTCAGTTAAGACTACAGGGTTGGTCTGTATATTCTCTCGATCTCGTACCTAATAATGGTAATGTAGGTCTTGATAAGTTGGCAAAACAAGTAGCAGATTATGTTACAGCCACCTTTGCACCAGAACAACGTCTGGATTTAGTAGGCTTCAGCATGGGAGGAATTGTCAGCCGTTACTATGTTCAGCGACTGGGAGGAATTAACCGCGTACAGAGGTTTATAACGATCTCTTCGCCCCATAATGGAACTGTGGTTGCTTATGGTTCCCGGCGTCCTGGTTGCGTACAAATGCGCCCCGACAGCATTTTTCTCAAAGATTTAAATTCTGATGCTGTAATATTGGGGCAGCTAAATTTTACGTCTATCTGGACACCTTACGATTTGATGATTGTCCCAGCGAATAGTTCACAAATGTCCGTAGGAAGCGAAGTCATAGTACCAGTTGCTCTACACCCTTGGATGCTAACAGACCCCAGGAGTCTAGCAGTAGTAAAAGCAGCTTTAACAGAGCCTATTAAGCTACCCTTACTGAATAAAAAATCCAGTCAGTAGCTAGTACCGCAAGGCGGAAGTCACGCATTCACGCATTCACGCATAATTGTATTCCGAGCTTCTTGCGCCATTTGAAATGGTATATTTATTTACGCCGTGCTGTACTAGAATGCTTGCCACACTGGATTGATTCATCTTTAATTACGAATTACGAATTACGAATTACTTAAGTCCTATCCCCAATTTGCGTATGTTCGTAACTCCCAAAAATCGCCTCTGGGTGACGATAATACTTGAACTCCATGAGGTTATAAAAGCGATCTTCTAAAAAGAAAGTGCGATGCTCAAGAGGAGAACCAACAAAGCGGTTTTTGGTTTCCTCACGAAAAAGTAGCTGTTGTTGTTGTGCCCTTTCTAGTAAGTCTTGCCAGTCACGTTCTTGGGTAAAAATTAGCCCAAAGTGTCTAGGATATATAGTGCGTTGCGGTGTCAAGGGTTCTTTGGTGACGTGAGCCACTAATTGATGACCGTAGAGATTAAGAATCAGGGCGTGATGGTTTTCACGACCAGGAATGCAGCCCAAGCCATCCACGTAATATGCTTTTGTTTGGGCAATGTCAGTCACAGGGAAAGCAAGATGGAATAAAGTTTGGCTCATAGCTTGTGTGGAAAAGACTAGTAGTTGATGCTATCTACAATTTATGCTGTTAAGTCTTGATTGTGGTCAACTTGAACACATTTTTAATTGACATTAACTTATATCCTTTATGCTTATGACTAATATTGGGGATTTCCAAGAAATAAATTATCCACCAAATAAACGAACCACTCCAGACACAGAGAACACAGAGGAATAAGGAGGAGAGAGTTTTTTCGCCAGTTTTTTGAGTATTTTTTTATTTGGAAGTCCCTTGGGGACTGAATACCACTTCATCTGCTGCACCCTGCGGCTGTGGACTTAGCCCTGTGTCTACATAATTTACATTTAATTATTTAGTCTTGTGCAGCTATACTAATTTGGATTTGCACGGGGTACAGACTTAAGACGGCATAAATAAACACCCATTCCAAATCAACGAAACTCTTACGATGTATTCATTTTTAATTTTTACTTCCGCAAGGCGGTACTAGGGGTAACAAATTAGTTATTCTGTTGATATTCAGACAAAATTACTCATGATTAATTGCTGATGTCATCCTTAATTAACTCTTTTAATCCCTGGTTGGTAGCGGTAGGATTAAACACAGTTCTATTGGGTTTAGCTTGGATTGCTCCGAAAAAGCTGCTTACCCCTGCTGGATTATTCCACGCTTGGTTTCTGTCCATCCTAATTTGGGTAACTCTGGGCTGGCAAGGATATGCAGTAGTAATGTTCTATTTTCTTGTTGGTTCTGCCGTTACCCGCATTGGGATGGCGCAGAAGGAGGCTGAAGGAATTGCCGAAAAGCGTTCTGGGGTACGAGGCCCAGAAAATGTTTGGGGTTCGGCTTTGACTGGGGCGCTGTGTGCTTTGGGAGTAGGGATAATAAATTCGGGATTTATTGTATCTAGTCCCCAATACTTCGGCTTCGCTCAGTACAAGTCTCTAGTCCCCAATCCCCAGTCTCTATTATTGTTAGCCTATGTAGCGAGTTTCAGTACCAAGCTGGCTGACACCACTGCTAGTGAAGTAGGTAAAGCCTATGGTAAAAGCACCTTTCTAATTACCACACTCCAACCAGTGCCTCGCGGTACAGAAGGGGCGGTAAGCTTGGAAGGGACTTTAGCTGGGATTGTGGCTTCTGTAGCGATCGCATTTGTTGGTTGGGGAGTTGGTTTAATTGATCTATTGGGAGTAGTTTGGTGTGTACTGGCAGCATTTATTGCCACGAACTTAGAAAGTGTGATTGGCGCAACATTGCAATCTAAATATACCTGGCTGACCAATGAAGTAGTAAATATTTTTAATACATTAATCGGTGCGATCGCGTCTGTGCTATTTGCCTGGATATGGATAAGTATAATTAATTAGACAGGTAATAATAAAGAATTACTTATTAAGGTTACGTATGGAAAGGGTTTCCCACCTCAGTTGCTATAAGTTGGGTAACAAAAACAACACAATAGCTCCACTTTTAGCAACTGGCAAGAAACAATTATTAATATGTTTTGCTTTATTTTCGCCTATCTAGCTACCTGATTAGTTCTCTGAATTTATAAAGATTTGGTTACACAACTGGTTTTGCCTTGTAACTGATATTTTAAATCCTGTTCTGTCCCTGCTAGACCGTAAAAGTAATTATGGAAAATTATTTTATTTACTAGGTATATAATTTTTTGACAATTTAGATGTAATTAGTTCATAAAGTCTTTATCATATTTAATCATCAATGACCAAATGATTTTTATATGATTTAGTTTAAAAGTCTTATAAGCGCTTAACCATTTCTACATAGTTAGTTCATGGAATCTTTATCATTTTTGACAATCAATGACAAAACAATTTCTATTGAGGAAGCAGTAAAGTACCTGCAAGCCTCTGGAAAATTGGGACAGTTCATTGGGGATATTCTCCGCCAGTACGTAATTGAAGAAGAAATCCGAACAAGAGACGATATTGAGATTGGTACAGCAATAACTGAACAGGCAATTATTGACTTTAGGCTGAAAAACCAACTGATTGACCCCCAAAGTTTTCAAGAATGGTTAAAGGCCAACAACACAGATTACGCTACCTTTCACACATCGGTGGCTTTTGGTTACAAATTAGAAAAGCTAAAAGCTGTAGTGACGGAAGCAAAAGTCCAAGAATATTTTATTGAACGCAAAATTTTTTTGGATCGGGTAGTACTTTCTCGGATCGTTGTTGATAATCGAGAATTGGCAGACGAACTACAAACCCAAATTGAAGAAGGAGGTAGTTTTGAGCAACTAGCTAAAGAGTATTCCCTTTCAGATGACCGAATTGTGAACGGCATGATGGGAATAGTCAGCCGAGGAAGTATGCCGGATATATTACGGGCAGCTATTGATGTGGCCAGTCCTGGACAATTGATAGGGCCAATAGAAATCGTTGGCAAAGACTCTCCCCAAGGAGAAGGGCCTTATGGTTTGTTTCGAGTAGAACAATTTCTGCCAGCGTCTTTAGAAGATACTCAACTAAATCTTGCACTACAAAATGAGTTGTTTGAGAAATGGCTAGCAGAGAAAATTCAAAAACTGACAGTCAAATTACAAGTGAGTTAAATATTCTGGATAATGAATCTTTACGATTAAAAGTGCTAGCTTCTTTGCCTTGGAATCAGCCACCGCTATGCTGGCTGACTCCCGAACAACAATCCCGATTGGAAAAGGAGTCCCAAACTCGTCAGTATCGTCTTGGAGAAAAAATTTGGTCAAACGATGTCGGCGGTTACCAATTCTTAATTGTGGCTGGAAAAGTCCGCTTACGAGAGGAAGGAGTTGGCAAACCAATAGCCGCCCTAGATGTGGGGGATTGGTTTGGTGACTTCCAAAAGCTATCTGCGGATTTTAAAGCTGTAGCTGCTAGTAGAGAAGTAGTAGTAGTGTGTTGGCATACAGCGCTGTGGGCAGAATTTTCTAACCCACAAATTCAGGAATTCTGGCAAGTGTTACCAGTGGACATGGAGAGGGAGAGAGACACATTTTCCTTCTCTTCCACTCCTTCACTAGCGCCAGCCTCAGAGGGAACTTCTAGCCCCCACAGTATCCAACCCCAAAGAGGACTTCCAGCCGCCAATCAAATTATCTCAAATTATCCCTTTGTTGCTAGTTGGAACACCGCTGCTGCCTGTTTAACAATGGTGGCGCAACAGTTAGAAAATTCTGTGCAACTGGAATGGGTGCAGCGCCAACTCAGAGGACAACGCCCAAAACAGGTTGTGGAAGCAGGAGAAAAGTTAGGGTTAGTGTTGCGGCGGTTACAAGTGAGTTGGGGTGAGTTGCGACAGTTGTCATTTCCAGCTTTACTGCTGTGGAATTCTGATTCACCCCAGAGTCCATCCTGGGTGGTAGCTTATGGAGTTAAAGGCGATCGCCTGATTATCGCTAACCCTCTAAATCCCGATCGCATTTGTGAAAGCTTACCGCAGTCGATAGTTGAAGCGTGTTGGGATGGACGATTGTGGCAAGTAGAACTCATATCCCAGCAAGAAAAATTTAACCTCAGTTGGTTCACCCCAGCAGTTTGGAAGTATAAGGGATTGCTAACAGAAGTATTGTTAGCATCTTTTACCTTGCAGCTTTTGGGGTTAACAACACCACTAATTACGCAAGTCGTGATTGATAAAGTGATGGTGCAGGAGAGTTTGCCGACTCTCGATGTAATGGCGATCGCACTTTTTTGCGTAGCTATATTTGAGTCCATACTTGGCATTCTGCGCCTATTCATCTTTACCCATACAGCTCGTCGTCTGGATTTGAGTTTATCAGCACAGCTATTTCGCCATCTGATGCGTCTGCCATTAGCTTATTTTGAGTCGCGGCGCGTCGGAGACACAGTAGCACGAGTCCAGGAACTCGAACAAATACGTCAGTTTCTCACAGGTACAGCATTAACTGTGATTCTGGATAGCATCTTTGCTGTGGTGTACCTAGCATTGATGTTTTACTATAATATCCCACTCACCTTTGTAGCTTTAGCAGTACTGCCGCTATTTGCGACTTTAACGATAGTTGCAACACCAATTCTGCGTAACTGGCTCAACGAAACCTTTAACCGGAGTGCCGATAGTCAATCATTTCTAGTAGAGACAATCACCGGAATTCACTCCGTTAAAGCCCATGCAGCAGAACCAGTAGCCCGCGATCGCTGGGAAGGCTTATTTGCTCGCTTCATTCGCACAGGTTTTAAAGCTTCTACTACCTCCAATATCAGCAGCAATATTGGTGACTTCCTCACCAATTTTTCCACCCTGCTGATTCTCTGGTTTGGAGCCAAATTAGTCATCGAACAAAAGCTCACAGTCGGACAGCTTGTTGCCTTTCAAATGCTCTCTGGTAGAGTCACAGGCCCACTTTTGCGCTTAGTACAGTTGTGGCAAACCCTCCAACAAGTGCTACTTTCTGTAGATCGCATTGGTGATATTCTCAACGTCTCTCCAGAAGCTGAATTGGGAACCGGTCTAGTTTTACCACCCCTGAAAGGTCAAATCACCTTCGAGCAAGTATTTTTCCGCTACCGGCCGAACTTTGAAGCAATTCTGCGGGGAATATCTTTCAATGCCGAACCAGGGCAATTTGTTGGCATTGTCGGACGTAGCGGTTCTGGTAAAAGTACTTTGTCTAAGCTATTGCAACGCCTCTATCAAATTGAATCAGGACGCATCCTTATTGATGGTTTTGATATAAAAAGTGCCGATTTAGCCTCACTGCGGCAACAAGTTAGTGTAGTTCTCCAAGAAGACTTTTTATTCAACGGCTCCATTTTGGAAAATATCACTCTTGGTAGTCCCGACATTACCGCAGAGCAAGTAGTAGAGGCGGCAAGACTAGCAGTAGCACACGACTTCATCAGTCAATTACCCTACGGTTACGAAACCAATGTTGGTGAACGCGGTACAGCTTTATCTGGTGGACAGAGACAACGTATTGCCCTAGCAAGGCTATTTCTTTCCCAAGCGCCGATTTTAGTTTTAGATGAAGCTACCAGCGCTTTAGATAGTGAAACTGAACAACAAGTACTGCAAAACCTGCAAAAAATTTCTGCTAATCGTACCGTGTTTTTAATTGCTCACCGCTTTGCCCCTCTCAAACGTGCTGATTTGATTTTGGTGTTGGAACAAGGCGTGATTGCTGAACGTGGTACTCACTCACAATTGTTGCAACAAAAGGGTTTGTATTGGTCACTATATCAACGGCAGCAAGCAAACATTTAGTAGATTTAACAAGCTTTTAGCTTGTGCCTACTTGACATCTGGAGAATAGCTTAAGAATAGTTTTTGGCGAATGGAGTTATGCTTCATTCGCCATTGGAATTTCGTTGCAAACTCAGCAACCAAAGCATTTAGTATTGCTGAGTAACCATTACAACACTTTTATAACTTGATATATTATTATGGACAGAACAGGCAAACATATCGCCTTCAATACACCAGGCGAATAATGTACTTTCAATTTTACTTAATCTGTCGCATTCGACTATATCTTTCTCCTTATAGCATTTATCGACAGCAGCTATACCTAATTCATAGGCGAGTTGGACGACTTGTGTATTGTGCGTACTAGGTTTTTGACCATCAGCACTACCAAGACCGCTAAAGGTAACTGTCATTGTAACTAAAGTAGTAGTTAAGATAGACTTTTTCATTTTATGTAGCTAATTTGTTAATTAGGTAGTTTTGATTATATTGCCAGCAATTATTATCTTGATAAAAATAATAATTATTTATATCAAACTATACATAGGTATGTAGTACAGTAGCGCAGTTTTCTAGCAGTTCTCTCAAATCATCCTTGAATAACAAAAACTATTCAGGTTTTTGTGGCGTTGTGGGTGCGATTATGGTGGTGTGGTTCCTAGTTGGCTTTATGAAAAATTGTAGGTTGGGTTAAGCAAAGCGCAACCCAACAAATCCCGTAAATGTTGGGTTTCCCGGAGGGTAACCCCTTTGGGTCTAGGTTCCTCAAACGCCACTTGCTTTAAGTCGGGAAACCGCAAGGGCGCAATGGCTCCCCAACCTACACAGTTTAAAGTTTTTGACGCTAACCCAAGTGTATTGTTTTATAGCCAGCGATCGCAGTAGTTTTAAAAGTATTAACAGTCATAACGTTTTCTTTTCATTGCGTTAGTCTCTATTAATACACCTCAAATATTTAAGATTCAATTGATAAATTTACTCTTAATACAAACCACACTTGCCAGAAGGTTTTTTGGTAATAAAATTAGCATTTTCTTATGAAATTTCATAGTAATTATTGACAATGAGGCTTATTCACACATTGAAATCTTCTTGTAAAGATTTTAAAGCTTCAACCTGTCAAAACCAATTACTATCTTTGAGAAAAAAACACTTATGCTCATTGATGATGTTAATAACAATGTGTTGTCAAATAAACAGCTAAATGTTACTTCAATCTCCTCATTAGATAGCTTTAATACGAAAGATGATTACAGCCTCAACTTCAGCAGACGTAGTAGCTATAACTCAGCCGATGCTGATGTGCAGTTGCTAAATAATGGTGACTCTAATGCTTTTAGCTCTCAAAATTATAACTCCACCAATGGCTATGGCTTGATTAATGGAGCAGCAGCAGTGGCTAGAGGTATTGGTCAGAATACCTATGCTGATGTTGCTGATCTTGGTGGCAATAATTGGGGAGCAGACCTTGTTAAAGCACCAGAAGTCTGGGCACAGGGATACACAGGTAAAGGCGTTGTTGTTGCTGTTCTAGATACTGGCGTTGACTATAACCACGAGGATTTAAAAAATAATATCTGGACGAATACCAAGGAAATTGCGGGTAATGGTATTGATGATGATGGCAATAGCTATGTTGATGATAATTACGGCTGGAACTTCTCTGATAAAAACAACAACACCCTAGATAACAACGGTCACGGCACTCATGTTTCCGGCACGATCGCAGGGGAAAATAATAACTACGGTGTCACTGGTATTGCATACAATGCCAAGATTATGCCCGTAAAAGTTTTAAATGAATCTGGCTCTGGTTCCTATAGTTCCATATCTAAAGGTATTCGCTACGCTGTGGATAATGGAGCTAATGTGATTAACCTCAGTTTAGGAGGCGCATCTTCCAATCGCACTTTAGAGTCAGCCATTGACTACGCCAGCAGCAAAGGAGTGATTGTCGTCATGGCAGCAGGTAATGATGGTGACTCATCACCAGACTATCCCGCTCGCTATGCATACAAGTCGGGAATTGCCGTTGGGGCTGTGGATAAAAATAATAATCTGGCCGACTTCTCTAACCGCTCTGGAGCAAATGAAATTTCATACGTCACAGCCCCAGGAGTCAAGGTGTACTCCTCAGTTGCGAATAATCAATATGCCACTTATAGCGGCACGTCTATGGCTGCTCCCCATGTTGCTGGTGTAGTTGCTTTGATGCTTAGTGCTAACCCCAACTTGACTGATGCCCAAGTCCGTCAAATTGTGGCAGAAACCGCAGGAAATAGTACACAAAGTACAAACTCTAGTTCAAATATTTCTAGTTCTGTGCCGAGTCAGGCGATGTCTACGACGGGCTACGCCTACGCAGACACAGCAGAAAATAGTTCACAAAGTACAATCTCTAGTTTCTCTAGTTTTAATATTTCCAATGTTAGCTCTCTGGCAAGGCAGGTGATTTCTAGCAACAACTTGCTAGCTATAAATGCACAAACCATAAATTATCTCACACCACAGACAATTTCTAGTTTTAATAGTTATGATGTCGGTTCTCTAATAGGTCAGGCGATTACAAAAACAGCAGAATATCTCACACCAGAGACTATTTCTAGTTTTAATAGTTATGATGTCAGTTCTCTAATAGGTCATATCATGTCCGCTTGATTGCTTATTAAACCCGAAGAACCCCACCCCGCCAAAGCTACGCTTTGTCTCCCCTCCCCGCAAGCGGGGAGGGGTTGGGGGTGGGGTGTAATGACTGTAGGAATCATAACTAATTATGCGGACATGATATCAGGCGATGTCTAATGACAAGCTGCTAGGCAATTACCTTTACTCTTGGGTGTAGTCGTCAGAAAAACGTTTGTCCCTTGGAATCCTGGGATGATAGCGATTTAATCGATTGGTAGTAATTGGTTTTTTCTGTTCAGCAGAGATATTTCGCCAACCTAAATCTTTGAGGATTCTCCGAGCTGCAACTTCACCTGTTCTACAACCCCCTTCCATATATCCCTGGTAGGACGGAGAGCAGTGTTCACCAGCAAAAAATAGATTACCTACACGTTTTTGTTCAGCTCCACTTATCCCTGTCCATTGTCCGACTAAATAGCAAGCATAGGAGGCTCGTGTGTATTGCTCTCCAGGCCAATAGGCGCGAATGGCTTGACCTTGACGTAGGTTTTTAATTCCGGGGAAAATCCGATCTAATTGTGGTAATAGTATTTCGGCTTGAGATTCTGCTGAACCTTTGCCCAAAGATAAACCATGTTCACCAGCAGTAAAATTAGTAATCAGACCTTTGGGGCCTTTTTGGTAGCGACTGGGTTCCCAGGTGTTTTGAAAGCCTGTATCAGTAAATGTTGCTGCTGTTGAGTTATATTTAGTGCGCCACAATTTTTGTTGATAGGCTGTAATTAATTTGGCATTTGTACCATATCCTAATTCTGCGATCGCTTTCTGTTTGATTGCTGGTAAATTGACTTTCAACTTCACTAAACGCAAAGTGCTAAAGGGCAATGTCAACAAAATTCTTTCATAAGTACGATCAAAGGTTCTATAGCCAGACCGTAAACTAACTCGATAGCGACCATCGGGACGGATACAGATAGCTTCTAATTCTGTGTCAGTTTGTATAACATTTGCTAAGTAATCCGCTAGCAGACGAGGTACTTGGTCGTTACCACCACGAATGGTGTAACGTTCATCACTTTCGCCGTAGACTGAGAATGTATCAGTGTTAGTACCAATCAAAAACACTAGATTCAAACAGGATTGTTCTGCTGCTTCTCGACCATATTCGATAGTATAGGCAACATACAGCATTTCTTGCAGAATGGGATTAATTTTTGCTTGGTCTAAATACTCTGCAATGGAAGTATTATCTAAAGCGAAAGTTGCCTGATTGTAAGAGCGATAAGTTACATCTCCATCCCCAATAGCAACTAAATCCTCCTCAATTTTCTGTGCTAAAGGAATGAAGTAATTAATAATTTCTACTTCAGCAATTTTGCGTCCTTGAAAGTACCATGTTTCTGGCACTAATCCTTTATCAGTAGCGAGTAGATCGACTATTGTTAAACCAAGTTCTTGAGCAAGCGATCGCAATTTACTATGATCTGTATCAATAAATTCTCCACCAAGTTCCACAGTTATGTCAGTACCTGCTGCGTTGGCTAAACTACGTATCCGACCACCAACGCGATTCCTCGCCTCAATGATGTCTACAGGAACCCCAGCTTGACGTAAGCGGTAGGCAGCAGTCAAGCCAGCAATTCCCGCACCCACTACCAGCACTTTGGGAATCGTGGCAAAAGCAGTAGAATCACGTCCATTATGCCAGGTAGCTGTAGCTAATGCGCTTGCTAATCCCAAACCCCCATACAGTAAGCGGCGACGAGTGGTTCTTTGTTTTAAAATATCAACTATCTCATCGGTGGGAATGCCAGTTTTAAGCGATGCCCTCGCAATTTTATAAGCGCGTTGCAAAGATACTATTAGTGCAGACCTAGCCATTAAGCACACCTTTATTGCCGCTAATTATAGCGGTTCTCGTTTACGTGAGATATACCTGTAAGGGCACGGCAGTGCCGTGCCCCTACACCTCGTTATGTAATGTTGTACTCCATCTAAATGGGAACCGCCATATCAAATAAGATTAATAATTGCAGGTTGAAATGACTTTTGTGATGAAGTAATGAAATTAAATATGAAAAATAATTAAATTCTTCTTGAAAGCTTTGGTTTACCAAGACTAATATCATGTCCGCTTGATTGCTTATTAAACCCGAAGAACCCCACCCCGCAAAAGCTACGCTTTCGCTCCCCTCCTGCTTGCGGGGAGGGGTTGGGGGTGGGGTTCTTTTATTATGGGTAACTTGGCGGACATGATATAAATCAGTGTTTTGTGGGATGCTAGGCGTAGCTGATATAGCGGTTGTCGATTGAGTTAAGTACAAGAACCCCTCCCCGCTTGCGAAGAGCTTGCTCTGATGTACCTTGTATGATTAGGAAACGCTATAAAAACAGCAGAGGCTACAAACCTACCTAACGGAAAATGCCTCATTGAACCGCCGCGTCACAGGCTCAGTGATGAATGTCAAAATTGACTTTTTACGAGTGACAATTTCACCTGTAGCAGACATCCCGGGTGTAAATTCTACTTCTTGACCCCGCACGTTCGCTGAGTGTTTACTTAGCTTAATTCTGGTGGGAAAAACTAAGCCTAATTCTTTATCAACAATTGCATTCGGACTGACTTGCATAACTTCCCCATTCACAGTGCCAAATTCCTGAAAAGGGAAAGTCGCCATTTTCACTTTTGCCTTCATTCCTTGACGAATAAACCCAATATCGCGGTTAAGAACTTTCACCTCTAGGAGCATTTCTTCCCCTTCCGGCAAAATTGACAGTAATTCTTCACCTGATTGCACTGGCCCCTTGGTGGCTTTAACTCTGTAAATTGTACCGGCAACGGGAGCCTCAATTGTTTCTAAAGCTTGCTGCTTTCTCGCCTGCTCTAATTGGCCTTGAACAGTTGTCAGTTCTTCTTTACGCTTGTTGAACTGGGTCAAAATTTCACTTTGGCGTTCTGATGCTACACGCTGGGCTTGACTGCGTGCAGCGTTGTAAGCTTGTTCTGCTTGGCGAATTTCTTGGACTTGAGCAGCAATATCTTTTTCTAATGACGTGACTTTATCTTGAGCCTCTGTAATTTTATTTTGGACGTTAATCACTTCATCTTGTGCTCTAGTGATTTCTGTCTCTGCACGAGTTAATCTTTCTTGGGCATCCAAGTAATCGACACGAGGTACAGCACCAGGAGTAATTAGGGTGCGTAGGCTTTTTTCCCTTTCTTGTGCAAGTGCCAAATTACTTTCAATTTTAATTCGGATGCTATTTGTGTTGACAAGGTTGGTTTTGGCATTTGCAACGCTGCTTTTGGCATTAACTAAGTTGTCTTGCAACCGAGTCAAGCGGACTTTGGCTTGATCTATAAGTGCTAGTTGGCGATTTGCTTCTGCTTCCGCCCCTGCTTGACGCGCTTGGAAGTCTTGCAGGCGGGAGCTTAAAAGTTCATCTTGCACTTTCGTCCCAGTAGTTTTGCCTCCGATGCGTTCTGCATCCAAACGTTGCAAATCATCCTGAATCAATCTAGAAGATTTGGCTAGACGGGAAACATCGGTTATTTGCAAGTCTGGATCTTTTTGAACCAGAACTTGACCTTTAGCAACGCGATCGCCTTCTTTCACTTTAACAGCAACAATTGACCCCCCACCCAAGGATGTCACCGGTCTTACCTGCGTGGAAGCAATTAATTCCCCAGGTGCTGTTGCTACTTCATCTATTTGCGAGAAGTACGCCCAGGCGATCGCTCCAAATACGATGATGCTCATCGTTCCCGCTAATAATCTCGTGTACAGGGGCGGCAATTGCTGTACCGCCTTCCCCAACTCGTATGTGAGTTGTTCCTCTGGTTGGGCGAATCGCTCTTTTGTCTGACGTGCTTGAGCAGCATTTACCATATATTTTTGTCCTTTGTCCTTTGTCATTAGTCATTAGTCATTTGTCATTTGTCCTTAGTTATTCACTAATGACCAATGACTAATGACTAATGACTATTCAAACTGCTAGATAACGCCGCAAAAAACTTTCTAATGTCTCCAACTTGAAGTTATAAATCGCCTCCAAATTGGCAATTTCATCTTTTGTACAGAAAAATTCATTTGCTAGCAATGTGCGATAAGTTCCCAAAGCTTTTTGGATTTGGGGATTAATTAAACCCAATGCACTCTGTAACCCATCAATGGCAAATAGTGGTGAGTTAATTATTACTGGCTGTTTGTTGAAGATCCGACCAAAAATCCGGGGAATATCTTCTCGTAATAAAATCTCCGGCCCTCCCACAGGTAAAATCTGGTTGCGAGCGCCTTCAACTGTCACAGAATCCACCACTATCCTTGCTAAATCATCGGTACTGACAATTGAGGTACGGTTTTTGCGATCGCCAATTAGCAAATACAATCCCGTTTCCCGAAATTGTTCTACTAGTGGCAGCAAGTTAGATGCTAATCCAGATGGCCGTAAAATAGTGTAATTTAAGCCACTAGCTGACAAATATCGCTCTACTGCTCGTTTGGCTTTGAACACAGGAGCGTCTTCATATCCGCGATCGGCTCCCAGTACGGAAATAAAGACAAAATGCTCTACGCCATTGGCTTTCGCCTGGTCTATTAGTTCAATATTGGCGCGGTAATCTAAAGATAAGGCATCGCTATCAGAACCGTGGGCGCTGATAACATACTTGACACCCCGACTAGCTTTCTGGATATCTCTTTCTTCTAGCAAGTCACTGATGAAGATTTCTGCACCCCGGTGTTCTAACTCGCTGTAGCGCGATGTCAGGCGGACAAATGCCCGCACAGACTGTTCTCGTTGCCGTAGGAGTCGCACAACTCTGCGACCAATTCCTCCCGTTGCTCCAGTTATTAGAAACATATAAATACCTAAATTGAATAGTTACAGGGTTTATATAAGGGTTCGCTCGTTTGTATGCAATACACTTTGACCTCTCTCCAAACCTCTCTCCTAAGAGGAGAGAGGCTTTGAATCTTACTCCCCTTCCCTACTAGGGAAGGGGTTGGGGGTTAGGTCTCTATTAGCTCAATAAGTCACACCTTATTTATCTTAATCTCTAAAAATTATCCCCCACATCTTTGTAGATGCAGGGGATGCGGTAATGGGATTAATTTTACTGGCTCAACAAGTTAATAGCTTGTTCAAGCGACATCATAGCCTTGTGCAAGTTCAGCAGATTCTCCTGGTCGTATCGGTCAGGATAGCTCATTTTCCTGCCTTCCAAAGTTATCCGAATTAGTGCTGCTTGCTCATCTGTGGGTGAATTCATCTCTTCTATAGCAGAACTGATTACCTGGATAGCGTTAAAGTTAGGGAATTTTAACCCTTTACCTTGCTTCATTTGTTGCAGTGCTAAAAGTCAATACAGTTCAGTTAAGCATTTCTTTCTTTTCTTCCTTTGCGTTCTTTGCGTCCTTTGCGGTTCGTTAAAAAAATTGACTTTGACTAATATTTAAGCCGGAATGAGTCAGCAATTAAGCATATTGCTTTCTCAATATGCTTGATTGCTTGCGGAAAACACCGAAATTAGTAAGTAAAAGCTCATTTTACTTGCGGAAAACACCAAAATGAGAAAGCAAACTGGAGTTTGAGAAAGTAAAAGCTCCTTTTACTTGCGGAAAACACCAAAATGAGAAAGCAAACTGGGGTTTGAGAAAGTAAAAGCTCCTTTTGCTTGCGGAAAACACCAAAATGAGAAAGCAAACACAGCTTTTGAATAAGTCAAATGGCATTTTGAGTAAGTCAAATGACATTTTGCTTATTAAATTCGACGTAACTTAAGTAATTACGTTAAGAAGATTTGTAGGTTGGGTTGAACTTAAGTGTTACCCAACAAAGCCGTGAAAATGTTGGGTTCCCCTGCGGGATCTTGCTACGTTCCTCAACCCAACCTACATTGGAGTTATTTTTTAGGCAAAACTTACGCAGTATTGGCCTGGGTTAGAATCGTTGAAGAAGAATCGATATTTCTTGCAAAAGCCTCGGTATCTAGCAGCGCATTCATCCAAAGTTCGCAAAGACGCGATAAATCGCCGTCTCTTGCCTTAACCGAACCGTATTGCGAGTAGTGATGTGATAACAAAATCCAGGTTGAAAATTTCGGGGTGAGCGAGTCATGAAGTCAGATAAATTATTGTTTAGTCCTCTTGAGAGGACTTTCGCTATTAGCCGTAGGTTTCTAACCTATGGCGGGTAATGGATTCAAATGTGAGCTTCTGAACTCAGGTATTTGCATCATTGCAAAATGTTGGCATTACCCACACGTCCGCCTCAGAATAAATTCTGCGGCTCATAGCGAAAGTCATCTAAAGCTGACTGAAATTCTTGTTTTACCCGCATTTCCAGCCAGAAGTCAGATAAATTATTGTTTAGTCCTCTTGAGAGGACTTTCGCTATTAGCCGTAGGTTTCTAACCTATGGCGGGTAATGGATTCAAATGTGAGCTTCTGAACTCAGGTATTTGCATCATTGCAAAATGTTGGCATTACCCACACGTCCGCTTCAGAATAAATTCTGCGGCTCATAGCGAAAGTCATCTGAAGCTGACTGAAATTCTTGTTTTACCCGCATTTCCAGCCAGAAGTCAGATAAATTATTGTTTAGTCCTCTTGAGAGGACTTTCGCTATTAGCCGTAGGTTTCTAACCTATGGCGGGTAATGGATTCAAATGTGAGCTTCTGAACTCAGGTATTTGCATCATTGCAAAATGTTGGCATTACCCACACGTCCGCCTCAGAATAAATTCTGCGGCTCATAGCGAAAGTCATCTGAAGCTGACTGAAATTCTTGTTTTACCCGCATTTGCAGCCAGAAGTCAGATAAATTATTGTTTAGTCCTCTTGAGAGGACTTTCGCTATTAGCCGTAGGTTTCTAACCTATGGCGGGTAATGGATTCAAATGTGAGCTTCTGGACTCAGGTATTTGCATCATTGCAAAATGTTGGCATTGCCCACACGTCCGCCTCAGAATAAATTCTGCGGCTCATAGCGAAAGTCATCTGAAGCTGACTGAAATTCTTGTTTTACCCGCATTTGCAGCCAGAAGTCAGATAAATTATTGTTTAGTCCTCTTGAGAGGACTTTCGCTATTAGCCGTAGGTTTCTAACCTATGGCGGGTAATGGATTCAAATGTGAGCTTCTGGACTCAGGTATTTGCATCATTGCAAAATGTTGGCATTGCCCACACGTCCGCCTCAGAATAAATTCTGCGGCTCATAGCGAAAGTCATCTGAAGCTGACTGAAATTCTTGTTTTACCCGCATTTGCAGCCAGAGGCTAGAAAGGAGTCTGGAAAAAGTTTTTCTAATTTAAAATCCCCCCACATCTTTGTAGATGCAGGGGGAATATTAACAATTCAAAATTTAAAATTCAAAATTGTTTCAGATGGGGATTTAAACGCTTTGTGCAAACAGCCCACTTCAAAACTATTCAGAAGCTTTATTATTAGCTCTATTAGCCCGCGCCTCAGCCGAAGCCATCACCTCATCAAAATTCTCTAACACTTCGCCAGGGAAGTTTTCCAAAACTCTAGTAGAAAGAGCAACCCGCCCTTTACCCTCATCCAAGTCAATAATTACAGCTTTAATTGGCTGACCAACTTGAAATACCTTTTCTAAAGAGTCGATGAATTTTTGGCTTACCTGCTTGATATGAAGCAAAGCCCCCATTCCATTTAAATCGACAAACACACCAAAAGGTTTGATGCCAGTAACTTTACCTTCCACCAGTTGACCTAGTTCTAATAAACTGAAGTTGCTAGAACGAGTTGCTAATCGCTGGGAAAGGATGAGTTTGTTGGTGTTTTTATTAATTTCCAAAAAGCCTACAGTCAGATTTTGACCTTTGAGTGCTTCTAAATTATCACGCTCTGCCAGGTGCGATCGCGGAATAAACCCCCGCAAGGAGAGAATATCGACAGTGACACCACCTTTATTTACACCCATAACCCGAACTTGCACAGTCTGAGCATTTTCCTGCATTTCGGCCAGTCGTTCCCAGATGTGCTGAATTTCCAACTGCTTTCGAGAAAGGGTGACTTGACCTTCTGCATCCTGATCTCGGATAATCAAAAACTGCATTTCCTCTTGCAATGGCAGCACCTCCGATAAATCGGTAACTGCTCTCAAAGAAGCCTCATCGCGCGGCAAAAAAGCTGACGACTTACCACCAATATCGACATAAGCTCCATCATGGTCAAGTTGGAACACTTTGCCATGTACAACCTGTCCTTTTTGAAACTGGTAGTCGTGTTTTTCTAGTGCTTTAGCAAAATCGTCCATTGTAAACGGCGAATTAGCTGTTTGAGAAAGTTTCGATTCGGAATTCATGACTTTTGGAGATTAATTGTTATTTGATATGGTGCAACTGGAGTTTAGATTGTCATTAGTCACTTGTCGTTTATTATTCACTAATGACTAATGACTAATGACTAATGACTAATGACTAATTCAGTTGACTAAAGAGTTGTTTGACTTGCTCCCAAGCATCAGCAGCAGCTTTAGGATTATAACTGGCACGACGGTCACAGAAAAATCCGTGATCAGCTCCATCGTAGCGAAACACACGATGAGGAATTTTATATTTTTCTAACTCTGCTTCAATCTCATCTACTTGTTCGGGTGGGATGCTAGCATCTTCTGTGCCAAAGAAGGCATAGAGAGTGCCTGGAATTTCTCTGGTGCGGGTAACAGTGGGAGCTACACCTCCTGGTGTGCGAGTGCTAATTCCAGCACCATAGAAGGAAGCTGTAGCTTTAATATCTGGTAAGGTAGCTGCAAGATATGCGACATGACCGCCAAAGCAGAAGCCAATACAGCCAAAGCCATTTTTTTTGACTTGAGGCAGACTTTTGAGGTGGTCAATTGCTACTTGAATATCGCTCAATAACTCTGAGGCTTGAGTTTGCATGGCGTAGCCTCTGCCCGTTTCAATATCTTCGCGTGTGTATCCGGTTTCAAAACCAGGAGCAGTCCGTTGAAAAAGTGCAGGTGCAATTGCTACATACCCAAGTTTGGCAATCCGTTCTGTAACATCCCGAATGTGAACGTTGACACCAAAAATCTCTTGTAATACAACGACTCCTGGGTAAGATCCAGATTCTTTTGGCTCTGCCAAATAAGCAGATACTTGAATATTATCTTGCAAAAGATTAACCGTTGTGGTAATTATTGCTTGCTCTGTCATAATAATTTTTACCAGTGCTGTATGATTAGCCGTGTGTTTATTTGATATAACTATGCCAGTATGCCCAGGTCATTTCCATTTAAATTATCAATTACCAATAAGAGCGCATTAAAAATTTGTACCAGAAAAACTTCATGTGTAAATAAAATATTTGACATGTAGCAAATGTAGCTGGTCAGTAAAAGAGTGTTGAGTTAAAAGTGCTGAGTAGGAAAGCAACACTTAAATACTCCCCACTCTGTACAGATGCGATTAATCGCGTCTCTCCCCACTCAGTATTCAGGAGGTTTGCTGATGATTCAATTCCGTATTCAGCCAGACAGCGAAATTCCCGCATCAACCCAGCTGTTTAATCAAATCCGGTTTGCGATCGCTTCTCGGCAATATCCCCCTGCTTACAAATTGCCAAGCACAAGGGCATTAGCAATGCAAACTGGATTACACCGCAATACCATTAGTAAAGTTTACCGTCAACTAGAAGAAGACGGATTTGTTGAAAGTATGGCTGGTTCAGGAATTTATGTTCGTCCCCAAGGTCATGAGGGCGGTAGTAGACTGCAATCACCAATACTCAAACAAAATCCTGATGCATATCAAGTTGTCCAGAAAGCACTCGATGATTTGCTCACCCAAGGATGTTCACTCAATCAAGCCAGAGAGCTATTTTTAGCGGAAATTGACTGGCGCTTACGTTGTAGTGCGCGGGTACTGGTTGCAGTTCCATCTTATGACATGGGTGCTGGTGAGTTGATGGTTTATGAATTAGAGCGATCGCTAAAAATACCAGTCCAGTTGGTAGCAATGGAAGAATTAACAGCTGTGTTAGATAAAACTACCTCTGCGACAGTAGTCACAAGTCGGTATTTTATCAGTAATGTGGAAGCGATCGCAGCTCCTAAAGCTGCACGGGTAATTCCTCTGGATATCTACGACTACAGCAAAGAACTCAGCCTATTGAAAACCCTACCAAAAGAAAACTGTGTAGGCATAGTTAGCCTCAGTTCCGGGATTGCACGAGCAGCAGAAGTCATCCTCCACGGTCTGCGAGGGGATGAACTACTGGTGATGACTTCGCAACCAAAAGATGCTTATAAACTTCAAGCTATGGTTAAACGGGCTGAGGTAATCATAAGCGATCAAGCCAGTTTTATGGCAGTCCAAGCAGCCGTGCAAGCAGCCGATGAAGATATTATTCGTCCACCAAAGCTGATTAAGGTTGAAAATTATATCGGTACTAACTCGATTAACTTGCTAAAACGAGAACTGGGTTTGAGTTAACCTAAAAATGGTGAAGAGAGGGGAAGAATGACATAAGCGGACACATTTAACAAATAACTCAGGATTATGATTGTGGAAATGCAACCCTACGCTGGTTTGCTGGAAGCAATCAAGTAGATATATATCTGCTGTTTACTATAGCAGTCCTAGTACTTGACCACACCAACTTTGATAGGTAAATAAGTTTGTAGTAAGGACTTTAGTCCTTGTTTTAAGCACCCTTTCTGCTTACTACGTACCAGGCAAAGTTGCTGTCAATCATCCAATAAAGGAATTGTTAAGAGGCAATATGAGTATCCCACTTCTAGACCATCCCATACAAGAGAAACTAGTGACCGTGGCTGATGTTTCTTGGGAAGAATTTAAAGGTATTGAGGCACAGTTAAAAGACAACCGCAATGTCCGACTCTTCTATTTGTCAGAAATATTAGAAATTATGTCGCCCATTGGTGAAAAACATGAGTACGTGAAAAGAACTCTCAGCTACTTGCTAGAAGCTTACATGAGAGAGTTAGGAATCCGGTTCTACGGTCGTGGAGGTTTTACTCTAGAAGAACCTGGGTATGCTTCTGGCACACCAGATGAATCTTACTGTATTGGTAGCAATAAAGAAACGCCAGACATTGTTATTGAAGTTATTGTTACTAGTGGCACCATTAATCGAAAAGAGTTATACAAACCCAAGAAAGCGCCTGAAGTTTGGTTCTGGAAATCTGACCAGATAAAGATATTCCGTTTAAATGCGACTGGCGAGTATGAAGAAGTAAACCGTAGTGGTTTCTTCCCGAATTTAGACCCAGCTTTGTTGCTGCAATATATCGGACATCCTGACCAGTACGACGCTATTGCCGAATTTGTGCAGGCTATCCGAAAATAACATTTTGGAACTGACCGTGACGCAAAAGCAGGTAACGAGTGTCTCAATAATGGGTTTATCCAGAACGAATCGCACCACGTATTTCAGCACGATACATAATTAACTTTTTTAAAAGTTCATTGATTAAATAGCAACTAAAAGTATATTGTGAAGTTCATCAAGACTTTCTAAGAGGATGTTTGAAAAGTCCTAAAGTATACTATAAACCCCTTTCCAAACCTCTCCCCGTTGGTGTCAGCCTGTCTTAGGCAAGCAAAGAGATGCTTTGAAACCCCCATTCCCTTGTAGAGAAGGGAGCTAAGGGGGTTATATTTCCGAGGCTTAGATGTTACCAAAAATACTTTTCAAACATCCTCTAATACCGTATAAACATAAAAGGTTTTAACCATGCTCAAAATTAAAAGATCAACTGGTTTATGGATTACTAGTTTTGTAATAGTTCTAACGCTTTTCTTTGGCTTTTTTTCAAAGCAATTCGTTGCCCTAGCTCAATTCTCCGCACCTAAAATACAAACACCCGATTGTGTTACAGATGGACTTACTCAGGGTGTTATCGGCTACAGGTTAGTTGGTAATACATTTTACTATGTTCGACGATTAGCAACTGTACCTGATGGATCTGTAGATGACTTTGGTGTGAATGCAGGTGGAGATGCATTAGAATTCTTTTGTCTTACCGACACTCCTCAAACAAGCTTAGGTAAGAGTGCCGTTTGTTTATCTGGAGAGAATTGTCCCTGGAGATAAATACTGTAACTAGCATTGCACCTCAACCTTTTCAAACCTGCAATGACATTTTTCGATATGACTAAAGAACAATTCTTTGCGACGGCAGTTGCTTCAAGTCGGGAAACCCGCCCAACGCACTGCCTCGCCTTTGCATGAGGGTAATTCATACTTTCAATCAGCAATGCCCGAAAAATAAGTTAACTCCCTTGCGGCTCTAGGGTGTTAATTTGCAAAAACTTTTGTACCCCTTGCAAGTAGGTTGGAGCATCTTCCAACATCGGAAAATGGGCTGTGTTGGGAATCATCACAAATTCCACTTTGTCACTCAGTGCAGCTGCTTGACGCCCCATCTCGGCTGGAATAATCTTGTCATACTCCCCCGCCACGAGTAGAGTCGGTACTGTCAGCTTGGCAAACTCTTGCGGCATCACTTCAGCTTGAGCCTTACTGACTGAAGTAAAAATTGTACCCAAAGCTGCATCGTAATCTGCTTCGAGAAAATCTTGCAAAAAAGCTTGACGCTCAGAATGTGGTATTGAACTATGCAGAAATCTAGCCATAAACATCTGGTCAACAAATGGAATTTTGCTTAACCACTTGGGACGAAATTTTACTACATAGCCACCAAATTTATGAAAGGCACTAAAGGATTTTTCATCGTACTCAAAAACACCGCTACAGGTTAAAATTCCTCGTTCCACTCGTTGGGGGTAGCGGTTAAAAAATAAAGTAGCAACAGACGCGCCCATCGAGTGAGCATTGATATAAACACGCTGAAGATGCAACCCATCTAACAAAGCTGCCAAATCATCAGCGTATTCCTCTAATTCATAGGTTAACTCTCTGATTGCCTCTGATTCTTCCTGGGGGGACTCAGATTCGGCAACAGCTTCACTTGCTTCGGCTATGGTTGGCTTCCCACCAGAACGACCAAATCCCCGCATATCGTACAGTAAACAATCAAATTGCTTCGATAAAGCATCAGCAGTATTTTGCCAATATCTAGCCGAACCAGCCCAACCGTGCATGAAAATCATCACTGGTTTCACCAAAGAACCAGATGGTTTTTTCACCCATTCGTAGTAATGCTCAACGCCACGAACATTAATATAAGGCATTAGTCATTAATCCTTTGTCAGTTGTCATTAGTCATTTGTCCTTGGTACATAGTTATTATTCCTTAGTTTTTGCCCAATGACTAATGACCAATGACTAATGACTATTAGGCTGATTCTGGTTTCGGCAGTGAAGATGGATGTATTATCAGTTCGGCAGTCGATCGCTTCTCGACCATTTCCCTTGTAACTGTACAGCGTGTCACATCCTTACGAGATGGTAACTCGTACATAACATCCAGCATCAGTTCTTCGACAATACCGCGTAATGCTCTAGCACCAGTTTTACGACGGTAGGCTTCTTGAGCGATCGCTCGTAAAGCATCTGGTTTAAAATCTAACTGGACATTATCCATCTTCAGCAGTTTTTGGTACTGCTTCACTAAGGCGCTGCGTGGTTGGGTGAGAATCGCCATCAACGCTTCTTCATCTAGCGGATCTACTACTGCTACCATTGGCACGCGCCCAATAAATTCGGGAATCATGCCAAATTTTACTAGATCATCTGGTGCTAAATGGCGGAGAGTATCTGCTGCCCGTTTTTCCTTCGATTGGCCTTCTCCAGGTTGCACAAAGCCTATTGCTTTTTTGCCAACTCTCTGATCCACAACCTTTTCTAAGCCTACGAAAGCACCACCACAGACGAACAAAATATTACTTGTATCAATCTGGATGCAGTCTTGATAGGGATGCTTGCGCCCTCCTTGGGGTGGTACATTGGCGATCGTTCCCTCTAACATTTTCAGCAAGGCTTGCTGCACACCTTCGCCAGAAACATCGCGGGTAATTGACGGGTTCTCACTCTTGCGAGCAATTTTGTCAATTTCATCAATGTAGATAATTCCTCGCTGCGCTTCCTCTATATCCAAATCTGCCACTTGCAACAGTCGCAGCAAGATATTTTCCACATCTTCTCCCACATATCCCGCTTCTGTCAGCGTCGTAGCATCAGCGACGGCAAAGGGTACATCCAGGATTTTCGCTAGGGTTTGCGCTAAGAGAGTTTTGCCGCAACCAGTCGGGCCAATCAACAAAATGTTGGACTTTTGCAGTTCTACAGCATCATCTGCCGCAGCTTTGCCACTGGTTTTAGACTGAATCACTGCCAACCGTTTATAGTGATTGTAAACGGCTACTGACAGGACTTTTTTGGCTTCGTCTTGACCAATAACGTGTTCGTCTAGATACTTTTTAATCTCTCTTGGCTTGGGTATTTGATTAAACGAAATACTAGAAGATTGGGTACGCCGTTTTTGAGGTGGTTCTGCTCTTGGTGCCGGTTGTGCTGCCGCACCATTGGTATCGAGTAACTCCTCGTCTAGTATTTCATTACACAAGTCAACGCATTCATCGCAGATGTAGACTCCCGGCCCCGCGATTAATTTACGCACCTGCTCTTGAGACTTGCCGCAAAACGAACATTTTAAATGGGAGTCGTACTTAGACATACCAGCCTCTTATTTCAGAATGGTGACGTTTTCCCCTGCTGTGGGAAGATTTTGCCTGGAAATGACCTGATCAATCAAACCGTAATTCTTCGCCTCTTCTGCCGACATAAAAAAGTCGCGCTCAGTATCTGCTTCAATTCTTTCTATAGGTTGACCAGTATGATGAGCCATTAACTCATTCAACTTAGCCTTAATGTAAAGAATTTCTCTGGCTTGAATTTCAATGTCAATGGCTTGACCTTGAGCGCCACCAAGTGGTTGATGAATCATAATCCGCGAGTCGGGCAGAGACATTCGCTTACCGGCAGCCCCTGCTGTCAACAAAAATGCCCCCATGCTCGCGGCTAATCCAAAACAGATGGTAACAACATCAGGGCGAATTTGCTGTATTGTATCATAGATTGCCATGCCTGCGTAGACCGAGCCACCGGGAGAATTAACATACAGTTGGATGTCTTTTTCTGAGTCTTCGGCGTCTAGGAATAACAACTGAGCCACAATTGAGTTGGCTACGGTATCGTCTATTGGCGTTCCCAAAAAGATAATCCGCTCTCGCAGCAGGCGGGAGTAGATGTCGAAAGCCCTTTCTCCCATGCCAGACTGTTCCACCACCATCGGCACGATGTTGCTAGGGCTGTTCAACTGGGAGTTAATGTTTATTCGACTTTGGTTGCTGATGGGGTTATTTCCCGACTGCGATACAAGCATACAAGCTTTCTTTGACGATAATTTAGGACAAATGTTTCAGCAGCAGATGCTGCCTTTTCGACGAATGGGATTTTTATAGGTACGTGTTAACCATTATGCCTCATATAATTTCCTCTCGTGTAACACAGTATCAAGCTCAGGCGATAACATGTGTCACAATTTGCTGAAAATTCATTAATTCTTGAATTATTCTGCCTTTATTACTGAGTTTTGAGGAGTCAAGAGTCATGGGGCATTGGGCACTTGTACTGAGCGAACGCGAGTGCGTCTCGTAGAGAAGCCGAAGGCGTTGCCTAAGAAGAGAACTATTGGGCATTGGACAATAATTAATAGTTCTTCTCCCCCTGCCTCCCCTGCTCCCCCTGCTCCCCCTGCTCCCCCTGCTCCCTCATCTCCCTTACCTTACCCATTTCACCAGTACTTTAACTCAGAACTGGTGAACTCATGGCTGTGGGATTTTTAATTATTCTTCTGTGACTTCTGTCGAAGTTTCGCTGGTTTCTTCCTCTGTCTGAGGTGCATCAGCATCAGCATCAGCATTAGCATCTGATTCTGCGGCTTCTGTTTCCTCTATGGGATTCAAGGAGCCTTCGGGTACAAGTTCAACTGAAGAGTGTTCTAAGAGCCAATCGATGGTTTTTTCGGTTAATAGTTCGTTTTCCACGATTGAGCGCAGTTTATCTTCATCAACGTCTTGCTCCTCTGGGTACTGTTCCAAAAGTTCTGTGACTCTGGTTGCAATTTCTTCTGGTGTTACCTGGATAGATTCGCGTTTACCGACTTCACGCAATGACAAAGAGCGTTTGATGCGTTCAATTGCCTCAGTGCGCGATCGCTCCCGCAATTGAGGAATAATATCTGTAGTAAACAACTTCCTCACATCTAATCCCTGCTGAGACAGACGCATTGCTGTTTGCGTTAGCATTGCATCCACTTCTTGCTCAATCATGGTTGCTGGTAAGTCAACTTCTACGTGCTTGAGCAGTTCTGTTAACAACGCTTCCTGTTTATTTGTTTTTGTTTTGTCGTCCGCCTCTTTTTGATATTGCTCTACCAAAGAAGCGCGTAACTCCTCTAAGGTTTCAAAATCGCTGATTTCTTGGGCGAAATCGTCATTTACTTCTGGTAGTTCCTTTTCCTTCAGTTCTTTGAGGGTCACTGTGAAAGTTGCCGCTTTTCCAGCTAAATCTTCATTAGCATAAGGATCTGGGAACTGTGCCGCAATTTCTTTGGTTTCTTCAGGATTCATCCCCACTATTCCCGAAATAAAGCCTGGAATAAACTTATCTTCCTGCAACTCAACTTGAAAATCAGTTGCTTCGGCTCCGGGAATCGGTTCTGGTTCAGCTGTTTCGTCTTCGCCCTCGACTTTGGAGAATACACCTTTAAAATCGACTACGGCAATATCACCGATTTGGGCTGCACGTCCTTCCACAGGAATCAATGTCGCCAATTCTTGACGTTCCTTGTCAAGGTTTGCGTCTACTCGTTCTGGATCGTACTTGACTTCTTCAGCCTTAGCTTGTAAATCAGTGTACTGAACTAAATTTACTTCTGGTTCTACATCGACAGCAGCCAAAATTGTCAGAGGTTTTCCAGGTTCATAATTCTTAATTAAATCCTCAAAGGAGGAGCGCAATTGCGGCTGACCTATTGCCGGGATAGCTTCTTGTTTAACCGCTTGCTCAATGCCGTCTTGAATTAGTTCTTCCAGCGCTGCTGCCTTGATACGAGTTGTACCCAGCCGTTGTAGCAATATTGGCCGAGGCACTTTGCCTTTACGAAACCCAGGAATATTGGCAGTACTCGCTAAGTTTTTAATGACCTGTTCGTAAGTTTGCTTGGTAATTTCCGGCGTAATCTCTATTTCCAGGCCAATTTGGCTGGCGGGAAGTTTTTCCTGGGTAACTTTCATGCTTCGTCTCTAGTTTTCTGGTATTTTATACTCCAAGTACACACAAGATGCAATAATTGTTTGCGTTTATGGCTTGATGTGTCTTAAGGGAATGGGATGCCAAAAGGCTTTATGACATCCAAGGATGGATGTTTGTCCTGGGGCAAAGATCCAGTTTACTGCCAATCACCAAGGACTTGACATTTTACCTTCATAACAATTTAGTTAATGGGGGCATTGGGAATAGGGCATGGGGCATGCATGGGGCATTGGGCATTGGGCATTGCATTAGTTATTCTTTCTCCCCCTGCTCCCTCATCTCCACTCCCCACTCCCCACTCCCTCTGAAACTTAGGAATTAATTATTCAGTGGGCTAACGCCGTGATATCCTTGTTCTCAGCGACTGGTTAGTACTCCCAAGTTAAAGTTATAGTATTGAGCCTAGCTATTATTAAGTTGTGGTACAAGAGCGCATCTATTACCTAACCGTATAGCTCAGTTTTATACTGTGCTGGTTTTATCCGCTTCGATCATAGTATATTTATCATTTTGGTAAGCAACTTTGAAACTAAGACGTTCGGTCGCATTACAAGTGAGATGCCTATGAAACGCCTAAGTGCAGATATCTCCAGTTTTCTGTTAAATGGCTGTTTGTTGTATAATAATATATAGTTGAAATCGATGGAAAATGGGGTAACCATTGTTGTAGAGTGCAACATAACTTAAATTTTTAAATAACCAAGAAAATAAATGTATTCAATATTTAGAAATCAACAGAGTATAGACTAAATTACAGAAAAATCTAAATTTATTCAAAATGCATCTAGAGAGTACGATCGCCATTTAAATATAAATAAATCTTCAACTGTTCCAAATTGCAAAAAAACCTCTTAAAGGAGGAAGTGAGTTTGTCTAAATCCTATCGTGTAGCTATTTTGGGTGCGACTGGTGCCGTTGGCACAGAGTTGCTGGAATTATTAGAAATCCGTAATTTTCCAATTGCTGACTTGAAGTTATTGGCATCAGAGCGGAGTGTAGGTCGATCGCTGCGCTTTAAAGGGGAAAATATACCAATAGAGGCAGTGAGCGATCGCGCCTTTGAAAATGTGGATATAGTACTAGCTAGTGCGGGTGGTTCCACATCCAAAGCTTGGGCAGCAATAGCCGTCGAAAAGGGTGCAGTGGTAATTGATAACTCCAGTGCCTTTCGGATGAACCCGGAAGTTCCCTTAGTAGTGCCAGAGGTGAATCCACAAGCCGCAGCTAATCACCAAGGCATTATTGCCAACCCCAACTGTACGACAATTTTAATGGCTGTGGCAGTCTGGCCATTGCATAAAATAAAACCAGTGCAACGCATCGTAGCCGCAACCTACCAATCTGCTAGTGGTGCTGGTGCTAGAGCAATGGCAGAAGTCAAAAGGCAAACAAGCGCTATACTACAAGGACAGCCGCCAGTTGCTGAGGTATTGCCTTACCCACTGGCATTTAATTTATTCCCGCATAACTCACCATTAAACGATTTGGGTTATTGTGAGGAAGAAATGAAAATGGTCAACGAAACCCGAAAAATATTTGGTACGCAGCAAATCAGAATCACTGCAACCTGTATACGGGTTCCCGTACTCCGGGCCCACTCAGAAGCCATTAATTTAGAATTTGAGACTCCCTTTAGTGCAGAGGAAGCCAGAGAAATTTTAAATTCCTCCCCTGGAGTGAAGTTGGTAGAAGATTGGGAAACTAACCATTTTCCGATGCCAATTGAAGCAACTGGTAAAGATGAAGTTTTAGTGGGAAGAATTCGTCAAGATATTTCTCATCCCTGTGGCTTGGAATTATGGTTGTGTGGTGACCAAATCCGCAAAGGCGCAGCATTAAATGCAGTACAAATCGCCGAATTGCTGGTAGAAAAAAATCTACTCAAACCTGCTAAAGCTTACGTTTCAAGCTAGTCATTAGTAAAAAGAAACAACTAATGAAAAAGAGAAAATGTGCAAATTACTGTTGAAAGAAATTTGCACATAGGTTATTACAATAGAAAACCACCAAGATATAAAAACATGGGTAATCAGGAGTGAAAACAGGGTGGGAGATTTTGGCAATGTTTTAACCGCTATGATTACGCCGTTTAAAGCAGACGGTAGTGTAGATTATGATGTAGCGGCAGAACTGGCAGCACATCTAGCTAACAACGGAACAGATACATTGGTGGTGTGCGGCACAACCGGGGAATCCCCTACCCTAAGTTGGGATGAGGAGTACCAGCTGTTTGTCGAGGTATTGCACTCCGTGGCAGGAAAAGCCAAGGTAATCGCAGGTTGTGGTTCAAATTCCACCAAAGAAGCGATCGCAGCCACCCAAAAAGCGTCTAAAATAGGAGTACACGGTTCCTTACAAGTTGTCCCTTATTACAACAAACCGCCACAAGCGGGATTGGAAGCGCACTTTCAGGCGATAGCACAAGCCTGTCCCGACTTACCGTTGTTGTTATACAATGTACCTGGTCGTACCGGACAAAACCTTCAGCCAGAAACAGTTGCCCGGTTAGCTGAGGTTAGCAATATTGTCGGGATTAAAGAATCCACTGGTAGTATAGATCAGGCAAGCGAAATTCGTCGCTTGACACCAAAAGAATTTGACATCTACTCTGGTGATGATTACATGACTTTGCCCTTGTTAGCGATCGGGGCAAAGGGCGTGGTAAGTGTGGCTTCTCATCTGGTAGGAAACCAACTACAGCAGATGATTCAAGCTTTTAGGGCGGGGAAAATTGAGGTAGCCAGCAATATTCATCTCCAACTCTTCCCGTTATTTAAAGCTTTATTTCTCACTTCAAACCCCATTCCAGTGAAAAAAGCACTGAAACTTCAAGGTTGGGAGGTTGGTTTAACTCGTCCGCCCCTATGTGAAGCTGATTTAGAAGTAAGTCAAAAGTTAGAAGCGGTTCTGAAAGAACTTAGTTTAATCTAGTCACCATCTGGTTAAGCGCTGTTAATCGGCTACTTTCTAAAGATACATATAAACAATGTTCATAATTGTTCATAAGTTGCAATTTAAAAATCTGTGCTAGGACTGATAGACATACTATAAATTCTTCAGTGTACAGTCGATTTTATTGAATAAAAAATTGAAATCTTCAATTAAAACTTGATTGCTTTGGGACTGAATTAAGAAACAAATAATGTTGTCTTAAATATAAGTTCGTTAACTATCAACTAAATTAACCACAAGTAACAATCTAAGGAGAAAATGGCTAAAAACGAAGCTAATAATTCCGCCTTGAAAATTATTCCTTTGGGCGGTTTGCACGAAATTGGGAAAAATACCTGTCTTTTTGAGTATGATGATGAAATTATCCTGTTAGATGCAGGATTGGCTTTTCCCACAGAGGCGATGCATGGAGTAAATATTGTTCTGCCAGATACGACCTATCTGCGGGAAAATCGCCACAAAATTAAAGGGATGATCGTTACTCACGGTCATGAAGACCATATTGGCGGAATTGCTTTCCATCTTAAGCAATTTGATATCCCCGTGATTTATGGGCCCAGACTAGCAATGGCAATGCTAGAGGGTAAATTAGAAGAAGCTGGAGTCCGCGATCGCACAGAAATCAGAACAGTTCTACCACGCGATGTGGTGCGGATTGGCAAAAACTTTTTAGTTGAATATATCCGTAATACCCACTCCATTGCTGATAGTTTTACTGTTGCCATTCATACTCCCCTTGGTGTAGTCATTCACACAGGGGATTTTAAAATTGACCATACCCCAGTGGATGGGGAAAAGTTTGACTTGCAACGGTTAGCAGAACATGGTGAAAAAGGCGTTCTTTGCCTCCTTAGTGATTCTACTAACGCTGAGATACCAGGGTTTACACCTTCGGAACGTTCAGTTTATCCCAATCTTGAGAGAGTATTTAGTCAAGCCACTGGGCGATTATTTGTCACTACCTTTGCTTCCAGCGTGCATCGCATCAACATGATTTTGGATATCGCCAAGAAGCAAAACCGTGTAGTGACGATTGTGGGGCGTTCGATGCTGAACTTGATTGCTCATGCCCGTAATTTAGGTTACATCAAGTGTGAAGATAATCTGCTGCAACCATTGCACGCAGTCCGCAATCTACCTGATGAAAAAGTACTGATTTTAACTACAGGTTCTCAGGGTGAAACGATGGCAGCAATGACCCGCATTGCCAACAAAGAACATCCTCACATCAAAATCCGCGAAGGAGATACGGTAGTATTCTCTGCTAACCCAATTCCCGGAAATACGATCGCAGTAGTCAACACCATTGATAAATTGATGATTCAGGGTGCAAAAGTGGTCTATGGGCGGGATAAAGGGATTCACGTATCCGGTCACGGCTGTCAGGAAGAACAAAAGCTGATGATTGCCTTAACTCGACCCAAGTTCTTTGTGCCATTTCACGGCGAACATCGGATGCTAGTGAAGCACGCAGAAACGGCTCAGAGTATGGGCATTCCCGCAGAAAACATGATCATTATTCAGAATGGTGATATTGTCGAACTGACTGAAGATGCTATTCGCGTCGCTGGTAAAGTGCCATCTGGTATCGAATTGGTGGATACTACTAGTTCGGGTATGGTAAGTGCCAAAGTTTTACAAGAACGGCAACGCATGGCTTCAGAAGGCATTATTACGATCGCAGCTGCCATTGATTGGAATGGTAAACTGTTGGCAAAACCAGAAACTCACCTACGGGGTGTAGTTACAAGTGTAGAGCGATCGCTCCTACAAACCTGGGTAAAACAACGGATTGAAGAAATTCTCACTGTGCGCTGGACAGAATTTGCTCCTGGCGAAGGTCAAGTAGCAGATATAGACTGGGGTGGATTGCAAGGAACTTTAGAACGAGAATTGCAACGTTCCATCCGTCGAGAATTGCAATGTCAGCCATCTGTGACTTTGTTGATGCAAATTCCTGATGAGCCACCTGTGAAAGTTGCCGATGGCAGAAGACGGCGGACTCGGACTGCTGCTCAGGTAGCATCGTAGGGAATTTAAGGTAAAAATTTCACACACAGGACTTACGCACAGGTAACGGAAAGTCGAACCACAGAGGACGCAAAGAAGCCAGTGCGTTGGGCGGGTTCCCCGACTTGAAGCAACTGGCGCGACACGGAGGAATAGGAGTTTAAGAGGTTTCTTGCGTAAGTCCTAACACAGAGGCGCAGAGACGTAGAATTTTTCTAACGTCTTTGCGCTTTGGCGTGAGATTGAGAGAAAAATCATTGCAAAAAACTAGTCCCAAAAAAAAGTTGTAAAACTTACTGTCAAAAAGCCTGCGCTTACTTCTATGCACTCTGCTGTGCGGCAAGCTGAACAGCTTCTACATCAACATTGAGTTGTTGAGCAATCTGTTCTACACTCATCCCTAGACACGTTAGTTTTTGTAGATGAGTATATGGTTTCTTGTTGTATTAAATTTTATGGTTTCTCAATGAACCCAGAGGTATACTAGAACTAAAGTACACACTGTTAACGGCGCTCCAAACCTTAGATGTTCCCAAAAAGTTAGCTTGTAACCTAAATCAGCAGCAGCTTCTACAACTATCAAGTTGGCAACTGAACCAAACAATGTCAAATTACCAGCCAAAGTTGATCCAGCTGCCAACAATAGCCAATACTTAGTGTCACCTGGAGGAACTAGGGGATGCAGCAGAAGTACAGCAGGCACATTAGAAATTAAGTTAGATAAAACAACAGTTACACCCAAAAAACTCGCAGCAGAGTTGATTGCATGGGTAAATGGCTGGAGCAAATTCAACTTTTGCGTGACTCGTGTCAGGATAAACAATCCAGAAAACATTACCAGCAGATTCCAATCTACCTTTTGCAAAATGCGTTGCGGTTTAATCCGCCGAGTGATTAGCAACAAGCTAGCAGCAACTAAAGCAGACTCCCCTAACGGTAAACCGATAGTAAATGCAATTAGTAACCCAATTGTAATGACTAATGTTTTTTTAAATAAGGGTTTAAAAATACGTTGATTGCCAACTGTTACCTGTTGGCAAGGTTTGACTGAGCGGACATCTGGGTAAAGTAGCCACAGTAATATTACTTGAATTACCAAGCCTACTAGGGCAACTGGGGTCAATACACGCAAAAAATCTAGATAGGAGATACCTGAAAAGGAGCCAATCAGGATATTTTGGGGATTACCGCTCAAAGTTGCTACCGAGCCTATATTAGTTGCACCTGCGATCGCTAGTAAATAAGGAATCGGATTTAAACCCAAAGCTAGTGTCAGGCTCAAGGTTAAGGGTGTAAAAATCAGCGCCAGAGTGTCATTGAGAAAAAAGGCGGAGAGAATACCACTACCAAAAGTTAAAGCAATCAACAAACCTAAAGGACTGCGAGTGATACTCAATATCACCGACAGCGATCGCCTAAAAAACCCTGCATAGGATAGGTTGGCATTAACTACCATCATGCTCAACAGAAATACGATGGTATTGGCCTCAATAGCCTGCCATGCTTCCTGTAAATTCAGAACACCTAAAGCAATTAAAAATGCAGAACCGACCAAAGCGATGGTGGCGCGGTTCATGCGTAAACCAGGAATGTAGCCCAATGCTAACCCCAGATAAGTTAGCCCTAAGACGCTATAGATTGCAAATTGGAGAAAAATCACTTTCTTTACCGAGAGTTGGCGACGACCGATGTTTCATGAATATCGGCTCTGCATCTACTGAGGAAGCCAACCTACCTGGCTTTCAGCCGCAGTAGCATCTACAGACTTCTCTCTACTTCTACAGTATTCAGCCAGCAATGAACAGGACGCACTTACGTGGGGAAGTAAGAATACGGGAAGGAAAGACGCCTGCTAGGGTATTACTGATATTTATACTTAGCAAAAATGTTCTCAAAAATATCTAATATTAAGTTCTGTAAATGTTACAATAAAACCTATCCAATGACGGATGTCTTTATTAAAATTTAAACTACATCAAGTTATGAACAAGATCGTAATATTACACTACCGATCCCCAGAAAATTGCGATTAACTTGACGTAGTAATAAATTAGGTTCTGACTTAAGTGGCTAATCAGGTATTACATTATATCGCAGTCAGAACGCGATTTTTCCGGGAAAGTTCGTTGCCACGTTGTATATATTCATTCAAAAGATGAATAACCTCAACAACACAGAGGATTAACCATGAAGGTATTCGACAATACCACAAAAAAGATTTTTCTGGCAAGCTGGGTATCAATCAATCAAGCAGAGACTAGTGACCATCAAGTAACCCAGCTAAACCGTTCTGTTTCCAAGCCTTACTGGGATATTCTCCAACCCCTACGGCAGCGTTTAGAAAACATTCAAGTCCGCGATCGCCAACTAGCTCACCGTTTGTGTAAGCTGATTCCATCTCAGTGTCCCTTTGAGCGAGATGTCAAATTATTTGGGAAAACCTTGTTTCACATTCCGCCCATGTGCAAGCTCAACCCCTTATATGAAGAAGTGGTTGGTTTGCGTTTCCGAGCAATGTGCTATCTAGCCGACGAATGTGGCGAAGATGTATCACAGTACTGCTGAGGGAAAAGTGAGGAGTGAGGAGTGATGAGTGAGGAATTAAAACTTCTAACTCCAAACTCCAAACTTCTAACTCCTAACTCCTAACTTTTAACTTTTAACTCCTAACTATTTTTCTACTATTTTTTTTGCCATTTTTGGATGGCATCCTGAGCATCTTCGTAAGCGCCTGTCTCCTCTGGCACTAAAGCAGCCGTCGCAATTGCGGTATTAAGTTCTCCTTCGGTGGCGCGACGCTTGGCCAGGTCTAAAATTTTCTCACTCCATTTATTGATCGATTTTTGGGCAGTATCGAAGCCAGGTTGATCTGGTGGTACTTTTTTCGCAACTTCGATCGCACGATTGTAGGTAGATGCCTGTCCAGACTTGATTAAGGCATTTGCTGCATCTAAAAGAGTTTTGTTACTTACATACTGCTTGCCCTCTAACCGCCACAGGTTAATTGCAGCTTGTGCTTTGGCATAGGGAGCTTCATCTTTGGTGATTAATCGAGCAGCAGCAATAGCGCTAGCATACTGTCTTTGTTTAGCACGTCCCTCTGCTAAATCTAAAATCATCTGACTCCAAATCTTAATATTCTCCTGAGCTTGATCGTAAAGTGGTTCACCGGGTTGAATTTTCCGGGCTGTTGCGATCGCCATGCTCAAATCGCTAGCTTGAGTTTGTCTAAGCGACATTTTCGCCAGGTCTAATACTGCTTGATTCCGATTTTTTGACTCGGAACTAGAAGTTATTTGGGCACTAGATTGATTTTTAAGTCTAACTGGTGGAGTGCGATCGCTTGCAGTAGCATTAGGTGATGTGCTTGATATTTGCTTAATTTTAAAAGTTTCTTGATTACGGAGAAAAACTACGGCGATTAAACCTGCTACAAGCAAGCTGCCTCCGCCCCATAAAATAAACTGTTTCCAAAAAGGGATGCTTGGCTGATTCGATGGCAATCGAGAGACGTAACCTTTAGAGGAATTGGGGATAAATCTTCCGCTTGGATTCACTCCTAAAGAAGTTTCTGCCATTGGCTGGGAAACTAAGCCGGTAGCTGACTCTTGGACTTGTTGACCTTTAGACTTTTCGACCTTGCGAGCCTTCACCTGTTGGGAGGAGTTCACAGTAGCTTCTCCCCATCTGCGCCGTTCTGCTGAAGTTTTAGGGTAATCGTCGAGGGGAGGAGCCGCAAGAGCAACAGCAAAGGATTCTTCGGGATAAATCACCGGTTCTGCTTGCAAGTCGCTTTCCATTGCCAATTTTGGCAAGATTACCTGCTGCCTTGATGGGATGATAGTGGCAGGGTTTTGGACAGGACGCCAGTGGTGGTGACATAATTTTGGCATGATCAGGCTTAGGTAGCTTTCTAAATCTGCCAAATTACTGCCATTACCAGAACGCAAAGCTTCTAACAAAGCTGCTGTAAAGAATCCGTGACCTAGTTCGCTACTTTCATGAGAAAATTGCTCTGGTTGACAAGAAAGAATTGTCGCAAGTTGTAGTTCTTGGGCTAATTCTATTGTTTCTTCACCAACGGGAGCATCCGCTTGAGTACCAAAAGCGCGGTTGATATCGAGTAGTAACAATACATTCAAGTCAGCAAGTTGCAGACTTTGCATTAGCGATCGCAATTCTATGCCAGTCTCTTGCACCATTTCGGGGTTGCCCTCTGCTGGCATCAAGTAATCTTTGCCCTTGTAGTTGACCGCATAACCGCTAAAAAATAACCACAGATAATCTTCTGGTTGCCAACTTGTCGCTGCCAAATCCTCAAACAGCAGCAAAATATTCTTTTTAGTCGGATAAGTTGATCTATCCCCAATCGGCGGCGAAGTATCCGTCATCAGCAGGCAGTGTTTGGGGAGAAAACCTGCATCTGTCACCAAAAAATCCTCTAGTGCCTCAGCATCCGCTTGGGCACAACTTAAAGGTTGAAATAACTGATATTGATTGATGCCAATCGCGATCGCCCAGTAATTTGCCATCCCGCTATTTGTCAGTTATTGTTTGCTGGTCTTAAAATTGCGGTTGGCTTTGCCAAAAAAACAAAGCTAACCGATGTCTTATAGTCTAGGTGATTCTGATCGAATCTTAAGTTAAAATGTAATTTTTATTACCTTTATAAGTCGGAAAATACCTTTTACCTAATTTCAATAACAGATCATCACTAAGGAGATAGAAGGTCATGAGCAAGATTTCTGCTCACCTACCATCATCGATCACTCCCTTTTCATTTATTAGCCAAATTGCCGGAAGAATCCGGATAGTTCCTTTATTAGTTTTGCTCATATCTACTGTTCCTGCGTGGTTTTTGACGGAAGCGATCGCACCTCATGTTGTGCGAGCTTACACCGCTAGAGTTGATCTAGCTATTGACCGCCTGCCAGATGAAAACTACGAAACCGTTCTCAGGAGGGCGGAAGCAGCCGCTAGAGCATCTGCTCAACGGAGTTTCGACCAAGATATCTTGGTGACAGATGTTTCAATCATTGTATCCGTACAAAATTATGGAGCGATCGCACCAGTTATGACATTAGAAGTCAGCCGTCCCCAATGGCGATCGCGCCCCGATGCTCAAAATTGGGCGACTTACTACAAAACTGCGCGATCGCTACTTTTCTTTGAAAATAGCCAGGACTTACCCAAAAAATAGCCGAAACCCTTATTTTCAGTAGGGGCAATTCATTAATTGCCTTTACTGTTGTCCTTCGCGTCAGTGGATGGCCTAGAATAGTAAGGTTGTCAAGAATCGCGATATCTGCTGACATGGCTGTTCCTAAGAAGAAAACTTCAAAATCAAAACGAGATAAACGTCGAGCTACCTGGAGGCACAAAGCCGTCGTCGAAGCTCAAAAAGCCCTTTCTCTGGGCAAATCAATTTTGACTGGACGTTCTACATTTGTATATCCAGCTGCTGAAGAAGAGGAAGAAGAATCATAATTTCCCACTCAGGAAAAGCGTGAACAGCATCTATAGATTTGATTGCCAAAGTCACCAATCAAACTTCTTACCACTAGATAAATGCTTTTTTTAGCTTTCTTGATTGCATTATGAATCTTAGATACTCTACACAAGCTTATTAGATCGAAAAAATTGGTAGTGAGTAATTGGGAATATCCATTACCCATTACCTATCATTTATGAGTAACGATCGAGTAATCATATAAAGAGTCAAACATCTGGTGCTGTTGGCAACTCAGCAAAAAAGCTTGTACACATCTTGAGAAAACTTATTTTTCTCTAACTATGCTAGGAAAATTTTTTCAGAAACCAGGGAAGGAAGAGGGGGAACGCGTCCCTCCTGGTCAACACTTAGCTAAAGGTTTCCCCGTATTAACTTACGGTGCAACTCCCCAAGTCAGCATTGAGGAATGGGAATTTCGAGTTTGGGGTTTGGCAAAACCTGCTACCTTTAGTTGGTCAGACTTTATGGCGCTACCTCAACACGAATTCACAGCAGACTTCCACTGTGTAACGCGCTGGTCTAAACTCGATGTCAAATGGACTGGCATTAAAGTTACAGATTTCATGAGTCTGATTGAATTAGACCCGAAAGTAGCCCACGTTATGGAACACTGCTATGGCGGCTACACCACCAATATTTCTATAGAAGATTTTATGCGCGAAGAAAACTTCTTTGCCTTTAAAGTCTTTGGTGAAGACCTTCCATCTGAACATGGTGGCCCAATGCGGCTAGTAGTGCCTCACCTCTACGCTTGGAAAAGTGCTAAGTGGATTAATGGTTTGGAATTTTTAGCTGCTGAAGAACTTGGTTTTTGGGAGCGTAATGGCTACCATCGCCGTGGTGAACCTTGGGCTGAGGAGCGTTACAGTAATGCCTTTGGGATTTAAAAGTTAGGAGTTATTCAATTTAGTTAGAGATAAACAATTTTCAAGGTGATGTTGATAGCAGGTAAATAGTCTTAGAATAGCAGTGGCAAACATCGATAACACGAATAAAGCTGATAGTACTAAAAATTAAGGAAAAAACCATGAGACGTTTTACCTTGTTTACGCTACTGTATCTAGCTGCGGGAGTTTGCTTAACTGCGATCGCACTTAAGTACCCTAACATGACTCCAAACCTTAAAGCCATCCTGCTAATAGAGGCAGGAATGCTATACACGTTCTCTATATTCAGTACCTCCCCGTTTTGGCGTCAAACCTTACTACAAAGCCAAAATAGACTTCGCCAGCAACCAACATGGAAACAAAATTTCGTTACGATCGCACTTTGGCTAGCGATTGGATTAACGGTTTTTTCGTCCATCTTCAATGTAGTAGTGAGTCATAACTGGACAACTGAAGCAATCGCCCAAGCCTTTTTGGGGCTAATAATTATTTTGCCGAGTGCAGAAAATCTTTTTCTCAAAAGCCAAACCCAATCTTAACAATTCAAATGCTCGTAGTCATGTAATTCTATTTTCTGGTGAGCTAGATTTGTCCTACGAGAAAATAATAGACTTTAACCCAAGAGTTTCTTGATTAGCGGCAATTTGCCCTGGTATGGAGCGTATCGCCATTTTAAATCGAGCCAGAATGAGTTTTGCAATACACTTTTGTTATGGGAAAAGGTGTCAAAACTAGCTTTGCCGTGATAGTTGCCAATACCACTATCTCCCACCCCACCAAATGGTAAAGACGAGACACCAACCTGCATCACTGTGTCATTGATACAAACTCCGCCAGAGGAAGTTTCCTGCAAAACTTGATTTTGTAGGTTTTTGTTTTGAGAAAATAAGTATAACGCCAAGGGTTTAGATTTAGAGTTAATCAAGGCGATCGCTTCTGCAATGTCAGTATATTCAATGATGGGTAGAATAGGGCCAAAAATTTCTTCCTGCATTACAGAATCTTCTAAGGAGACATTATCAACCACTGTGGGGGCGATATAACGCTCTGAAGGTTGAGTTTCTCCACCAATGACAACTTCACCATCTTTGAGAAAGTTAACCAACCTATCAAAGTGTTTTTGACTGATAATTCTGGCATAATCAGGACTGTTTGCTGGATTATCGCCATAAAATTCTTTTACGCATTTTTCCAGCCCATCTATTAAATCTTTTTTGATTGTTTTATTAACTAAAAGGTAGTCGGGGGCGATACAAGTTTGTCCAGCATTAATAAATTTACCCCAAGTAATCCGTCTGACAGTATGTTCAAGATTAATGTCACTATCTACGATACAAGGACTTTTACCACCCAATTCTAAAGTAACTGGTGTGAGATATTTTGCTGCTGCTGCCATAATAATTTTGCCGACGGCTGTGCCACCAGTAAAAAAGATATGATCAAACTTTTCTGCAAGTAGTTTTTGACTTGCTTCAACACCTCCTTCAACCACTGCGATATAAGCAGGGTCAAAATGTTTGGCAATAATCTTAGCAATGACATCAGACGTATGAGAAGCAATTTCTGAAGGTTTGATAATTGCACAATTCCCGGCTGCGATCGCACCTACTAACGGTGAGATAATTAACTGAAATGGATAGTTCCAAGGCCCAATAATTAAAACAACCCCTAACGGTTCTGGATAAATTCTCGCCGAGTAGGAAAAAAAATCAAAAGAAACGGGTGCTTTTTTGGGCTTAGTCCAGTTTTTGAGGTGCTTTATGGCATAATCGATTTCTTTGATGACGCCGATTTCTGTAAGGTAAATCTCCACTTCTGGTTTATGTAAATCTGCTTGTAATGCCTCGACTATTGACTGTTCATGCTCAATAATTGCTTGCTTGAGATTTTTAAGCTGCTCAATGCGAAAAGTGACATCTTTAGTTTTGCCACTATTAAAAAACTCACGCTGATTCTGGATAATATTGCTAACGTTAGATAATTCATTAGTAATCATTGTTTTGTCCAATAAAAAATATTTATTTAATGATTATTGCTGCTATTTCAGTAGAGGTTATTCCTGAAGTTTTAGTATTTTAATTTATAGACGAAACATTTATTTTCAAATTTTTGTAGAGAGTAATAAAGAAAGTTATAAATTATGAATCATGAGGGTAAAAAATTCGATAATTCATAATTGCTAATTTTCTCATTTTTTAGTGGGTAGAAGGACAATAAATACACTCCCTTTGCCCAACTCAGAATTTAGCAAAATAATGCCTTGATGTGCCTCGACAATTCGGCGAGCAAGGTAGAGTCCTAAGCCACTACCAGAACTCTTGTGGCTACCTTGACGAAATCGTTCAAATATGGTAGCTTGTTCTTCAGCAGGAATACCTGGGCCGGTATCCGCTATCTCAATACTAATATATTCAACGGAATTAGATTTTCCTGAGAACTGAGATTGACTATTTTTATCAAACTGGCGTTGAGAAGTTAAACGAATAGTAACAGACCCAGAATCGGTAAATTTGATTGCATTCCCTATAAGATTGGTGAATAGACGATATAATTCTAAGCGATCGCCCATCACTGTTTTTGTGTTTGACTCCTCAGTAAAGTCTAAATTTAGGGACAGTGCTTTGTCTTGAGCTAAAGGTGCTAATTCTCCAGTCACTTCCTCTAACAATTGGCTCAGATTAACTGGTTGAAACGCCAAACTTTTGCGACCTGCTTCAAAGCGATAAACTTCCAATAGGGTATTCACCATAGAAAGCAGGTTGATATTGCTACGGGCCATGATAGCGATTACTTCCTGCATTTGCGGTGATAATGTTCCTAATGCACCTTGTTGAAATAGCATTAACATGCGATCGGCGGCTACCAAGGGAGTGCGTAAATCGTGGGTGAGGCGGGAGACAAAATCTTCTCGCTGGCGGGCAATTTCATCACGTTCATCCATACTATGCTTCAAACGCAGGAGCGATCGCACTCGTGCCAGCAATTCATCTACTGTTACAGGTTTACGGATAAAATCATCAGCACCCAAATCTAATCCGTGGGCGACATTGGGCGCATCGTGTGCAGTAATCAGCAATATGGGGATGTATTGCGGCAACTTCATCTCTCCACGAATGTGCTTGGTGACTTCGTACCCATCCATATCTGGCATCATCAGATCCAGCAGAACCAAGTCACAAGGAGAAGCTTTCAATTCTGCCAAGGCCGAAATTCCATTTTCTGCGGTGCTAATGGTGTAACCTTCTTCCTCCAAAATAGTTTTGATCAAAAACACGTTATCAGGAGAGTCATCAACAACCAGAATTTTGTTAGAGCGAGAAGATTGTGAAGTCATATAGATGCAAGGTATGGGTAAAAGTAAATTTTTAGGGAAACTGGTTTATTGGTATAGTTTTTTAGATAGTACTTTTAGGTAAACTCCCTCCGAAAAAAATTGTTTACCAAGAAATTTATATAAATGTGTTTTAAAAACTACTTTACTTACCTTTTTAACAGATAGCCACAAGCTAATTGAATTATGGCTCATAAACTTCTAGAACTTAATATAGAGGATAACAACACGAATATAGTAGTATTAATCACTAAGTAAAAATCCGACTAAATAGTGTATCGACTACTAGCGAATTACTTGTGGAAACAGGTAGAGACTAGCTTCGATTCTCTACATTGATTGCAAAAAATAGTCAAATTTGTCAAAATTTCTGGATATTGAGCCGATTATGCCAACTTTGCCAGCAGCCAGGAAAAGTGCCAGGTTTTTCATCAGCTATCGCAGTCAAGATCCAGATTTGAGCCTTGCCCATAATTTTTATGAAGCTCTTAAAGCTGCTGGACACGAAGCATTCATGGCGGGCGAGAGTATTCGCTTGGGGGAAAAATGGCCTCAGCGCATTGATGAAGAATTAAAACTGTGTGATTACTTTTTGTTGCTGTTGTCTGAGCGATCGGCAACTAGCGAGATGGTGACAGAAGAGGTGAGACAGGCCAAAGAGTTACGGGATACCAGTGATCAGCATAAGCCAGTGATTTTGCCCATTCGCGTCAACTTCCCTTGGAGTACGCCACTAAATTATGATTTGCGGGGTTATTTACAACAGATTCAGCAGCGAGAATGGAATTCACCTGCCGATACTTCCAGAATTTTACCTGTTGAGCTAGGTGATGTAAGTCGGGCGATTGAACTAAATGGTTTTCAGTTACAGGAAGCTGAACCTTTGGCTAAGGGATTAGTGGGCAAAGTTAGTAATCCTCAGGATGTGGTGAAGGAGGTTTTAACTTGGACTGGTGGACAACCATTTCTTACCCAGAAGCTTTGTCAACTCATCCCTGCTGATATAGAAGCGGCTGGAATTGAAGAATTGGTGCGATCGCGCATCATCGAAAATTGGGAATCACAGGATGAGCCGGAGCATTTGAGGACGATACGCGATCGCATTTTGAGGAACGAACAACGAGCAGGTCAGATGCTAGGACTGTATAAGCAAATCTTGCAACAAGAGAGGATACCAGCTGATGACAGTCTAGAACAAATGGAACTACGGCTGACAGGTTTAGTGCTTAAGCGACAGGCTTACTTAGAGGTATACAACCGTATTTATAAGAAAGTTTTTGACAAAAGCTGGGTGAATAAGCAATTAGCCGAGCTAAGACCACAGTTTTATAGAGAAGCAATAACAGCTTGGTTAGCTTCTAACTATCAAGATGAATCGTGCCTTTTGCGTGGAGATGAGTTAAAGAATGCACAGAAATGGGCAGCAGTAAAAAACTTGAGTAAAGAGGATAATGATTTTTTAAATGCTAGTCGAGAGCTTCGTACCAAAGAACTAGAGGAGTATTTAGGCCCAACTAAATTAAAGTTTAAAAATGAGGAAGTCTTCTCAGTTTCTGATTTAATTGACAAGTGTGATAAGTATCCAGATATAACAAAAGATTATTTATTCAACAGCGAATATCTTGAAGAGTGGCTATTTTTGCGTAGTGAAACACATTTAGCAAATCTGTCTCGAAAGATTGTTGAGGGCTATAAGCAAGAAAAGCGTAGAGGTGTAGAAATGTTCGTGAGGGAACTTTGTAGACATCTAGGCAGACCTCCACATCCAAAAATATTAAATATTCTGGCATTGCTTGGTTCAACCTTTATTATTATTACTGACTTAACTATATATCCACTGAAGATAATTGGCATCGAACAAGCAGCAATTGGTTGGTTAGTAGTGGGTTCCTTTGTCGGGGGAGCTATAGGATTAATTCAATCTCTCAAACGTATAGAACAATATTCCTATTTAGGTAAAGTTTATTTAATTGCTATTGCCATACCTTTCATACTATTAATAACTGGCTTGATAACCGCTAATTTCCAAGACAACATAGAATTTTTTCCAAATATTGTACTTGTCGATGATTTTAAACATCCATCAAAAGAGTGGAATAAAGATACATTAGTAAGTATAAAGAATGGAGGCTTATTCCACCCTGGAACTAAAAATAATAATTTCAAACTGTCTATTTGGGGTGATAAAAATCAGATATTCAAAGACTTTGATTTTTCAGTTGATGCTAAAAAAGTTAATGGAACTGTTTTTTTTGTGATTGATGAGCTTCTAATATCTTCTCAATTTGCTGCCAGTCCTGATAATCAATCAACACCGCTACCGGACGCATGGCTTCATCAGTCACAATTTTTTTCTTAAAAGGTAGCATGATTTTGTATATCAGATACAACGTTTAACTATATTGATCGTAACTCTAAGACAGAAAATTGATTAGGGCAACTTTCCTCTCATCTTTAAGAGCGATATCTGGCAATTAACCGCTCGATGCCTACGCTTATTTCCCAGAGTTTAGACTATCTAAAACTTGCTGGAATTCTGTTGTGGAAGGAATTGCGATCGCGCTTTTGAGAAGCATTTTCATAATCAGTAAGTTGCTGGGCCATGAATTAAAACAAAAAGTACCTCTGTGCCATTGGTAAAACTGTCGCAGGTTCACAAATCAGCAACTCACCATCTGCCCTGACTTGGTATGTTTCTGGATCTACTTCAATGTGGGGTAGTGCATCATTCAGCTTCATATCCCGCTTACTCAATTGGCGTGTCCCAGAAACTGCAACTGCTACCTTTTGTAAACCTAGCTGGTTAGGAATTTCTTTCTCTAAAGCTGCTTGGGAAACAAAAGTCAATGATGTGGCATGACGCGCCCCTACAAAACTACCAAACATCGGTCGCATATACACTGGTTGCGGTGTGGGAATACTGGCGTTAGCATCGCCCATTTGCGACCATGCAATCATTCCGCCTTTAATGACTATCTCTGGTTTCACACCAAAAAATGCAGGACGCCACAAACATAAATCTGCTAATTTTCCCTCTTCCACTGAACCCACATATTGAGCAATTCCGTGAGCGATCGCTGGGTTAATAGTATATTTAGCGACATATCTTTTTGCTCTAAAGTTGTCTGCTTTTTGCTCCATCCCTTGTGGGTTAAGAGTTCCCCGTTGCACCTTCATTTTGTGAGATGTCTGCCAGGTGCGAATTATCACTTCGCCTACCCTTCCCATTGCCTGGGAGTCGGAAGAAATCATGCTAAATGCGCCTAAGTCGTGCAAAATGTCTTCGGCGGCAATGGTTTCTCGGCGAATGCGAGATTCGGCAAAAGCGACATCTTCGGCGATCGCAGGATCAAGATGATGACATACCATCAACATATCCAGGTGTTCATCTAAGGTATTTAGAGTGTAAGGGCGTGTGGGGTTAGTAGAAGATGGCAGAACGTTGGCTTGGCTGCAAACTTTGATGATATCTGGTGCGTGTCCTCCACCTGCGCCTTCGGTGTGGTAGGTGTGGATGGTACGATTCTTGAAAGCGGCGATCGTATCTTCAACAAATCCGGCTTCGTTTAGGGTATCAGTATGAATTGCTACTTGCACATCATAAGCATCGGCAACGCTGAGGCAAGTATCAATTGCTGCGGGTGTGGTTCCCCAGTCTTCATGCAGCTTTAACCCCATTGCACCGGCGGCTACTTGTTCTACAAGTCCTTGGGGTTTGCTAGCGTTCCCTTTGCCCAAAAATCCTAAGTTGACGGGAAAAGCATCAGCAGCTTGCAACATCCGGTAAATGTTCCAAGGGCCGGGGGTGCAGGTAGTGGCATTTGTACCCGTAGCTGGGCCAGTACCGCCGCCGATCATGGTGGTAATCCCAGAAGCGATCGCAACTTCAATTTGTTGGGGACAAATAAAATGAATATGGGCATCAATACCGCCAGCAGTGAGAATCATTCCTTCTCCTGCTAAGGCTTCGGTTCCGGGGCCGATAATAATATCTACATTATTTTGAATATAAGGATTTCCGGCTTTACCAATTTTGAAAATCTTGCCATCTTTAATGCCGATATCTGCTTTGACAATACCCCACCAATCGAGAATTAAGGCATTAGTAATTACTAAATCTACAGCACCATCGGCGTTAGAAAGGGGGGATTGTCCCATTCCGTCTCGGATGACTTTACCGCCGCCAAATTTCACTTCATCGCCGTAGGTAGTGAAATCTTGTTCAACTTCAATAAATAATTCTGTGTCTGCAAGTCGGATGCGATCGCCTACTGTTGGGCCATAAGTTTCGGCGTAGGCGCGGCGATCCATTCTGTAAGGCATATAAAATCCTTTTTTTAACGCAAAGGGACGCTGAGAGAAGCGCAGAGGTACACGGAGGTTTTTAGAGGTTTCCGTTAATTTTGGCGTTGAAGCCGTAGACTTGGCGAGTACCAACGAGGGGGACTAGAGTTATTTCTTTTTCGTCGCCTGGTTCAAAGCGGACTGCGGTTCCGGCGGGGATATCGAGGCGCATTCCTCGCGCTTGTTTTCTGTCAAAGTTTAAGGCGGTGTTAACTTCATAAAAGTGATAATGGGAACCTACTTGTATGGGGCGATCGCCTGTATTTGAAACTTGTAATTTTATAGTTGGACGACCAACATTTAGTTCAATTTCACCTTCTGGTGTGATAATTTCCCCAGGAATCATAATAAATTCAAATTTTTAAACTTAACGAATTGGATTATGTACTGTTACTAACTTTGTGCCATCAGGAAAAGTTGCTTCTACCTGTACGTCATGCACCATTTCAGGTATCCCTTCCATGACATCATCCCGCGTCAATAGAGTTGTACCATAACTCATTAATTCAGCTACAGTTTGCCCATCCCTCGCACCTTCTAAAATGGCAGCAGAAATATAAGCGATCGCTTCGGGATAATTCAGTTTTAAACCCCTTTCTTTACGTCTTTCTGCTAATAAAGCAGCTGTAAAAATTAATAGCTTATCTTTTTCCTGCGGCGTAAGTTGCATTCCTATCTCCTCTGAGTTCTCCGCGCCTCTGTGGTTCGTTTAAACCTGCCACACTCTTGGTATATAATTACCACAATTCAAAAAAGAAACTCGCAGCAATTGCCAAACATCAATAAACCAGTTTCTCACCTCAGATGTAGAAGCACCGCGATATCGACACAATAATCCATGTTGTAATCGGCTAACACCCGCTTCTCCTTCCCCATCCCATAAATTTCGCGTTTTTTCGACAATCTCTGCTGAAACTGCATCACCAACCCAAACTAGACTACCCACTATTGGTTTTCCAGCCAAACCGTGGGGACTGTGAAAAGTTTCTTCGCTACCCCGTAAGCATTGCCGATCTATCCACAAAGGAACATCTTGTTGCCAAATTTCCGTGTGCGATCGCCATTCTCCTTGCAAGAATTTTTCTCCTCTAGCACTGCGACCAAATCGGGTAATTTCCCAGCCTAACCAACTGCCCCCGGTTGCTAATTCTACCCGTAAATCTTGGCGAAAAATCGCGTCGTTAAATAAAATTGTCTCTTGCGGCAACCATTCTAAACAAGCACCAACGTCAACTTGCATTTGGATGGTTTGTCTAGCTTGTAAGCCATTACTACGATATATTTTGCTTGCAGCAGCTGTAGTGATTAAGGCTTGGGCTTGGGTTTGGAGATGGATGTTAGAGGATAAGCGATCGCCTCCCACCATTCCCCCTGCGGTGTGTAAAATTACGCTATGACAAACTTTTTCCCCTTCTGGGTAAAATGGGCGCTGTACCTTCAGGGGCGCTTGTTGGTGATTGTAAATTAATTGGGTTTTACCCTGGCGATCGGCATAGACTAAATTAAGTTTGCCATGCCAACCTTCTGCTATTTGCGGATTGCAGGTCATTTATAAATTCAAGATTAAAGTTCACATACCTTATATTTATTTAATACATTCTCTGCTACTTTACCTGCAATATCTCATTATTTTCTTGCCAATATTACATAATCATCTAATGTATAGCATGACTGAAACTTCTGACCAAAATACTGTTGGAGTATTGGACTCATATATAGTTGTTTTGGTAATTTTTCTCGAGCAAACTTACCAAATTCAACACCAGACAAAGGTATTCTTGAACTTGTTGAGGTGAGATATCTATACCAGACTAACTCTAATCCCAATTCTGCCAGAAATTTCTCCACTACGTTTTTTTCTTGCTCTTGGTTTTCAACTTGGTGAACATTGTAAATTTTGAATAATTTCTTATCTTGCACAATTAGTAGAACATAGCCTGAATTTTTTAAGCTAGTGGCAAATATTTGCTTGTAAGTATTATTAGCTTCAACCCTCTTGGCTTTATCTATAAAGAAGCAGTGGGAAATTACGATAAAGTCGAAAAAGTCTTTGGGTAGATTATTCGATTGAGTTTTCCAAGTAAAAATATCAGTAGTAACAAAGCGGAAATAAGCATTCACCGTGGTTAAACGCGACTCTATATATCGTCGCCAAAACTGAAGTCCACGAAATTGGAAGGCATCTTGTTTTTCTAAAGAGTAGTAAGATATGTGCATTTGCGGGATATGAAAAAAACCGCTACTACTTTGGAGAAATAAAGCTAAACCATAAGCAACTGTTCCTGGGCCTGCTGCAATATCAAGGATATTAACCTTACTTGGTAGTAAAGCATCCTGGTAAATGAGAAACCAAGCTAAATATATGCAATATACATTTTCTAAAAAATACTTCATAAAGTAGACATGAGGAGTTAGACTAAAACGGTAGTCTGGGTCTTGTCCAGTTTTTAAGTTATTAATATCCTCAAGAGCGTCTTCTAACTTAATAAATAACTGTTTGTCAGGAATCCTACTAAATTCTTCTTTAAGATATTCAACTAAACTTGATTCAAAATCATCAAATATCCGTTCATCAATACCAGTAGATTGCAATTTATATTCATCGTAGTGTATTAAATTAAAAATTTTATAGATATATTTAACAAATTCCTCATCTGGCATTAATATGAGATTAGGTTTTTGCTGTGATACTTCTGTTAGTTGTTTAGTTAAAGTTTCTGTTTGTCGTTTGTATTCTTGGGAATAACGTTCAAGTTGAAGTTTATCCCTAAATAATTTTTCTAGCCATGAGAATCTTGCACCTGACTTTTGAATCTCTTGTAATAGTTGGGCTGCACGTCGGATATCCCCGCGTTTTAAAGATAATTTTAACTGCTGACTTCGCCACCAATTTACGATAGGATTATTCATAACCAAATCCCTCTTTACCTTCCATAATTTCTACACATGGAAGCCCAGAAACTAACTTTTCCTTAAATTTCATATAGTTTAGTTTCTCATCGTCATACCACCAAGCGTATTTTTGCTTAATTTCTTCAGCTTCTTGGCGAGTTGATGCTATAAGAGAACGACTGTGGCTAGCATGAAAAGCTTGAATTACAACCCTATCTGCGATGGCTAGTTTTTCAATAAAAGTACCTTCATCAGTTGGTAAAGTAGGAAGTAGAGGGGTAATAGTGATAGAAATTTTAGGAAGAAAACCTTTGTAATAATCAATGCTTTGTTTGATTTTAGTGATAGCATTTAGTCTGGCTTTAATACTGGGCGATCGCGGTTCAAAATCTTTTCTCACTAATTCACTCCCAGTGGGAATGCTCATATTAATTCGCAATCGCTTAAATCTTTGTAAATAATCAATATCTCTAGTAATAATTGGGCTACGAGTTTGAATCACCAAAGTTGGAGTTGGATAACCGTCAATCCCCATATCTAGCATTACGTCCAACAACCGACGAGTCAGTTGATGTTTAGACTCAAGTGGCTGATAAGGATCAGTAACGCTACTCATGTATATACTAGGAGGAATATAAGGATTTTTTTCATACCATTTTTTTAATTCTTTCGCTAAAATTTCAGCAGCATTTTCCTTAAAAATTACCCATTTTCCCCAATCTTGGCGCATTTGAGCATTAGGGGTAAATGCAGCAGCATAGCAATAACTACAACCGTATTGACATCCCCTATAAGGATTTAGAGTAAAATCATAATTACCAATAAATCCGGTAGCTTTTGTTAAAAGTGATTTCGCATTTTGTGCATAAACATTAACATCTCCAAATTTTTCTTTGACTAACTTGGTAGGAATGCATTCGCAATAACCTTCATATTTTGGTTGTGCCATGTGAATCCTGATATTTATTGAGAGTGAATTAACGCACCCTACTTCCTATGATTCCCATTTTTATTTTTAAATTACTTCACCGAGGTGTACGCTAGTGCGATAGACCATATAGACAAAACCACTCTCATCACGAAAGCGCTGATATAATTCTTGAAACCTATCAATAAGCTGTTCGTATGCCAAGCCTTCGCGCGGGAGGTAAGAAACACTCATTGCTCGTCCAATAAGTCCAGTTAAATCTAACTGTTGCCTATAAGTAAAATTATATTCGTGGATGTTAATAAAATGGGGAGTTACTAACAGTGGCTCTACCGACTGCATTCGAGATTCTGCTGGGTGATTATTAGATGCTTCTCGGACTATTCGGCTATATTCTGTAGTTAAGGCATCTTCTTGATCGCGGTTATTCCACACCACAGCCAAGCGTGCTGATGGTTTTAAAATGCGCTGAAATTCCAATAAAGTTGGTTCGGGATTGAACCAGTGGAAAGCTTGAAAACAGGTAACTAAATCAACTGAATTATTAGGTATTTGGGTAAATTCTGCTGTTCCATCACGAAACTCTATCAAAGGATGTGCTTCAGCCGCTTTTCGCATCGCCGCGTTTGGTTCTATGGCTATGACATTAACCCCTCGTTCAGCTAACAGTCTTGAAGCAATTCCTGTACCCGCACCAATATCTGCTGCTACGAGTTGTGAATTTTCACCTAATCCTTCCAAGATAATATCAATTGCATCTGCGGGGTAACTTGGTCGATATTTTACATAATCATCTGCTCTGTCAGAAAATCGGTTGAGTGGGTTTAAGGTATATAAGGGGGTTGTTTCAGGATTAATTTGGCTCATGGGTTTTTATGTAAAAGTAAAAATGAACCTGTTAGTTGGGCATATTTTCAGGGAAACATAGAACTGTAGCCTATAAAATGCGTCAATCTACCAGAAATTATGACAGCTAAAGTGATAAGCATTTGCAACCTCAAGGGTGGAGTTGGCAAAACTACCATTGTCATGGCATTAGCAGAATATTTAGCCGGCGATACAATGTACAAAAAGCGTGTACTTGCTATTGACCTTGATCCTCAAAGTAATTTGACTAGTGCTTTAATGTCAGAAGAGGTTTGGGAAAAAGAATTTGAAAGTAAAAAATTGACATTGCCTTATTTATTTAAAGATCCTGAATATTTTTTAGAAAATGTTAAAAGCGAAAATTTTATAGTTAAACACAATGTTTCAAATGTTAGAAACAGAAATTCTTTTGCCCACTTACATCTGATACCTAGCAGCCCAAGGCTATTTGAAATCCAGGAAGAATTGCCATCAGGTTATTATTCTTTTAACTTTAAACCCGTTGATCTTATTCGTACAATCCTCAAACCCTTATTGAATAATTATGACTATATCTTAATAGACTGCGCCCCAAATATTAACACAGTAGTTAAAAGTGCATTTCTAGCTAGCAATGCTTGTATAATCCCTTGTGTACCAAACCGAATGTCAATTCATGGATTAGATTTACTACTTCAACACATTGAAAAGTTTAATAGAGATTATGTACATAACTTAAAAGCAGTAGGAACATTAATTTCTCGTTACAACCGAACTATAGCCCAAACTGAAAATCTAAACTCTATTATTGTTAACCCTTTCTATCCACAAGTTTTTGAAACCAAAATTTTAGAAAGAGCAAAAATTGCAGAAGGCTTAGAATTGAGTAATTATTTGACATATAAACAAAAATATGATGATTCTCATGATTCTATGGTGAAATTAACTAAAGAATTTATTCAGAGAGTAGGTAGATAATGGAAGCATCACAAATTGCAGACTTATTAAGAGCGATCGCAGAAGTTGTAGAATCTGATCCAAAATTTGCCAAGGCTGTAGAAAAATGTCTAACTAACAGTTTAAACGCTCAAAAAAGTAAAAACTTGTCCGAAGCAACACCAAAGCAATCAGACGCTAGTAAAACTCTCGAAAATGGCGATATTATCCTAACTGAATGTCGGCAAATTTTACGCGAACAGGGTGAAGAACAACTGAGGTTTTACTTAACTGAGCTAAGAGAAAAGGTTAGAGAATTATTGAAACACGGTCAACTTGACCCCAAACGCTCAATGCGCCGCCGGAAGGATTTGAATAGTATTATTGAGCATATTATTCAAAAATTGCAAGCTCAAGATAAAAGCGGAAAACTACTTGCAGCCTCAATCTCTAAAATATGATGTAGCTTTAAAAGTAAATCATTTTTATTAATTGCTCTATTGCTGCTCTAACCAAACTCCCAAATCAGCAACTTCAGAAAAATCTAACAAAGCCTCTCCTAACTCCTCTAACTGTTCAGCAGATAAATTACGAACCTGCTCAACTAATGATCCATCAATATCACCAAAACGCCGTTTAAGCTGACGACTAATCAATTTAAACGCTTCCTTTTGAACGATATCTTGATAAATTACAGACTCTTTCATAATATCTTCCCGTAAAAATTGCCGAACCAAATCCTTTTCAAACCGCAAACCCGCCAGAATTTCTACACAACCCGCAATATTTTGTCGTTCCTCCCTATCTGGAATTGTAGCGACTTGTTCAGCCACTTGTGCCAGTAAACTTTGCGGTGAGTCAGTTCGCGTCAAACTTGCTAAAGGTAACAGCGCCGGATTAGATTTCACCAAAGTTTGAAATTCAATGTGCAAAATTTCGTTAGCTGCTTGCAAAAATGTCACAGAATCCGCACGAATTGGTTCAAGCGTGAGTTCAGTTTTTAAGACTTCAATTTCTTGCACTCTACCCCAAGCAACCAACGCACAAACTCAGTCTGACTTTTCACGGGAAGTCTTCAAGCCTCGAAAAAACGTGACTTTTTCTACAGCCTAATTGTCAATAGCTTTAAGTTAATGAAAATAGCTAACGGAAAAATCAGGGTTTGGAAAACCCTCAAAATGGCCTTTTCCACATGCCGTGAAAAGTCAGAAACTCAGTAGGGTACTGTTCTGACTTTTCACGTTATGTGGAAAAGCGCACGAAAAACCTAACCCCCTAACCCCCAACCCGTGGCGGGAAGGGGGAAAATTCAAAGTCTCTCTCCTTAAAGGAAGAGAGAAATAGAAGTGAGGTTTTCCAGATACCGTGAAAAGTCAGGGTACTCTTCCTCTTCTTTTGACACAAAAAAACAGCCGCTTCCACAAAGGAAGTAGCTGTTTTACAAATTATGTAACTACAAAGTATTAGTAATCGAAGTCGCCGCCACCAGCGCCAGCGCCAGCAGGAGCGCTATCCTTAGGCTCAGGCTTGTCAACTATAATACATTCGGTTGTCAACACCATACCAGCGATCGAAGCAGCGTTTTGCAGAGCAGAACGAGTCACTTTAGCAGGGTCAACAATACCAGCAGCTAACAAATCGACGAATTCGTTTGTCGCAGCGTTGTAGCCAACGTTGAAGTCTTTCTCTTTCACGCGTTCAGCGATCACAGCACCATTCTGACCGGCGTTTTCAGCAATCCGCTTCAGAGGTGCAGGTAAGGCGCGAACGACAATCAACGCACCAATCAACTCTTCATCTTTAAGATTGCTCTTTGCCCAAACTTCCAATTCAGGAGCAAGGTGAGCCAGAGTTGTACCACCGCCAGGAACGATACCTTCTTCCACAGCAGCTTTGGTGGCGTTGATAGCGTCTTCTAGACGCAACTTCTTGTCTTTCATTTCGGTTTCGGTCGCTGCACCCACTTTCACTACAGCGACACCACCAGAGAGTTTAGCAAGACGCTCTTGTAATTTCTCTTTGTCGTAAGAAGATTCGGTTTCATCGATTTGACGACGAATCTGTTCGACACGAGCCTTAACAGCAGCTTCGTTACCTTCGGCAACAATTGTAGTGCTGTCCTTGGTAATGGTGATCCGGCGAGCTTTACCCAGGCTATCCAGCTTGGTGTTATCTAGCTTTAGACCAGCATCTTCGGTAACTAGTTGACCACCAGTTAAAACAGCGATGTCTTCCAGTAATGCTTTGCGGCGATCGCCAAAGCCAGGAGCCTTAACAGCAGCCACGTTGAGTACACCGCGCAAACGGTTTACTACCAAGGTTGCCAAAGCTTCTTTTTCAATATCTTCGGCAATAATCACCAAAGGACGACCAGCACGAGCTACTTGCTCTAACACTGGTACAAGGTCTTGTACCAAAGCGATTTTCTTATCGGTCAGGAGTAGGAAAGGCTCATCAAAAACCGCTTCCATCCGTTCAGCATCGGTAGCGAAATAAGGAGAGATGTAGCCTTTGTCAAAGCGCATCCCTTCAGTGATTTCCAACTCGGTGAACATAGATTTCCCTTCTTCTAGGGAAATTACGCCTTCTTTGCCCACCTTGTCCATTGCTTGGGCAATCATCTGACCAACTTCTTCGTCATTACCAGCCGAGATCGCACCAACTTGGGCAATGGCTTTGGAATCTTCTACTGGACGGGCGTGTTCAGCAATTTTATCTACCAGGAAGGCAGTAGCTTTGTCAATACCGCGCTTGAGCGAAATTGCGTTAGCACCAGCTGCAACGTTCCGCAAGCCTTCTTTGACGATCGCATGAGCTAAAACGGTGGCAGTTGTGGTGCCATCGCCCGCAGCATCATTGGTCTTAGAAGCAGCTTGACGAATCAGAGCTACACCAGTGTTTTCAATATGGTCTTCTAATTCGATTTCTTTGGCGATCGTTACACCATCATTAACAATTTGTGGTGCGCCAAATTTCTTTTCTAGGACTACGTTACGACCTTTGGGGCCAAGGGTAACAGCTACAGCCTCAGCCAGGATGTCAATGCCTCGTTCCAAGGCGCGACGGGCGTTTTCGTTGTAGATAATGCGCTTTGCCATAGGTGTCTAAATTCCAGGAGTAAGTCAATTTTTTGTTGAATAGGGCACTTGTACTGAGCGAAGTCGAAGTATTGGGTATTGGGCATTGGGCATCGGGAAAACTCTTTCCTATTCCCCATTCCCCACTCCCCACTAGATAACGACTGCTAAAATATCTTTTTCAGAAAGCAGTACATATTCTTCGGTGCCGAGTTTGATGTCAGTGCCAGCGTACTTCGAGTACAGCACCTTATCGCCGACTTTGATTTCCAATTCCTGACGGTTTCCGTCGTCATTACGCTTGCCAGGGCCAAGAGCCACTACTTCCCCTACCTGGGGCTTTTCCTTGGCGGTATCGGGCAAATACAGACCACCTGCGGTCTTTTCCTCAGAGGCGTTCACTTTTACGAAAACGCGATCGCCTAAAGGTTTAACTGTAGAAACGCTTAGAGATAAAGCTGCCATATTATTTCTTTCCTTTAGAGATTAGCACTCTCAACTCCTGAGTGCTAATCTACCGAAAAGTAGCGTCCAATGGCAAGAATTCTTTGAGTACGGGTTCCCGAACTAGAGGCTCAGATATCTACTTAAGTATAAATGCTTAATTATTTCTACCTTTCGGGTTCTGTTCCGTAAGTTACGAAGAGAGTAGGGAGTGGAGAGTTAGGAGTTATAAGAATTCTTCCCCCATTCCCCACTCCCTACTCCCTACTCCCCTTCTCAGAACTTTATTTGCAAAGCTTGGAAATTGTTATAAAACTGTAATCAGGGAGCCGCTCGATAAGTAACAATACAGCGATCCAGTCAAGCCATCAAATCCCCAAAGCCGCTAAGTCTCTAGAACATAAAGCCCTGAGTAATTATGTAGAAACTTTAGGAATTGCAAAAATTCAGCGACACATTTTTATTTGCGCTGACCAGACAATTGCTAGCTGCTGCTCAAAACGAGCTAGTCTGGAATCCTGGGAATACTTAAAAAAGCGACTTAAAGAGTTAAAATTTGATGAGCCGCAACAGAGTCATCCCATTTGCGTCTATAGAACTAAAAGCCAACTGCTTGCGCGTTTGTTGTTCTGGACTCATAATGGTGGTTTACCCTAATGGTGTCTGATATCGCCAAGCAAGCCCGGAAGTTATTGAGCGGATCATCCAAGAACACTTAATAGGCAATAAGGTGGTAGAAGAATATGCATTTTTAACCCATCCTTTGCCAGAAACTTCCCTAGTTTCTTGTGAACACCTCATAGAGGCTTAACAACCGAAGGATATGGTACAGCAGTAAGCTTTAAGAAAGTGCGGGTTGGTTTTGAGGTAGGGTCATCTTTAAGCCAATACTTACTTGTGAGTCAGAAGGATTATTATTTAATCAGTGTTTTTTCGCCCGTCACTTTCAATGCGATATATAATAGCGCATTATAGATACTACTGCTATACGTATCCTTGCTGGACTTTTGCTATCCAGCTACTAGTCTCTTGAAAGTGCTCGGCATTTTTGAGACTTCGAGACAGCAAAGGCAAGTTAAGTAGGAAAAAGGACAACATCTCGAAATAACCCACGATAGAGGATAAATATTCAAGACTTTGATGGACCGAAGCGCGACAAGTGCCACTGCTATGAAAGAACCCAGCATGAAAGATCACAAACGACTTCTATTGATTGATGATGACCCTAACCTCATCTTGCTGGTGAAGGATTACTTAGAATTCCGGGGATACGAAGTCATCACCGCCGAAAATGGACGTGAAGCTCTGGAAATTTTAGAGCAAGATGTTCCAGACATGATTATCTGCGACGTGATGATGCCGGAAATGGACGGATATACTTTTGTAGAACAAGTCCGGCAAAACGAACGCACCAGTTGGATTCCGGTTCTTTTCCTTTCAGCTAAGGGACAAAGTGCAGACCGAGTTAAGGGTCTGAATAAAGGTGCTGATGTTTATATGGTCAAACCCTTTGAACCAGAAGAACTCGTCGCACAAGTTGAATCCTCGCTGAAACAAACTATCCGTTGGAAAGAACACCAAGCAAAAGGAGGCGAAAACGGTTCCCGTATCCAGGTTCCCTTCGATGTGCAATTAACCCCAACCGAACTGAAAGTAGTCCAGTTTGTCGCTAGGGGTTTAGCTAACCGGGAAATTGCTGAAGAACTAAATGTTAGTCAGCGCACGGTTGAAAGCCATGTGTCCAATATGTTGGGCAAAACCAATCTTCACAACCGCACTGAATTAGCGCGGTGGGCGATTGAAAATCAAATGGCTTAAACAAAGTTAAAAGTTAAAAGTTAGGAGTTATGAATTATGAATTTTTTAACTCCTAACTCCTAACTCCTAACGTAAGATTTACCACCCATCTTGTTCAGGGCTGGATTGGTGCAAAACTTCTAAATCCAGTTCATCCATCCAGGTAAGTTAGGGCGCTTTCAATCTGAGAAACAGTACCTCGCAGTTGTAGATCGAAGCAGCTATATTGTGGCACGTTTGCGCTTACTTGAGCATCAGCAATAATGACTATGACCCCATAGTGAGAAACCAGTCGTGAAATGACTGGTTCCTCATGTAAGTCTTTAGGAATGAGAACTTGGATACGAATTTGGGTGCGTCTATTATCTAAAATATCAGTATTAGATTTTACTTGTTTATTTGGAATTGCCATTCTAGCTTCCTACTCGACTTCTGGGATGAGGGTTTTACTTTGCACAATTCTTTTAACACTAGCGTCACTTATCCCACGCAGGCAAGCAAGAAAGTATTTGCCTTTGCAAACCATTAATCTAGATGCAGTAAATGTGAAGAATTGCTCATAATTTAGTAGTTATAAAGCCAAAGCAGTTGAAGCAATTAGCGATCGCCAGCTACAAAGAAATATAGCTGCTGCCAGTGGCATTTTAGCAGGTCTGGTGTTAGATAAAAATGTAATTAGCAAGATTTTAAGGAGTGAGATTATGCGCGAATCAGTCATTTATCAACAAATCCTAGAAGAAGGCGAAGCCAAAGGTGAAGCTAAAGGTGAAGCCAAAGGCAAAGCAGAAACAACAATAAAGTTAGCTTTAAATTTGTTGCGAATTGGAATGAGTTTAGAGCAAATTGCTCAAGTTACTGAATTATCTATTGAGCAAATTCAAGTTTTACAAAAGGAGATTCAAAATTCTTAATTTTAATTAATCGCTTTAAAAAATACGAGGCTATACAAGCAAAACCCGCATTGACGGGTTTCAAAGTTTTTATTAGTCCATCCAGACGGACTTGGTTTGGGTAGACGCGATTTATAATCGCCTGGGTTTCAAACTCAAACTCAGCACTTTGGGGTGTACGAGGAAAGGGAATCACATCACGAATATTTCCAATACCCGTCATAAATTGCACGAGTCGCTCAAAAACCAACCCAAAACCAGCATGGGGAACGGTTCATCACCACACAAATAATGTGATAATACCTAATATTTATCAATCATTATTATTGTTCATAATCCTTAAGCCAAGGATAGTACACAAAGCTATTGCCAAATTATCTAAATAACTATTATCCAAATGACCAATCACTCTGATAATTCTTGATTTATCAACAACCCGAAGTTGCTCACAAAGCACAACAGAATCTTGGCTTAAACCACCGATACCAGCAGGTACAAACACATGAGAGGGTAAAATAGCACATCTAATTTTTGAGGTAAATGGTGCAATAATAGTATGAGGACTAACAGCATTTGCCCGATCAATTTGCACCACTACAACAGGTCTAATTCCTGCTTGTTCTGTACCAACAACAGGATTGAGATCACACAAAACTACATCTCCTCTTGAGATATCTACCACTGAATTTCTCCACGCGCCAAGCGTTCTTCATAATCTTCTAAATTAGATAAATATTCCGAAAAATCTGATTCCACTATTTCTAACGACTCGCTAAACTGAAGCCATAGTTCCCAGTTCTTACCGCTATGCTTCATTAATAGGAAGTCGATAAAATCACTGACTTCCTGAACTAAAGCTTCTGGCAGTTGCCGGATTTTACCAATGGTTTGGTCTTGTATGCTCATGATAAATCTTTTCAGCTGGATTTATGTTTATCCACAAAACTCAAAAACCTAGCGATTAGAAATGGCCAGGTCTAAAATTTAAACTAAAACTCAGCACTTTGTGGTGTACGGGGAAAGGGAATCACATCACGAATATTTCCCATACCCGTCATAAATTGCACGAGTCGTTCAAAACCTAGTCCAAAACCAGCGTGGGGAACAGTACCATAACGACGCAAATCAAGATACCACCACAAGTCTTCTGGGTTTAATCCTTGCGCTAACACGCGGCGTTCTAAGACTTCTAAACGTTCTTCTCTCTGAGAACCACCGACAATTTCGCCAATTTTGGGTGCGAGAATATCCATTGCGCGGACGGTTTTTTCATCGTCGTTCAAGCGCATATAAAAAGCTTTGATTTGCGCTGGATAATCTGTAACGATCGCAGGCTTTTTAAATAATTGTTCAGCTAGATACCGTTCGTGTTCTGATTGTAAATCTAAACCCCAACTTACAGGATATTCAAATTTAACATCAGCTTTTTCTAAAAGTTTAATGGCTTCTGTATAAGTTAACCGTTCAAACTGATTATTAATAATATTTTCGGCTGTTGTCAACACAGTTTTATCAATGCGTTCATTGAAAAATTCCATGTCTTCTGGACAAGTTTCCAAGACATATTTAAAAATGTGTTTGAGAAACGCCTCAGCTAAATCCATATCGCCTTCTAGGTCACAAAAAGCCATTTCTGGCTCAACCATCCAAAATTCTGCTAGGTGGCGGGAGGTGTTGGAATTTTCTGCACGGAAGGTAGGCCCGAAGGTGTAGACGTTAGAAAACGCCATCGCCATAACTTCCGCTTCCAACTGGCCGCTAACTGTTAAATATGTGGGTTTAGCAAAAAAGTCTTGGCTGTAATCTACTGCTTGGTTTTCTGTGCGGGGAATATTCTTTAAATCTAAACTGGTAACGCTAAACAGTTCACCCGCGCCTTCGCAGTCGCTAGCAGTGATGATGGGTGTGTGTACCCACAAAAAACCTCTTTGTTGGAAAAATTGGTGAATTGCTGTCGAACAAGCATTTCTGACGCGGAAAACTGCACCAAAGGAATTAGTACGCGATCGCAAATGTCCAATGGTTCGCAGAAACTCAAAGGAATGGCGTTTCTTTTGCAGGGGATATGTATCGGGATCAGCTTCACCGAACACTTTCACTGTTTCGGCTTTCAACTCAATTCGCTGTCCTTTACCCAGAGAAGCCACTAGTACCCCTGTAGCCTCAACAGCAGCACCTGTATTCAATTTTTTCAATATAGCTTCATAGTCTGGCAAATCTTGATTGATGACGACTTGCAAATTAGCTAGTGATGAGCCGTCATTGACTTCAATAAAAGCAAACCCTTTGGACTCGCGCTTCGTCCGCACCCAGCCTTGCACTTGGAGGGACTCATCAGGTTGACCACTTCGCAATATTTCTGCAATCCGTCGATTTGCCATATTTTACAACTTATATTTCGTCAACGTAGGGAGTACAGATATTAAAGAATCTTAACGAGTTAACCCAATCCAAAATCTAAAATCCAAAATTAGGATTATCCAGCATAAGACTTTAATATCCAGCCTATGATAACGCCCATTCCACCAAAGCGGACGACTTGCCAGAAAGGTTTTTTGAGGCTACGCCAAGAAAATAACTGGCTTTCTAAGTTTAGTTCTAGCATTTCCAACTGCTGTTGAATTTGCCGTAACTCTGCTTTGATTTCTGGTGTCTGAGATTTATTGTGCTTTAGTTGATCCCGGCGCTGTTGCCATTGTGCCTGTTGTTGGCGATCGCGTTGCACTTGATCATAACGTTCTCTTAAGGATAGGAGCGATCGCTCTACTTCCTCTAATTCTTGTTCAAAATCTGGTTCGGGATTTTCTGCTGACTGGTGTGATTGTTTAGGCGGCTTCATTTACAAGTAGTAAAGTAGAAGTAAATGCAAATGTGCCAATAGTTATGTCCCAATCTACCCAGCTGCCGAAAACCAGTCAACTGAATGAACTTAGTACTCTGGAACTAGCTCAAGCCCTCATGGAAAGACTGAGCATTTCCCCTAACGATTGGCATCGCCTCAAGTCTAACCGCAATTCCCGCGCTAATGAACAAGTGGCAGCAGCTATTGTGTATCTCTTAAAGAATCAGCCACAAGAAGCTCAAGCTAGATTAGAACAGGCAATTGGTTGGTTAGATCGCTCCATTTCTGCGCCTCCCTGTCCAACTCACGGAAAAAGTTAGGAGTTAAGAGTTAGGAGTTATGAATTATTATTCAACTCCTAACTTTTAACTCCTAACTCCTAACTAAGTTACCGCCGCAGAGATATTCCCCGGCGAGTTTCCATTTGTTTACAAAGCCTCAATTCTGTGCCTTTGCGGTTCCACTCTACCTGATCAAAAATTTGATGCAGAAGGCATAAACCACGACCACTTTCTGATTCATCTGGTGGTAAATAGTCTGTTGGTTCTTCTTCATTAGTAGATGAAGGAGTAAAGCCGCTACCCTGGTCTGATATTATCCACCAATATTGATTATCTATTAAGGAAAAACGGACTACAACTGTTTTACTTGGATCGAGATTATTGCCATGTTTAGCTGCGTTTACTAGAGCTTCTTGAAGTCCTAGCCGCAGTTCTGCTTGTAATTTTGATGGGATTTCTGCCAACAGTAAATCTAATATTGGACAAAGGTAGAGGGTTGAGGCAAAACTAATAGTGCCCCAATAACGTGCAACTGGACGGAGTGAAATTGTAATCACAAGAGAAACCCCATAGCTTTCAGTTAGCTAGACATCAGTTTGCTATTACAGGCACCCTGATAAAATTGAGGTGGTCATGCTGCCTTCAAACTTGCGTCTTTAAAACTAAATTTTGAATATGCTAGGGAGCATTAGCTCTATAGTATGAGTTGGGATTGTTTAGATAGATAACGGCGGGAATAGTTTTGATAATGAATTCAGCAACTTAAAAAGATGCTACTAATTTGACAGAGTATTGGCATACTCTAGTTAATTGCCGATTTGTCATTTACACAATCCAATTCATATTTCTAAGAACCTATGCAGCTTGAATTTATTTAAACAAAATAAATTTTTATTTTTGCCTTAATTCAATTTTAGCATCTTTAGTATGCGCTAGACTAAAAATTTCAAATTTCAGTTTTTGTAAAGGAATTACTATCCTTGTGCAAATCTGATAGCACAAGAAAGGCGGCAGCTTCAACATGAGCAGTTTGAGGAAAAAAATCAGCAGGTTGTACCCGTGTGATAGTATATTGCCCATCTTGACAAAGCAATTTCAGGTCACGGGCGAGGGTAGCTACTTTACAGCTGACGTAAACTATCCGAGATGGTTTCAGTTGCCGTAAAGTGTCGATGACTGCGCGATCGCAACCCTTACGTGGCGGATCGAGTATTACTACTTCTGGTGTTGTGCCCATTTTTGTCAGCAATTTCTCTACTGCCCCAACTTGGAATGTCACATTATCAATTCCGTTACGGTGGGCATTCAAAATAGCTTGTTCCACTGCTGCTGGTTGCACTTCTAATCCTGTAGCAATCCGTACTTTTTTGGCAAGGGGTAAAGTTAAAGTTCCAATACCACAGTAGGCATCAACTAGCAACTCATGCCCTTGAAGATTGAGTTCTGATTGAATTACCTGCAATAGTGCCTCTGCTGTTTCTGTATACACTTGGAAAAATGTATCTGGGCGCACTTGAAATTCCAGTCCAGCAAAATTTTCACGCAGGTGTAGGACTCCAGCGATGCAACGGGTTTCTGATCCAAAGATAGCATTTGTGCGATCGCTATTGCGGTTGAGCGACACTCCCACTAACTGGGGATAACGCTTTAACCATTCCTGGGCTTGGGTTTCAATTCCTGATAAATTCCAGTCCTTTACCACCAAAGTCAGCAACATTTCCCCTGTGTGTCGGCCAATGCGTAAACCGAGATGGCGAATTTGTCCAAGGTGGCGCTGTTCGTCATAGATTCGCCAACCTTGTTGTTGAATATCCTGTTTAACTTCGGCGAGTAAGGGATTTAATCGTGAATCTTGGACTGGACATTGATTTAAATTAATTAATTGGTGACTACCTTTTTGGTAGTAACCAGCTTGTACCTGTCCCGTTGCCGATATGCCTAAAGGATATGTAGATTTATTACGGTAGCCTAAAGCAGAAGCGGCGGCGAGTACCGGATCTACCGGTGGTTGGACAAAACTGCCAATGCGTTCCAAAGCTTGGATAACTTGATTTTGCTTGGCTACTAGCTGGTAATTATAATTAATATGCTGCCACTGGCAACCACCGCACTTATCCGCCACAATACAACTAGGTCGAATACGGTGGGGAGATGGTTCCAATAGCTCCTGGAGCTTCCCGTGGGCGTATTTTGGTTTAACATGTACCAAGCGGACAATGGCGCGATCGCCTGGTACTGTATCTGGGACAAACACTACACGCTCATTAGCGCGTCCCACTCCATCGCCTGTATCACTCAGATTAGCGATCGTCACTTCAATTAATTCACCTTGTTGCCAAATTATTTTAGTCATTAGTCATTAGTCATTTGTTATTGGGCATTGGGCATTGGGAATTAGTTATTTTTTCTTGCTCCCCCTGCTCCCCCTGCTTCCCTTGCTCCCCCTACTTCCCCTACTTCCCCTGCTCCCCCACTCCCCACTCCCCACTCCCCAAATAGATAAATTCAATACATAACTAGCTCCTATCCCTTCACTTGTGTACCTCCAACTCGCTAAACTAACAGATAATATTTCAGGTGATTTCAATCATCATGACTGTAATTAGCCAAGTTATTCTCAAAGCCGACGACGAACTGCGTTATCCCAGCAGTGGCGAACTTAAAAACATCAAAGACTTTTTGGAAACCGGCGTACAACGGACGCGGATTGCGGCTACCTTAGCCGAAAACGAAAAAAAGATAGTTCAAGAAGCAACCAAACAACTTTGGCAGAAGCGTCCTGACTTTATCTCCCCCGGAGGTAATGCTTACGGAGAACGCCAACGCTCTCTATGTATCCGTGATTTTGGCTGGTACTTGCGTCTAATTACTTATGGTGTGCTTGCCGGCGACAAAGAGCCAATTGAAAAAATTGGTTTGATTGGTGTGCGGGAAATGTACAATTCATTGGGCGTTCCCGTGCCTGGAATGGTAGAAGCGATCAATTCCCTCAAAACAGCCTCCCTTAGCTTACTGAGTGCGGAAGACGCTGCCGAAGCAGGGCCCTACTTTGATTACATCATTCAAGCGATGTCTTAATACAAAGTGTGTGCTGGTTTTAGGAGTATACTTCCGGTCTACTAGAGTGAGTGCAATAAGCGCTCGATAGGCATAAGATACCCAATTTGATCATACCTTCCCCACATTTGGTAGTGGCTATGGCTAAATCTCTGTCAAGTTACTAACCAGTTGTGGGGAAATTTATTTAAGTATAACTATGGGGGATTGCTCAAAGGATGAAGGACATACGGACAGAAAAAACCGACAGTCCTTGATTAAGGCTGTCGGCAATTAAGTGTGTTCCCTATTAATGACTCGGCTAGAGTTCAGTTGTCATTAATTATGCCTAGCTGGAGATGGCAGGGAGACGATCCTAATCATAGATATGTGTGATTCTCGTCACATGATTGTTACAACTAAACTGCATATACCCGAATAATTTCTGAGCATCAGTAAATATCCGTAAGTTTTGGTTAAGAATATATACGCTAGTAAATGCTTTTTCAGCTTCAGAGCAAAGAACACCAATTAGAGACTCAGGGGTTAAAACACGAGATAGAGGAATTAACAAATCTATACACTGTTTGCCAAAGTACTGTAGCAGAAAGAGCTATCTGCAAAGATAAATTTCTCAAAGCCAGTCGTAGAAAAGCTAATAGGGTTTTCATTGTTGTTGAAAGTGATGTTGGCACTTTTAAGGGTATTGCCAGAAATCACACCAGATACCAGCAGTTGGGAGCGATTGAAAGCTCTCAGATCGAGGGTATCAAAACCGTCTCCACCATCAACAGTCGCAACGCCAAACCCTTTGAAGTAATCATCTCCAGTGCCCAAATCAATGCTGATGCCGCCACCGATAGAGACTTTTTGTTGAACTCCATCTAGGATACTGGTAGCGATAATTTCGTCATCGTCATCGCCAGTCTTAATAATTCCTTTTCCATAAATGCCATAGGCAGTACCACCAATTGTTGCTGTAGCCTGTCCGGTAAGCTTGTCAGAACCATTGCCGATATCAATGATTCCATCGTTGACGATGCCATAGGCGGTGGAGTTTGTTCCAGAACTGTTCCCATAACCTGTAATCGTGTCGTTGCCCCACCCTGTAGTGATGGTGGCGTCTTTAGTGTTCTGGATGCCGGTTCCAGTACCGCCGTTGCCACGGTTGCCGCCAGTACCGATGCCGATAATAGTATCTTTTCCGCCTCCGGTATCCAGCTTGCTACTGTTGGCGATACCTATACCATCCCCGCCGTTGCTAGCGTCGAGACCCCCGCCGCTGTTGCCGCCACTACCAGTGCCAGTGATCGTGTCTTTTCCGTCCCCTGGATTCAGACTGCCACTATTGGCGATGCCTGTCCCAGTACCGCCGTTACCGCCCTCGTAGCTGTTGCCGCCGTTGCCGGCCCTTCCCTGTGCCAGTGATCGTGTCTTCTCCGTCGCCTGCCTTAAGCAAGCCGCTATTGGTGATGCCTGTCCCAGTAGCACCCCTGTTGTTGTCATTATTGCCCTCATTCTCGTTGTACCCGCCGTTGCCGCCAGTGCCCGTGCCGGCGATCGCGTTGTTTCCATCTCCTGCATTAATACTGCCACTGTTAGCGATGCCTGTCCCATAAGCGCCGTTGCTGTCGAATTTGCCGTTATCGCCAGTAGCGATGCCATTGATCGTGTCTATTCCTGAGAGTGTACGAATGGAACCTCCAGTTAAAATATCAATACCAATTGCGGGTAATGCATTTAACTCTTCTCCGATTAAAGTATCGGCACCCCCAATGCCGATAAAATTGGGTGGAACCGTAAGTCTAGGCATGATCAAAATCCTCTCAATTAGGTTAGTACGGTCGGTTTTATGCACGTTACAAGAAAATTTTATTTTCTTACTTCGCAAGTAACAGTACACAAATGAGAGCATAGTACCGCAAGGCAAAAGTCACGCATTCAAAAGTCACGCATTCAAAAAGCTTATAGGACAGACTTTTTGGCGATTTGGAATGGGTGGTTTATTTACGCCGTGCTGTAATAGTAGGATTTCAGAATTTCATACAATCTATTTTTAGACGTTTACGATATTTATTTAAATAGATTTTACCGTATAGCCATGAACTATCCTAAAGCTGCACCTAGAGGGCAAGTAAATCGATAGAATAATGCTGCTCTGTACAACTGGCAACAAACCTAGCTTGGGGTAATCATGGCAACAGAACAAAAGCACAGCACTTATTTATCAGAAGCCGAAAGCCGTTTGCGTCAACTTTCTATTGAAAAGTTGCGATTAGCAGTTGCGTTTCTGGCTTATTTGCAAGAAACAGAAGAAAACGAAGTTACTGAAAAAGTATTATTAAATATTCCTGATTTGGCCCAATCTTTCCGCGAGATTGAACAAAATGAAGACAAGTTAGAAAATACTGCCTCAAATCAGATTGCCTCAGATGAAGAGGTATGGCAGGCTTATTTAGCTTCTAAACAGAAATGGCAGGAGGTTTACCGTCGCCTTGCAGACTCCTAGATTTCTTTCTATTTCTCAAGTCCTAGACATTCACCAAGATGAGATAAACAGCTTTGGTGGAACATCTGGTGTCAGAGACGAAGGTTTGCTAGATTCAGCATTGGCACAACCTCAAGCTACTTTTGGCGGCGAACTTCTCCATCTTACAATTCACGAGCAAGCAGCAGCATACCTGTACCATTTAGCGATGAACCATCCGTTTATTGATGGCAACAAACGCACTGCATTTGCGGTTATGGATACCTTCATAACCTTAAACGGCTACAGTTTGAACTTATCCCAAGAGCAAGCTTACAACTTGGTGATTCAAGTAGTCCAAAAAGAAATATCCAAAGAAGAATTATCTGCATTCCTAAAACTGCATCTGCAAGGCAAGTAAATCGATAGAATAATGCTCTGTCCCCCAGAGTGCATTTTCATGACTGCAACCTCAAAACCAGCCTTTTCCGCCGAAGAAATCGCCGCAGAAGGTTTAAAGCCAGAAGAATACGCAGAAATTGTCCGTCGGTTAGGGCGTCATCCCAACAAAGCTGAACTGGGAATGTTTGGGGTAATGTGGTCAGAGCATTGCTGTTACAAAAATTCTCGACCTCTACTCAAACAATTTCCCACTGAGGGGCCCCGCATCCTCGTGGGGCCTGGTGAAAATGCTGGTGTTGTAGATTTGGGCGACGGACTCCAACTAGCTTTTAAGATTGAATCCCACAACCACCCATCAGCTGTAGAACCATTTCAAGGTGCAGCAACGGGAGTAGGGGGTATTCTCAGAGATATTTTTACAATGGGTGCGCGTCCCATTGCTCTACTAAATTCCCTGCGTTTCGGTTCCCTAGAAGATGCCAAAACTCAAAGGCTGTTCCAAGGCGTAGTGGCAGGAATTTCACATTATGGTAATTGTGTGGGAGTACCCACCGTTGGCGGCGAAGTTTACTTTGACCCTGCTTATTCTGGTAATCCCCTGGTGAACGTTATGGCACTAGGATTAATGGAAACATCAGAAATCGTTAAATCTGGGGCATCTGGCTTAGGCAACCCCGTGCTTTATGTTGGTTCCACTACGGGGCGCGATGGCATGGGAGGCGCGAGTTTTGCCAGTGCAGAATTGAGCGATCAGTCAATAGACGATCGCCCTGCTGTGCAAGTGGGCGATCCATTTTTGGAAAAGTCGTTAATTGAAGCTTGTCTGGAAGCGTTTAAGACAGGTGCAGTTGTCGCCGCCCAGGATATGGGAGCAGCCGGTATCACCTGTTCTACTTCAGAGATGGCGGCAAAAGGCGGTGTGGGAATTGAACTAGATTTAGATAAGATTCCCGTTAGAGAAACGGGGATGGTTCCTTATGAATATCTGCTTTCGGAATCTCAAGAACGAATGCTGTTCGTTGCCCACAAGGGGCGTGAGCAGGAATTAATCGACATTTTCCACCGTTGGGGACTTCAAGCAGTTGTCGCTGGTACTGTCATCGCTGAACCCATCGTGCGGATTCTCTTTCAGGGTGAAGTAGCAGCAGAAATCCCTGCTGAGGCTTTGGCGGAGAATACCCCACTATATAACCGGGAATTGTTGACAGAACCGCCAGAATATGCGCGTCAAGCTTGGGAATGGACACCTGATTCCTTACCTGCTTGCACAACTACTGGAATAGAACTCCAAGAAGGCTTGCAAAGTTGGAATGATATTTTGTTAACCTTGCTCGATACACCCACGATCGCATCTAAAAACTGGGTATATCGTCAATATGACCATCAAGTACAAAATAATACAGTAATATTACCAGGTGGTGCAGATGCGGCTGTTATCCGTTTGCGCCCCCTAGAACAAATCCCCAATCGTTCGACTGAGCGTAGCCGAAGTCTAAAATCCCAAATCCCAAATATAAAATCAGGAGTGGCGGCGACGGTAGATTGCAATCCTCGTTATGTTTATCTTGACCCCTACGAAGGAGCTAAGGCAGTGGTGGCAGAAGCTGCACGCAATCTTAGCTGTGTGGGTGCAGAACCTCTGGCGGTGACGGATAACCTAAATTTTGGCTCTCCAGAAAAACCGATTGGTTACTGGCAATTGGCAGAAGCTTGTCGCGGTTTGGCAGAAGGTTGTCGAGAATTGGCAACACCCGTCACAGGCGGTAATGTCTCTTTGTACAATGAAACCCTCGATTCTCAAGGCATTCCACAACCCATTTATCCCACTCCAGTAGTGGGGATGGTGGGCTTGATTCCCGATATCACCAAAATTTGTGGTCAAGGTTGGCAAGCAGTCGGCGATGTGATTTATCTTCTCGGATTGCCTCTGGCATCCAAAATCAGTTTGGGAGCATCGGAGTATTTAGCCACTATCCACGGTACTGTTGCCGGAAAACCACCACAAGTAGATTTTGACTTAGAACGTCGCGTCCAGAAAGTTTGTCGTGAAGGAATTCGTAATGGTTGGGTACGTTCAGCCCACGATTCTGCTGAGGGGGGATTGGCGATCGCAATAGCAGAATGCTGCATTTCTGGCAATCTTGGTGCCGAAATCAATTTAGAAATAGCACCAACCCAAACACTATCTCGTTTTGATGAGGTGCTGTTTGCCGAAGGTGGTGCCAGGATTCTTGTTTCTGTAGCATCAGAACAACAAGAAATTTGGGAATCATATTTACAAGAACATCTGGGTCAAGAGTGGCAAAAACTGGGCACGGTTCGTAATTATGAGACGGGCTTGGGGGTTTTCACTACTGATAACCAAGCCTTAATCAAAGTTAGGATCGAAGATATGAACGATCGCTATTCCCACGCGATCGCCAGACGCCTTGCCATCCACACCACTACCCCCAGTTAAACAAGTTAGGAGTTGAAAGTGAGGGGCTAGGAATAAAAAGCATAACTCCTAACTCCTCACTCCTAACTCTTTTAGCCTCTGTGATCAGAATTACGGTACTGTTTTAATAGATGGTTAAAGATTTATTAAGAAAGCTAAAACTATCTATAGACATAATCCCAGTGACTTGACTACCGATTTTAGATTTTGAATTTTAGATTTTGGATTGGGAGCGTTGCTTCTGGTTCATGTCTTGCTCCTAATGGGCGAAACAAATCTGAAATAGGCATTCTCAAATCCCAAGCCGCATCTCTACTAGGGTGCGATCAATCCAAAAGACGCTCGCGGACTCGCTAACGCTCCGCTATCGTCAATCTCAAATCCAAAATTGATTGACCCCCCCACCAGGAGCAAAGCTAGCATGATTTTTATTCATTCTGTCACTTCGGATGAATACCCCGACCAAATCAACAACCCAATCAATAGTCATGAAAATCAGCCTGACAAGCCAGAAGAAGCTTGTGGTGTTTTTGGCATCTACGCACCAGGAGAAAACGTTGCTAAACTGACCTACTTTGGATTGTATGCCCTCCAGCATCGGGGTCAAGAATCAGCTGGTATTGCCACCTTTGAGGGTACACAAGTACACCTCCATAAAGATATGGGCTTGGTGTCTCAAGTTTTTAATGAATCCATCTTGGATCAGTTGCCTGGTAGCCTTGCTGTTGGTCACACTCGTTATTCAACCACAGGTTCTAGCCGCAAAGTTAATGCCCAACCCGCAGTACTGGAAACCCGTTTAGGTTCATTAGCTCTGGCACACAATGGTAATTTAGTCAATACTGTGCAATTACGTCAAGAGTTGCTTGAGAACAAATGCAACTTAGTCACGACAACAGACTCAGAAATGATCGCTTTTGCGATCGCAGAAGCCATCAACGCTGGCGCAGATTGGCTAGAAGGTGCAATTCAGGCATTTCATCGTTGTCAAGGAGCCTTTAGTTTAGTTATTGGCACTCCTAACGGCGTTATGGGTGTCCGTGATCCCAATGGCATTCGCCCCCTAGTAATTGGCACTTTGGCTGGTAATCCAGTCCGTTACGTTTTGGCTTCGGAGACTTGTGGTTTAGACATTATTGGAGCCGAATACCTGCGAGACGTAGAACCAGGGGAATTAGTTTGGATTACTGAAGAAGGTTTGGCTTCCTATCATTGGAGTCAACAGCCCCAGAGGAAATTGTGTATCTTTGAGATGATTTACTTTGCCCGCCCTGATAGCGTCATGCACAACGAGAGTTTGTATAGCTACCGGATGCGGTTAGGACATCAACTAGCTAAAGAATCCTTTGTAGATGCCGATATTGTTTTTGGTGTTCCTGATTCAGGTATCCCTGCTGCGATCGGGTTTTCCCAAGCTTCTGGTGTAGCTTACGCCGAAGGACTAATTAAAAATCGCTATGTTGGACGAACCTTTATTCAGCCAACACAAACCATGCGCGAGTCAGGTATTCGGATGAAACTCAACCCCCTCAAAGATGTGCTGGCGGGTAAACGAGTAATTATTGTTGATGACTCGATTGTGCGGGGTACTACCAGCCGTAAACTAGTCAAAACTTTGCGTGAAGCGGGTGCAGTGGAAGTACACATGCGAATTTCTTCTCCGCCAGTAACTCATCCCTGCTTCTATGGTATCGATACCGATTCTCAGGATCAACTGATTGCTGCTACCAAGTCAGTAGCGGAAATTGCCAAGCAACTGGAAGTAGACAGCCTCGCCTATCTCAGTTGGGAAGGAATGCTAGAAGCGACACGAGAAGATACTAATAGTTTCTGCTCTGCCTGCTTTACTGGAGATTATCCCGTAGCGATTCCTGAGCAAGTGAAGCGTTCTAAGTTGAGTTTAGAAAAGGTAGTAGTGTAGAGGCTGAGAGCATTAGAGAGATGAGGGAGTAGGAGGAGCAAGGGGTGAGTAATAACTCCTAACTCCTAACTCCTAACCCTACGTTGTTCAATGGTGATAAGTTGAACTCACCCATATTGCCTGATTTTAATTGTGCGATGTCTACGACGGGCTACGCCTACGCATCCTTATTTACTTAACAAAAGTTTGCAGAATTGCCGTAATTTCTTACTATTCGCAATTTTTAATAAATAGTTATGGACAGAGGAGAAGGCGCAATGTCTCAGCAGTATTCAATTGAGCAAGTTCCTAAGAATCTGGATAAAATTTTTCAGGAAATTGGACAAGGTGAATCGGTACAAATTACGCAACAGGGGCAGCAAGTTGCTGTGATTCTACCTGCGGCTAAATATCAGCGTTTATTGCATGGAAAGCCGAGTTTTTGGGAATCTGTGGAGCGATTTCGTCAAGAAATCATGGAAGAAGGAACCGAGATTGATCCCGATGAGGTTTGGAAAGATGTACGGGACAAGTCTCCTGGACGAGAGATCCTCTTGTGAGCCGCTTTTTACTGGATACTAACGTCATCTCTGAGCCGTTAAGGCCACAACCGAATCCAGCAGTTATCTAAAGGTTGCAACAGTATCAAGGGGAATTTGCTATTGCTTCGGTTACTTGGCATGAATTGTTATTTGGTTGCTATCGTCTGCCCGCTTCTAAAAGGCGAGAGAGAATTAAGCAGTATCTCAAGCATATAGTCCAACCAAATATTCCTATCTTGCCCTATGATAACGTGGCAGCCGAATGGTTTGCTTTAGAAAGAGCGCGACTGGTAACTATAGGAAAAACTCCCGCGTATCCAGATGGACAGATTGCAGCGATCGCAAAAGTAAATGGTCTGATTTTGGTAACAAATAATGTTTCAGACTATGCGGATTTTCAAGAACTTCAACTAGAGAATTGGTTTTGTTAGTTGAGTAGGTTACTTTTTTCAAGATGGCAAAACTACTTTTAATTGCAGAGCGATGTCTAAGTAGTGGAGCTTAACTATGCTGTAAAAACTCGACCTTGGGCAATAACGGGTCAGTCACAATACCCACACCGCTAAAACCCCAACGTTTGAGCAAGTTTCCCAACTGTGTACTCGGAATAGATTCCACAGAAAAGCGATTTGCTACTTCTGCTGCGTGGGTGTTGAGATAGCTAAGGGCATCAAAGTTTTCCTGAAACAGCAATAAATAACCTGATGTTTCGGTGTCAGGACGAGCTATGAGATAATTACCGTCAGTTTTTGAGCGCACCAAGTAATAGACTTCGGACAGCATGGAGATGGGGATGGGGAGAGTGTGGGAGCAGGGGGAGCAGGGGGAGCAGGGGGAGCAGGGGAAGCAGGGGGAGCAGGGGAAGAAAGAATAATTAATGACTAATGACTAATGACTAATGACTAATGACTAATGACTAATGACTAATGACTAATGACTAATGACTAATGACTAATGACTAATGACTAATGACTAATGACTAATGACTAATTCAAATTTTCTAGGCGAATGCGTGGATCGGCGGCTTTTAACATTAAATCGGCGATTAAATTACCAGCAATCAGCAAGACTGCGCCCATTACCAAGCTTGCCATTAACAAATATAAATCTTGAGCTTGTAAAGCCTGTAGAGTCAACCTCCCTAAACCGGGCCAGTTGAAGAAGAATTCGGCAATAAAAGCACCATTTAATAAACCAGCTAATTCAAAACCCAATAAGGTAATCAAGGGATTTATCGCATTGCGGAGTGCATGAACGTAGATGACGCGGTTCTCTGGCAATCCTTTAGCACGAGCCGTTTGGATATAATCTTGACGCAAAACATCCAATAATTCGCCGCGAGTGATGCGTTGTAAACCAGCAAAACTAGTAATTGAGAGGGCGATCGTGGGTAAAATCATGTGCCAGCCGATATCTAAGATTCTGCCAAACCACGACAGTTCTGAGTGATCAATGCTAGTCATGCTACCCACTGGGAATAAAGGCGAGGTGAGTTGGGCTAAAACCAGCAGCGCTAAAGCAGTGATGAAACTGGGAAAGCCTTGTCCAGCGTAACTAATTACCTGTAAAATCCGGTCTGCTGGCTTATTTTGTTTAACAGCAGCAAAGATCCCTAAAGGGATGGCGATCGCCCATGTGACAATTAAAGATGCGATCGCTAATAGTAAAGTCGCTGGTACTCGTTCCCACAACAACGATGCTACTGAGCGTTGATAAATAAAACTCGTGCCAAAATCCCCCTTTGTCAATATTCGCCATAGCCACAGCCAAAATTGCTCTGGCCAAGACTTATCCAGACCAAACTGCCGCTTGATTTCTTCAATTCTTTCTGGCGATATCTTTGGGTTTTGCCGCAGCGTATCTACATAATCTCCTGGAGCGAGTTGAATAATGAAAAACGACAACGCCGACGCCAACAACAAAGTTAGTAGTGCCTGCAATATCCGCTTTACCACATAAACAAAAGTTTCGCTCGTGACTAGCGTTATTAGCCAATCCCGACCTGTCTCCAAGGAAATTCTCGTAGATGTCATTTGTCCTTTGTCCTTTGTCCTTTGTCCTTTGTCCTTTGTCATCTGTCATTTGTCCTTTGTTAATGACCAATGACAAATAACTAATATTCAATTAAAGAGATAATCGGCACGTCCGGCAGATATTTACGCCCTTCTAAATCCCGTAGCTCGATAATAAACCCAAATCCTACTAGTTCGCAGCCAATCTTCTGCACTAACTTTGCTGTTGCACTCGCAGTTCCACCCGTGGCAATCAAATCGTCCACAATTAATACTCGGCTACCTTGGTGTAAACCGTCTTGATGCACTTCTAGGCAGTCCATACCATACTCTAGTTCATATTCAATTGAATGAACGGCTGCTGGTAACTTACCTTTTTTGCGGACGGGAATAAAACCGGTTCCTAATTTATAAGCCAGAGGTGAACCAAAAATAAATCCCCTCGACTCTATACCAATGACATAATCCGCCGTTATGCCAGATTCATTGCATTTTTGTGCTAGAAAGTCAATAGTGTAGCGCAGTCCCTCCGGATCGCGCAGCAGGGTAGTAATATCCCGAAATAAAATTCCGGGTTTAGGGAAATCTGGGATGTCACGAACGAGAGACTTCAAATCCATAAAATAGGAAATTGGGAATGGGGAATGGGGAATAGGGCATGGGGCATGGTGAATCAGGAAATAGGGTAAACAAGGGGGACAAAAAAGGATAACTAATGCCCAATGCCCAATGCCCAATGCCCAATGTCCAATTTCAGATACCTGAAAAATCGTACACTATAATGTCATACGCTGGGGGTCGAGGCTGAAGCTTCGCCGTTTATTGACGATAATTAGAATCTAAATCAAGCTAGAAGAGGTATTGCACTAAATAAATGAGGTGAATTAAGTTATGTTTTAAAATTTTGATTTCAATATAGGTAAAACTTTGAGTAGAAAGAGTTAAGTAATGTATATATCAGGTAGTCATGCTACTGCTACAAGTCTAATGCTCAAGTCTTGGCTACCGATCTTAAATTTGTTTTATCTAGTCTGTTGGAACCGCACAAGGTATTTATAGAATGAATGTCTCAGCAAGTTTAACGCCGTTCAACAGTCCAACTCAAGATTCACTGCCGATGGTTCTGGACACTTTGCCAGATCCTGCGATCGCTTCCAAAACGTGTCCTCGCAGAACCAGGCTGCAAATTGACCTGATTTTACTGGCAATTGAAGCTTTAGAGCTTGGGGGTTCGGAAGCAATCCTGACTTTTGCTCAAGAGTTGGATCTAAAAGGAATTGTTAAAGACAGGGTAAATTTATGGCGGATGCGTAGCTCTAATCCGCTACGGAGAGCGCACATGCGCCGTCCCTTAAGTATCATGGAAGCAAAAGCTCTGGTGGTCATTGCTTGCTACATAGCACGGCGTTTAACTGTTGTGATTCGCCAGTTACTAATGATATGTCAGCAAATGGAAGAAAAGCAGATTCCATTAGAACAGAATTTGCGCCTATCTAATTACCTAGAGCGGTTTAGAGCGCATTTTAAGAGCCGGATGAATGCTCGACGTTCTGGTGTCCTAGCATTAACTTCTGATGCAAAATTAGATGAGCTAGCTATAAATTTGTTAGGACAATTACTATTTTGTACTGGTACAGCTGGAATGCAACGGTTCTGGATTAGTCTTTTTGACGGTGAAGTGGAATGAATATTCAACGTAAGTACAGTTTGCCTAACTGTACACTGCTTTTAGAAGGGTTAAGCGATCTCAGTCGGGCTGCACATTTCCAGGAAATGCGCCCGGAATTATCAATATTGGTAAATGCAGAATGTTATTTATCTGGTTACAACCAACCCCTAACGGGAGGGCGGGAATTTTTTGAAAGTTTGGTGAGGGCTGTTAGTGGCTATGCCCAAGAATTTTTAAGTAGTGTACCTAATCCGCAAGCACACAACCAGGAATCGGAGCTAGTAGAGTTTCGGAAAATTGACAGCAACCGACATAGGTTAATTATATATTCAGAAGATGCTTCAGAGGGGTTCGATCACTCTAACAATTCCAAACGTCCGCCTATTGAAATAGATTTGAATACGGTGCAGTTGTTTGATTTAGTGGAAGCAGTGGATCAGTTTTTTGCTGATACCCAAACTTTACCTGAACTTTCCTTAGAACTACAACCAGTTACTAGACGCTATGGCGGTGCTAGTCAGGCTTTGATCAGGCAGGCTGTTCCTGCTGCTGTGGGTGTGTCAAGTTTAGCAGTAGCAGCGATCGCCTTTAACTTAATTCCACCTCCCCAAATGCGTCCACCGCAGCCTAAACCAAATGAGCAAACTAGCTCTACAACAAACAATATCACTGCTCCAGCATCAGCTGCTGCAACACCCACAGCAACATCCACAGCTAATACAAAGCCCGCAGTTAAAGATTTAGAAGCACTTTTAAATACAGTTCCAGAAATTACTGATCCATCGCAGTTGCGTGCATTGAATCGTCAAGTTTACAACCAAGTTCATCCAGCTTGGACTAATCGCTCCGGATTGCAACAGGATTTGATCTATCGTCTGGGTGTAGCTGCGGATGGAGCGATCGTTGGTTATAAAGCGGTGAATAAAGAGGCAAATATAGGAGTGGGGCAAACTCCTCTGCCTAACGTACTTTACAATCCAGCTAGGCGCCCTTCCATTTCTAATGAACCGATCGCCCAATTCCGAGTAGTATTTACTACAAAAGGTGTGCTAGAAGTTAGTCCTTGGCGAGGATATGCTAGGACGCCAGAGGTAGTAGGTGCAAAAATTACTGACTCTAATATAGTCAAAGGTTTAAACCAAAAGCTTTACAGTACAGTTCGCCAAACCTGGAATGGTACGCCCACCTTTACGCGAGATTTGAAATATCGGGTAGCAGTCAACAAAGATGGTGTAATTGCTGACTATGAACCACTCAACCAAGTCGCCTTTGACTATTTCCGCGAAACACCCCTTCCCAAGATGTTCAAAGCTGTCTACGGTTCCAATGTAGCAGCTCCCAACAATAAAGAACCTCTCGCCCATTTTCAAGTGATATTCAAGCCTAACGGCACGATGGAAGTTACGCCTTGGCAGGGATATCAATAATTGGGCATGGGGCATGGGGCATGGGGCATTGGGAAAAGAATTAAGTTGCTATTCCCTATTCCCTATTCCCTATTCCCTATTCCCTATGGATTTTAGATAAACATTGAGCTTGGGTAATAGTTCATCAAGAATTGGTTTAACTAATTCGGCGGAATTCCCCGTCCCTCTACAGGGCGGGGATGGATAGCTTTCTTGACGACGAAAGCACCTCTGACTAATATCAACCTACGGTTGATAAGGGAGGGGGTGTTTGAGAAGTCACCAATTATTTTATTTTGTTACTTTACCAGAATATATATTTGTGATAAAGTAAAAATATTAAGGAGGTGATGTTGAGTGTTACACAAAGTTGTGCAAGTCCGTTTATATCCTTCACTTGAGCAGCAAATACAACTGGCTCAAACTTTTGGGTGTGCTAGATGGTGGTGGAATTATGCTCTAAATAAATCTATTGAGACTTATAAGGAGACGGGTAAGGGACTTAGCCGTGTTGCACTCAACGCATTTCTTCCTGCACTCAAAAAGGCAGAAGAGACTGTGTGGTTAGCCGATTGTTACAGCCAAGTTTTACAGGCTACGACACTGAATCTAACTACAGCCTACAAAAACTTTTTTGAGAAACGTGCTGGATTTCCTAAGTTCAAATCTAAGCATGGTAAACAGTCTATCCAGTATCCTCAAAACGTCAAGATTGTAGATGGTAATGTTAAACTCCCTGGTAACATAGGGATGGTCAAAGCCAAAATACACAGAGCGATTGAGGGGAAAATCAAAACTGTTACCGTGAGTAAAACGCCTTCTGGTAAATACCTCGCATCTATCCTGACTGAAGTTGAAGGTGAAAATCCAATTATTTCAGAAGGTAAAATTTACGGTATTGATCTAGGGTTAAAACACTTTGCAGTCGTCACTGATGGCGAAAAAGTATCTTTTTACGACAATCCTAAACACCTTGCCAAACATGAGTTTAACCTCAAGCGTAAACAACAGAAGTTAGCGCGTAAACAGAAGGGGAGTAAGTCAAGAAATAGATATAGAAAAGTTGTTGCCAAGGTGTACGAGCGAGTTAGTAATTCGCGGCAGGATTTTCTGCATAAACTTAGTTATAAGTTGGTCAGCAATAGCCAAGCTGTCATAGTAGAGAATCTTCATGTATTAGGCATGGTTCGTAATCACAAATTGGCTTATGCTATATCTGATTGTGGCTGGGGAACATTCACCAATTTTCTAGCTTATAAACTAGAACGCAGAGGTGGAAAGTTAGTTGAGATTGATAGATGGTTCCCTAGTTCAAAACTCTGTTCTAATTGTTTCTATCAAATAGGTGAGATGCCGTTGGATATCCGTGAGTGGACTTGTCCTCATTGCCATACTCATCATGACCGGGACGCGAACGCCGCGCAGAACATAAGAGCAGAGGGGATCAGAATGATAAAGGCGGAAGGTTCAGCCGTCTCTGCTGTAGGAGGGGGGGTAAGTCCTACTCTTGGGCGAAAGTCTAAGTTTAGGCACTCCCCTATGATTACAGAAGCCCCAACTTCAACCGTACTCGGTAAGTTGGGGTAGTTCACATCTGCTTACCTGTTCATTTGTCAATAACTGTCTGGCGTAGGCTAACCTCAACCAGCTGATAGTTTCATACAAAGACCCTCTCGCAATCTTGACAAAACGTCGATTGTCTTGGTCGTTGTACCTACCTCTACCTTCTGCAATGTTCGCACAAATACTATCAGCAGATCGAACAATTTGCTTGCCCAGTGTATCTTTAGTGAAATTGTCCCATCCCTTAACAATACGCCAAATTTCATTAGCTAGCTTTTGGGCTAGTTGATAAACTTCTAAGTCCTCAAAATCAGGTCTTCTCACAAAATTCCATTGATCATTTATTGATCAATAGTTCCCAATGCCCAATGCCCAATGCCCAATGCCCAATTTACTTTGTAATCCGCCGCATATAATTTCCCCACAACTGAGCTGCTTGAGCGCTGCTACCAGATGTAGGGGAATTATTGTCGTTTCCCAGCCAGACACCAGTTACAAGCCGCCGACTGGGGATAAAACCTATGAACCATAAGTCAACGTTTTTATCAGTTGTGCCTGTTTTGCCAGCTTCCCCCAGCCCAATGGCAGCACTACGACCAGTACCTCTTGTGACTACGCCGCGCATCAAACTAGTCATCTCATCGGCTACACTATCTGGCAGCACTCGTTTGTTGGCATCCGGATCTTGGTCGAAGGAGTAGATTACACGGCAGGTTTTGATATCATTGCGATCGCGGCAATCACCACTGTCTAAAATTCGGTTAATCGCATGGGGAGGATTCCGTATACCACCATTACTAATAGCGCCAAAAGCACCAGTCATTTCCAAAACATTGACTACACTTTGACCTAGTACTAAGCCAGGAACTGGATCAAGTGTTGACTTTATTCCCAAATTCTGTGCCATTGCCACGACTTTATTCAGCCCGATTTCTCTGGCAACTCGTAAAGCGATAGGATTTTCTGAAAGAGCCAGCCCCGTGGCAATATCTAAACTAGCGCCAGCACCAGCACGACAGGGTTTATAAGTAAAGCCTTGCCAAGTTAAAGGAGCGCAAGAATAACTTTTTGATTCTGAAATTCCCTGTTGAATAGCAGCGGTGTAAGCAAAGATTTTGAAGGTGGAACCTGGTTGTCTTTTGGCTTGAACAGCACGATTGAACTGACTTTTTCTGTAATCAGTCCCACCCACCATTGCCAGGATACTGCCTGTACTAGAGTCAAGAGTGACTACCGCCCCTTGAGAAAAATTAAAATTTCTACCAGCGTTGTTCACTGAATTATTCAATGCTGCTTCTGCTTGACTCTGTATCGCTGGATCAAGCTTGGTTTCAATGATATAATTTCCTTCTCTTGCAGCTCCCTCCCCCAAGATTGATTCAAGTTCAGAGAAGACGTAACTGTAAAAATAAGGAGCGATCGTCTTGGCTTGCTGTTCACACACTTTAGGACTAACTTGGACAGTGGAGCGTCTAGCTCGATTCGCATCCTCAGGTTTAATTTTGCCCATATCCAGCAACCGCTTAATCACGCGATTCCGGTATTCAGCTGCTTCTAGCTTATTTGGCCCATCCCCACAAAAATCGAAAGCGTTGGGAGCAGGTAAAATTCCTACCAATGTTGCTGCTTCTGCCAAAGTTAATTCTTTAGCGGGCTTCTCAAAGTAATACTGGGATGCATCCTCAAAGCCAGAGGTATCTCCCCCTAAAAAAACCCGATTTAAGTACATCAGCAAAATTTCATCTTTGCTGTAAAAGGTTTCGAGCTTCAGGGCGACAACTGCTTCTCGCAATTTACGTCCAAGGGTATCTTGTCTGCCTACATACTCGCGGAACAAACTGCGGGCAACTTGCTGGGTAACAGTGCTGGCTCCTTGCTGCACATCTCCGCTGCGGCTATTGATCAACACGGCTCGTAAAATCCCCACAGGGTCAACCCCAAAGTGCCAGTAATAACGACTATCCTCTGAAGCCACCACCGCAGCAGGCAAATAAGGGCCAAATTCCTCTAAACGCTTCATGTCTACATGAGAGGTAGTCCGAGGCTCTCTCAGAGGAGTGGCTCCATCACGGGCGTAAACAACTACTGGGGCGCGTGTAGCTGTAGGTAGGGGTTTAACTTGAAATTTTAGCCATTCGACACCAATTACTAACGCTAACAGGGCACTAGTACCACCGACGCCATAAGCTGTCCAACTTGCAGCTTTCACATACCAGGCTGGTGGATCGACGTATTGCAACCGCACAGAAGCGGCGAGTTCTGGGGGGCCTAGAGTCAGAATATCGCCGTGACGCAGTTCTAGGGAATTGACACGACGCTTGCCCCGATAAATGCCATTGGTGGAGTTTTCGTCTTTGATCACGAAAACTGGTGTGCGTTGAGTAGAATTCCGCGATAGCGACAGGTGAATTTGGCTGACAACAGGGTTACGGATGACGATATCGCTGGATTTGGAGCTACGACCTAGAATATAGCGATCGCCCAACAGTGGATATACCTCTGCCTTATCCGCCCCCGCATCCTGCACCCAGAGTTCCGGTACTTTGGCATTAGGCTTAAGCGCCAATTTAGAAAAATCGACCCTAGCTTGGATAGTATGTACCGCTTGAGTCAGTTGACCAAGTAAAGTTTGTGGCTTTTGAGGGGGTTGGGGAGAACTCATCGGCTATTCACATCACACTTTTTAGTGAAGAATCGGGCGAATTACAATCAATTTAGATGTTAGTCTTTCATCATTTTACTCATAAGCCAAAGCATAAATTATCTCTACGGAACTTTTTGACCTAATTTATACTTAAATTTAGCCTGTTACCAAAAAGTATTTGTAATTTTTGTAACTTATCTACAAAAACACAAATTTTCTCTCCATTTTCAAAGGCTTATTGAGTCTAATATTACTACTTATATAACTACAACCATAGTTTAAAATCTGTATTTTTAAACACTAGTTATCCATAGACAACAGATTTAATTTTTACCAATTTTACATATCCACATATTCTGAAACAAACCTAAATATATTCATTTAGGAAGATTTTCTAAATCCTATTGTCTGTTTTAATGGGCCGAGTGTTCCGTTGAGGTTAATTACAGAATGATGGGAAAATCTCTGAGTCTGATTGGTGCAGCTTTATCTTTAGCATTCACCGCTAACATTGCTGTAGCTGAATCTAGTAAATCCTCCATAGCCCAATCCAGTAGCGACTCAACTAGTACACCAACGGAAATTAAAATGTCGCCAGAAGGGATGAAAATTCTGTGCGAGAATTTTCCGCTTAACTCCCGCTGTCCGGGCGGCACAGCACTCACCCCTAGCGTTCCTAGTAGCACTACAGCACCAGCAGAAACCACACCAGATAGCACCACCACACCAGATAGTACAACTGCACCTGGAGCTGGATCTGCCACTCCCGAAAGCACTCCAGCACCAGCAACCGTTATCCCATCTGATCCTGCCGCTCCTAGCAACTTAACTCCAGCACCAGGAACTGTTACCCCATCTGATCCTGCCGCTCCTAGCAACTTAACTCCAGCACCAGGAACTGTTACCCCATCTGATCCTGCCGCTCCTAGCAACTTAACTCCAGCACCAGGAAGCTCAACGACACCTGAGTCTGGCGCTCCTGGCAGCATTACCGTACCAGGAAACCCAACTACACCTGAGTCTGGTACTACTGACAGCAATCCCGAACCAAGTACTGGTTCTCCCAATAATACTCCAGGCTCTAGTTCGCCAACTCCTAGTCGATAATTAAATTAAAAGCTGAGGCATAATAATCTGAATACTAGTTTGCCATCAGCGATCGCCAGTGCATCTTCACCTCTTACACCAGTTATGCGAACTGGTGTAAAATAACAAATCAAAATCGCCAGAACCAATGGATCAAGTCTTCGCATATAGGACTGAGCAAGGGTTTTAGTAATCAATAGCCTGGGATTAATCATCCCAGGCTTAATAGTTTAATGCGACCTGTCAGTTGAAGTCGGTGTTTTTTGCAAGGAAGCAATTAACAGGCAAACAATACCGATACTAATAAATGAATCTGCCACATTAAATACAGCAAAGTTAATCAGGCGAAAATCAAGAAAATCAACGACGTAGCCTAAAACAAAGCGATCAATACCGTTGCCCATAGCTCCACCTAAAATCAAGCCATAGCCCAACTGATCCCATAAATTTAACGTTGGGCCAAACAAGGCCAACGCTATCAATACTAAACTCACTCCTAAAGATAACCAGCGCAACCACTCTACTTTCCCACTTAATAGACTAAAAGCGGCACCAGTATTAGTGACATAGGTGAAGTGAAATATTCCAGGTAAGAGTGGTAGTGTTTGCCCCAAGCTAAAGGTTTGCACCACCCAGTATTTTGTTATTTGATCTAAGAAAAAAGCTATGAAGGCAGCTATCCAGAAAAGGCGATTTTTTAAACGCATGAAACTAGGGGCTAGGATTAGGGACTAGGGACTAGGGACTAAGGACTAGGGATTTTAAATTTCTAGCCCCTTCATGACTAATAAAACATTAAGTGACGCAATACATATGCTATTACAGTAACGGCACAGACCACACTTAGTTGCCCTGGTAGTGCAAACCAGGAGTATCTAAGGATTGCTTGCATCAAGGGTAGGTTTTCTGTGCCTTTCCACTGGAAAATATAGCTAATAATCAAATAAGTAATACCGCAGATGTGGAGAGTTAACAAGCCACAGATGCAACTAAAGGCGAGAGTTTCTAGTCGAGGTCTAGCTTTAAAAGCGAACAAGCCACAAATCCAAGCTCCAGGAATAAAGCCTAGTAGATAGCCAAACTTAGATAACTTAAAATAACCAATACCGCCGCCATCGGCAAATACGGGTAATAAGGTCAACCCCATGACTAAATAGGCAATTTGTGAGAGCGCACCAGCATTTTTGCCCCCTAAACAACCCACCAACAATACTGCGCCAACTTGAAAAGTGACACCTAATGAAATTGTCTGAATTCCGTGCTTACTCCAACTCCAAGGTAAGGTGATGCCATAAGCGTCTAGGAAGGTGCCACCCATTGTCAGGAGTAAGCCAATCATGGACCATAGTAATTGATTGGAAGCAGCAAACATTTATCAGTCAACCAGGGAAAGGCAAAAGGGAAAACCAACAGCTACTAGTACCGCAAGGCGGAAGTCACGCATTCAAAAGTCACGCATAATTGTATTCCAGGCTTTTGCACCATTTGAAATGGTATGTTTATTTTCGCGCCTGCTGTACTAGTATATTCATTAGTGTTAAAATAACATTTGTGCTGACACCTCTAAGAATTAGCATATTTTTTTTGCCTTTTTGGTATGTAACTTTTCAGTTCTGCAAATTATGGCTTAGGTGTCTATAGCTGTAATGTTATTGAATTAAATGTAGTCTGATTATGGTATTTGACCTAATACCTAATATGTTAATATTAGTAAAATATAGTATTTAAACTAAATTTAAATTTTTAGACTCAATGCCAACTTCTGCTACAAAGTTGTAAAGATAGTCCTTAATTCACTATTTTTTAGCGATCGCCCCGCCTACTCTCCATAAAATAGGCAATTTATGATTTTTCTTATGCTTTCTCTAAACAATAATTTCACTGACTAAACTTAGATTGTTTAGTTATGACTTTAAGTCTGCTTAGAGCTATAAGCAGCAAGAAGTTTCATAAGTTCCCAAATTTATTTAAGTTTTAAATATTACCACATTTGGTCATTTTTTTACATGTTTTTTATCACTTGACAAACAAAGTTACACTAATAATAGAGTTTTGTAAATATCTATAACCAACTTCCTGTGGTACTATTTGTTTGTATGTGACTAAAGCAGCAGTATAAATTTTATCAAGCAAAAGTAGAAACGAGTGTTTGTTCTTCATCAAAAGAAACAAGCATTTTTTGCTTTGTTAACCTATCCTTTACCTTAACCTTCATCCTTTAGGGGTATCCTGAGAAGCGCTCACCTGAAAAGTTACCCAAACATTGATAGCGATGCCCTCACCTCTTAGTGTAACAAAAATCCATCGCCTCACAGCTTCAGTTTCAGTGTTAGCACTGACAATCAGCCTAGCTGCATGTGGCGGACAGCAAAACCCAGATAATACAGCCACCAAGGATACTCCTTCTGGCACTGCTACAGATACCACTGCCTCCAGCACAACCAAATTAGATTTGGGTGGAAATCTCAAGTTAAGCGGGGCTGGTGCGTCTTTCCCAGCACCACTGTATGATACATGGTTTACGGATCTAAACAAAAAATATCCAAATCTGCAAGTTGACTATGCCTCAGTTGGTAGCGGTGCTGGAGTTGAGCAGTTTATCAAAGGGACTGTAGACTTTGGTGCCAGCGATGTTGCCATGAAGGATGAAGAAATCCAGAAGGTGCCAGCCGATAAGGGCGTTATTTTACTGCCTGTAACTGCTGGTAGCATCGTCCTAGCTTACAACTTGCCAGATGTTGCAGAACTAAAGCTACCACGAGCCGTTTACACTGATATTCTACTAGGCAAAATCACGTCTTGGGATGATCCCCAAATTGCCAAGGCTAACCCAGGTGTAAAACTTCCTAAAGAGACGATTACAGTTGTTTATCGCTCTGATGGTAGCGGAACAACAGGTGTGTTCACAAAACACCTCAGCGCTATTAGCCCAGAGTGGAAGACTAAAGTTGGTGAAGGCAAAACTGTGAATTGGCCTAAGGGAGTTGGTGCTAAAGGGAATGAGGGTGTTACCGCCCAAATCCAACAAACACAAGGTTCTATTGGTTATGTCGAGTACGGCTATGCCAAACAAAATAATCTCAAGTTTGCTGCTTTGGAAAACAAAGGCGGTCAGTTTATTGTACCTACTGAGGAGTCAGCCTCTAAAACTCTGGCATCAGTGACTCTACCCCCTGATCTCCGCGTCTTCATTTCCGATCCCGAAGGCGCTGATTCCTATCCCATCGTCACTTACACCTGGATTTTGGCTTACAAGAAATATCCCGATGCGGCAAAAGCTAAGGCAGTTGAAGCTGCGATCGAATACGCTTTAACTGAGGGTCAGAAGAATGCTGCGGCACTAGGGTATGTTCCTTTACCCCAAAACGTCATTACAAAGGTGGCTGCTGCTGCCGATCAAATCAGTCCAGAATATAAAATCGCTGTTGGTAGTGGTACTAGCGCTAGCAAGTAGCTACAGTCAAAACTTGAGGCATTCCTAGACAATAACTTTTAGGCTGCTTACTAAACTATAAGCATTCGTAATTTGGAACTCTGTCTTACCAATGTCTCAGTTTTAAAACCAATGAGGCAACAAATTTGTTGATATGGTTGCCTCCCATATCTTCTTCTGATTTAATTGTGAAAGTCGGTAGTCATGGCTACAAATTCTCAAAACCTTTCATCAGCGACAAAAAATCGCTCTGATGTAGAAAAGTCCCTAGATCAGGGTTTTATTTGGCTTACTAAAATTTTCGCCTTTGGGGTTGCTGCCGCTTTATTATGGATCGGCTTACAGGTTGCAATTGCTTCTTGGCCTGCAATGCAAAAGTTTGGTGCTAGCTTTTTAGCTAACACCATTTGGAACCCAGTTAATGATAGCTACGGGGTGCTACCTCAAATTTATGGAACTCTCTTGAGTTCTTTTATCGGTTTACTGATAGCTGTACCGATTGGAGTTGGTACTGCTATTGTACTAAGCGAGGATTTTTTACCCGCCAAAGTGAAGTTGGTACTGGTTTTTGCAGTAGAACTGCTCGCAGCTATTCCCAGCGTTGTCTACGGTGTGTGGGGTATTTTTGTTTTAGTGCCTATCTTAACTAACTTGGGAAAATGGCTCAATAGTTACTTTGGCTGGATACCATTTTTTAGCACCTCCCCTACAGGCCCAGGAATGTTACCGGCAGGAGTCATATTAGCAATTATGACTTTGCCCATCATCACAGCCCTATCGCGCGATGCCTTGATTTCTATACCCTCCAGTTTGCGCCAAGCCGCCGTAGGACTAGGAGCAACCCGATGGGAAACTATCTTACAAATTCTGATTCCAGCAGCCTTTTCGGGGATAGTTAGCGCTGTGATGTTGGCACTCGGTCGCGCAATGGGAGAAACAATGGCTGTAACAATGTTGATTGGTAATTCCAACAACATTAGTATCTCACTGTTAGCACCAGGCAATACGATTTCTTCTCTACTGGCAAATCAATTTTCAGAAGCTAGTGGTTTGCAAGTTTCGGCTTTAATGTACGCTGCTTTAGTTCTATTCTTCTTGACCTTGGTAGTTAATATCATGGCCGAGTTTATCGTTCTGAGAGTCAAGCGACTGTAGCTTAGTTTTGGGTTGAATTATGACTTCTAGTTTTCCAGAGCGCAGTCTAACTCGCGCTCCCATGTCTCAAAGGACACTGTTTAATACAGTAATGACAGTAGTCGCATTTATCTGTGGGGTATTGGCACTTGTGCCTTTGCTAGCAGTGCTTTCTTACGTCATTATTCAAGGCTTTAGCAGTTTGAGTCCCAGCATCTTTTTTGAACTGCCACCCAAAGCTTTACAACAGGGAGGAGGTTTTGGTAATGCAATCTTGGGTACACTATTAATGGTAGGAATTGCTGCCCTGATTAGTATTCCATTTGGTGTTTTGGCGGCGATTTACATCACAGAATTTAGCTCGGCCCAAGTAGCGAGATGGGTACGTTTTGCGGCTAATGTCCTGAGTGGAGTCCCTTCAATTATTGCTGGAGTATTTGCCTATGGCATTGTAGTTTTAACACTGGTAAAGTTAAACTTAGGATCATACTCTGCTCTCGGTGGAGGGTTTGCATTAGCAATTTTGATGTTGCCAATCATTGTCCGAACCACTGATGAAGCCTTGCAGTTAGTATCGCAAGATTTGCGACAAGCATCTGTAGGGTTAGGAGCAACTAATTTTCAAACAGTAAGTCAAGTAGTGTTGCCAGCAGCCCTACCAGCAATTGTAACTGGGGCAACGTTAGCGATCGCCAGAGCATCTGGAGAAACCGCACCTTTACTATTTACCGCGCTATTTTCCAATTTTTGGCCAGGTAGCTTATTTGAACCCACAGCTTCCCTTGCTGTTTTGGTTTATAAATATGCTATTTCTCCGTTTAAAAATTGGCAATCACTAGCTTGGGCAGCATCTTTGATTTTGGTATTGATGGTTCTAATCACAAGTATCATCGCTCGCTGGGCAACTCGCAAGAAAGCTTAGTCAAATAGCATCTATATAGCGGATTTGTATCGCTAAAACTAATACTACATTTAATTTATGGCTAACAACATTAGCACAGTCAACGATACTCAAACCGTTTTACGCACCGAAAACCTCAACGTTTACTACGGCAAATTTTTAGCCTTGCAGAATATTTGGCTAGATATACCAAAAAATCAGGTTACAGCCTTTATCGGCCCTTCTGGTTGTGGTAAAAGTACCTTGTTGCGATGCTATAACCGCCTCAATGACCTGATTGAGTCATTTCGGGCAGAAGGTAAAATACTTTTTTACGATAAAAACTTGTATGCATCCGACATTGATCCTGTAGAAGTGCGTCGTCGGATTGGGATGGTGTTTCAAAGACCAAACCCGTTTCCAAAATCAATTTATGACAATATTACTTTTGGAGCCAAAATCAACGGCTACAAAGGTAATATGGATGAATTAGTAGAACGGAGTTTGCGACAAGCAGCTTTGTGGGATGAAGTCAAAGATAAACTGCGACAAAGTGGTTCGTCTTTATCTGGTGGACAACAACAGAGGTTATGTATTGCTCGTGCGATCGCAGTTCAACCTGAAATTATATTAATGGATGAACCTTGCTCTGCCCTTGACCCTATTTCCACGTTGCGGGTTGAAGAACTAATTCACCAGCTTAAAGAGCAATATACCATCGTTATCGTCACCCATAATATGCAGCAAGCAGCGCGGGTTTCTGATAAAACAGCCTTTTTTAATGTTAAAACTACAGAAAGCGGAGGCCGTAACGGCTACATGGTAGAGTACGACGCCACAGAATTAATTTTCAACAATCCTCAGCAGCAAGATACCAGAGATTACGTTAGCGGTAGATTTGGATAAGTAGATAAACATTACACATTGTTGATGTTAGAACAATGAGGGATACTCGGAAATTAAAGCTGGGCGATATTCCTCTAGTTTTTTATTTGTTTGCCAAGGTTAGCGTAGGCGTAGCCCGCCGCAGGCATCGCTTGATCAATCATGGCTGTTTCTTAGTAAAGAAAAGCAATAATTAAGCTGTTTAATATTAAGACTTACATTGACTGCATGGGTAAGATACCCACTCAAAAATAGTCCCACACATATCGCAGTACTAGTATTGGCTTGACTTGCTAGTTATTATCTAGCTGTAGCTTTTGTGATAACTACAGAGCAGGCATTCCATGATTTAAACAGTTATTTTTTAACTGATTATTTTACCAAGCCCAGACTTACTTCTTGCACTAGTAGTCCGTCAAGCCAACAATCCTTGGTAAACCAAATCTTAGAATCTTTCTCTGTGTTCTTTGTGCCTCTGCGGTTCGTTATTTAATCCAAGCATTATTAGCTTCACACAGTAGTAGTACATTGTGGCGGAAGTTTGCCTAGCTTGGAAAATGGGCTTTTGCTCTTGCCTTTAAAATATCAGGTGGATTTACACCGTGCTGCACTAGTGCATTTTAGACTTTTTCTAAGCGGGCGGCGGGAATCGAACCCGCATTAATAGCTTGGAAGGCTATAGTTTTACCACTAAACTACGCCCGCAAAATTCCAACCCTATAAATTTAACACAGCTTTTGGAAAAATTCAAGCATTTAGTTGGAATTAGCAGGTTGGATGTTGATCCTGACATACAGATTGCTCAATTCTGGTTTTGTGCCATCGTTGTTGTGAGCAGCAATAAAGTTTTCTGTTTTGAAAACTTCGCTGAGGACTTGCTGGTATGTGCTTTTTTCACTTTGCAGTGTTGCTGGTTCTATTTCTAGAACTACAGCCTGTTGAAAATTGCCATTGTTATCAATTATTAAGCTAGCCAAGAGTTGTGCTGGTTCAAGTCCAGAATTCTGGACAAGAAAACTTGAGTCTAATTGTTTTGTGTTGCTTCCCCTATATAAAGCGATAACGTCGGGTAAAGCATCTTGTCGTAATCTTCCTGATTGTATCAAGCTGCTGACTTCATCTCTAAGCAAAGGAGCTACTATTGCTACTGATGCTCCTTGGGTGGGGGTACGTGGAGTTTCCTTAGTCGGTGTTGCTGGACTTTCCTGAGTAGGGGTGCGTGGAGTTTCCTTAGTCGGTGTTGCTGGCGTTTCCTGAGTAGGGGTGCGTGGAGTTTCTCTAGTCGGAGTTGCTGGAGTTTCCTGAGCGGGGGGGGTGCGTAGAGTTTCTCTAGTCGGAGTTGCTGGAGTTTCCTGAGCGGGGGGGGTGCGTAGAGTTTCTCTAGTCGGAGTTACTGGAGTTTTCTGAGCGGAGGTAGGTGGCGTTTTTTTGTTTTCAGCTTCCGAACCTAGTGAATTTGATGGAACACCTGTTGGTAGTAGCGTTCCCTTTCCCAGTTTGATTTCTTGACGGCGGTTCCAAGGTAGATTACTGACTGGAACTATAGGTGTAGGTGTCGGTGTCAGTGTAGATTTCGGCGTCGGTGTCGCCGTAGCAACTCTCTGTTGTCTAAAGGGTTGGCTATTAGGTTGAGAGGCGTAAGTTTGCCTCTTCTGCTGGAGATTATCCGCAGAATTTATTGCGCCAAAATCTTGATTTCTAGGCGTAGTTCGTGCTGTTTGTGGTGAACGTGCTGGTACAGACTTTTGAGTTGAGGATAATGGCTTTGGCGAAACTGTTTTGGCTGTTGATTTTGATTTGGGAGCAATGTCTATCAATTCAATGGGAACAGCAGATTGACTTTGTTGGGGAAACCAAAGACTAAATGCATTAGATGAGCGCATCAGCCAGAACGCTAGCAAGTGCAGAGAGACTGAACCTATAACAACAGAAATCCACAAAGCTGGTGGATCGGTGTGTCGCCTCCAGACTTTGCTTGGAATTGGAGTTTTGTCTGCAACTGATGGTGTCATATTATATAAACTGGATATGATTAGGCAGTATTACTCATTGCTAATGCTTTAAAATACCAGTCTAAATTTTAGCGATTAACCATTACTTCTGGTGTAACAGCAAAAGTCAAAACTGTTTCATCTACTCCTTTAAGTTCTAGCGGACTACCTTTAATAATTTCTTCTTCCTGCAAATAATCTGCCACGGCAGCAGAAACTAGGATCGTACCGGGAACAGCAGCAGCTTGCAACCTTGCAGCAATATTCACACTTGGGCCAATGGCAGTATAATCAGCCCGTTCAGCACTACCAAACATCCCCACAACAGCAGTACCTTGGTGGATACCGCACCGAAACTGGACGCTAGTAAGTCTGTCACCATCGAATACACCTTGGTTTCGCCAGCGCTGGTTCAACTCAGCCAGTGAGCGGTGCATTGCCCTTGCTGTATTGATGGCACGACGCACTTGTTCATTTGGGGTTAGCTCTTCCGGCGCTCCATATAAAGCTAAAATAGCATCTCCCATAAATTTATCTACAGTGCCGCCATTGCCAAATACAACCTTGGTCATAGCTTCTAAATATTCATTTAGCAATTCTGCGACTCGTCGGGATCTGAGAGTATTTGATAGCTGTGTAAAACCCACAATATCACTAAACAAAACTGTAATTAAGCGTGGTTCTGGGCGCAAATCTAACGTTAAATCTCCGGTTGCGGCTTTTTGCACCAATACAGCCGGTAAAAACCGCTTTAGCACCGATTCAGTTAGATAAGTATTTAACTCCACGATTCGCCGTTCATTTTCCTTCAATGCCAAAAGATTCCGAACTTCCGCCAAAAGTTCCCGATCGTTGAATGGTTTTGCTAAATAAGCATCTGCGCCATGTTCTGTACCTTCGATGCGGGTTTCCTCGTCAGCTTTTGCTGTCAGCAGAATGATTGGTATTCCTTTCAACTTCTCCTCTTGGCGGATCAGCTGAATCATTTCAAGTCCGCTCACCAAGGGCATCATTAAGTCAGTCACAATCAAGCTGGGTATAATTTCTTTAGCTATACTGTGCCCTTCATAACCGTTACGAGCTGTGCGTACATGATAGCCGTTGCGGCGGAAAATCTCAGATACATAGGTTCGTAAATCCGGGTTGTCATCTACAACTAAAATTGAGTGCTGAGTCTTAAGTGCTGAGTCTTGAGTATCAATACTGGGGGAGAGGTTTATTGTAATATCTTCAATATTGTCTGTTGTTGATACCAGTTCTAAATCAGCCAATTCTACGCTAGCGCGGCTTGTATTCAGTTCGGTAGGCGTTTCTAGTACTTGCTGTGTAGGTAAATGAGCATTTCCAGTCACAAGCCATAAACTAAAGGTAGTGCCTTGGCCATAAACTGATTCCACAGTGACTTGACCACCATGTAATTCGACCAATTCTTTAACTAAAGCTAAACCCAAACCACTACCTTCATAGGATCGGTTTGCTGAACCTTCAGCTTGGCGGAAGCGCTCAAAGAGGTGGGGAATTTGTTCTTTAACAATGCCAATTCCAGTATCTTGTACTTGCAATATGCAACGATCGCGCTCAGATTTTAGTCTGACACTAATCGTCCCACCTTCGGGAGTAAACTTCATGGCATTTGACAGGAGGTTATAAACCACCTTGTCAAATTTTTCCATGTCCAAGTACACCGGGGAACAGTCATCTAACTGGGTAACGAGATGCAGTCTCTTTTTCTCACAGTAGGGACGAAAAGATTCCACAATTTGGCTGACAAATTCTGCTAAATCGCAGGGATGGAAGCTAGGCTGCATTCTCCCCGCATTCAAGCGTTGTAAATCTAGGAGTTGATTTACCAGTCGCAGCAGGCGGCGGGAGTTACGCAGGGCGATCGCACTTTGGGAGTAAGATAATCCTTCACCAGCCGCCACCGCCGACTCTAAAGGCCCTTGAATCAAGGTTATCGGTGTGCGAAACTCATGGGAAATATTTTGGAAAAATTCGGTTTTTTGTTTATCTAATTCCAGTAAGCGTTCAGCTTGTTGGCGAGTTTTTTGATATAGGTATGACTGCTGCACAGCGATCGCTGCTTGAGCTGCTACTGCTTTTGCCAAATCAATATCAGATGACAGCCATTGGCGTACTTTTTTACCTTCATGCAACGTAATACTACCGATGCATTTACCATCAGCCAATAATGGCACAAACATTAGCGATCGCGCTGGCATTTTTAACGGCAAATCAAAACCCTGCACATCTGAGGGAGAATGGCTCACATTACCAATTACCACAGGTTCATGTGTCTGTAGCATTTGTTGGAGGATTGGATTCTCCTGTATAGATGCTTGAGAATAGGGTAATCTCGGAGGCAATAGGTTATTCTTGCTACTTGGATTATCGTCTGGGGCTGGCGATGCCTGGGTTGGGCTGTGCCTATGCAAATTTTCCGAATGTTGAAAACTGTCATACAACGCTACACACTCGACAAACTCATCTTCCTCTGTCCACAAAGACAGGACACAGCCATCGACTTGTAAAGCTTGTCCCAGTTGTTGAGTAATAGCCGCAAAGATATCTTGGGGGTCTAGACTAGAGCGAATAGCGCTAGTAATCGTATTGATTAGGGCTTCTCGCTTGGCAAGGGCACGTACTTGTTCGTAAGCATAAGCTTGAGACAAAGCTAAAGCTGCCTGATCCGCCACCATCAACACTAGCTGCACCTCATCATCCCCCCAAAAGCGAGGTAGAGAACACTGATGCAGCGCCAGCACTGCCATCAGTTCTTGTTGGCAGATCAATGGCACAACTAAACTAGAGCAAATGTTAGCAGCAGCAAAAGCTTCCTCACGTTGGCGCAGTTCGGGAGTATTACCGTGAATACGCTCATCATCAGTTACATCGTGAATCACCTGGACTTCACGAGTTTCCCACACAGTTTGAGCCAAAAGAGGCAGAGGGGTAGAGGGTGAGAGGGACACAGCAGAAGAACTATTTGCCTGCACCTCTGCTGGTGTCTGTTCCCCTACTTCTTCAGAAAGAGCCTTCTGATAAATAAATCCTTTATCCGCTAACTGCTCATCTTGGAAGGGACGCAACAGGCAAACATCCACCTCCAACATGTGACCCACTGTATCTACAATTGCCTGCAAAATTTGGCGATAGTCTAAAGCACTGCGAATCGTATTTGTGACAGTATTCAGCAGCGATTCTTGTCGGAGTGTGCGGGTAAGCTCACGGGTTCTGGCTTTGAGGACATTGTGAGTATCCAAAGCTTGGCGTACCACTCCTTTGAGTTCCTCAGCTTCCCACGGTTTAGTGACGTATTTAAATACCTTACCAGCGTTGATTGCTTCCACCAGGTCTTCGACATCGGTGTAGCCAGTTAAAATAATCCGGATAATATCTGGATATTGAGTTGCTGTGAGGCTCAAAAATTCTGTACCGCTCATCATCGGCATCCGCTGATCGGAGATGATCACAGCGACCTCTCCCTCTTGAGCCAGCAGATCGAGTGCCGCAGGGCCAGAGTTCGCCCTTAGCACCTTATAGTCACGATAGAAAGTGCGGTAAAGCAAATCAAGGTTGTCTGGTTCATCATCGACAACCAAAATTTTAGGCTTACTGTTTGCTTGGGATTTCATGCACCGCTTTCCTGCTGCAACGGCAGTCGGATAAAGAATAATCTGATCAGGTAAGAATTTTTCTGAGTCAGGTAAGAGCAGAGCATTTCGACCAATAAGGCTGTTTGGCTACATGACTGCTGAGTGTAGAAGCGTTTACGCACAGTAATTCGTCTCAATGGCTTATGCCTATTACCGATTGCGTTGGTGCAGTGTAATTGCTTTCATAATCAGTTTTAGGGTTACAGAGTCGCTCCTTGCTTGCCAAATCTTCCTTCACCTCCTGTGAGCAATGTCTGATACTACATACAGCGCTCATAGCTAGCTGAAAAATCCAGATGAAGCTGCATATTAAGTTTTCCCTTTGCAGCAGTTGTACTAACACTTGCAGGTAAATTTTATTTATGGTAGTCATGGTAGAGCCAGCAATATTAAAACAATAAGATTTAAAGCCAAAGTATACTATTAGACAAATACCTCCTTCTAATTTAGCAATCAGAACTATCATTAAGACAAGTGTAGGGTTAAGAAGTTAGGGATTAGGGATCTTGGAGATTCTTCCCCAGTACCTGCACATCCTGTTACTATGACCTAGTAGTAAAGTCCTGTTAGTGTAGCGGCAATTGCATAAGCAAGTTCAGTACTGTAACTAAAGGTGGTTTGCAAGCAGAATTTGTCGGTAGTGTACTTACTTAACAATTTTGTAGGTAATGTTTACGGACAGGTTATGCTATTTATCTACCCATTCACCTAAACCTGTTCGACTTTACAGATGTTTTTGTGGTAGACAGACTGATATCCTCCCTACCTAAAGCAAGGGATGCACCTGAACCTACTGAACTTAAGATTGTAGATTGATGAAGCTGTAACTTCTAAGACTTTTCCAAAAATACAGACTATAAAACCCCAAACTAAAGTGTAAAACTTTGTATGCTCCACAAGCAAAAGCGAATTAGCGATTTTAGGTTAGTTCAATATCCTGGGCAGATATAAAGTTTTTCTTCAGTTTAAATGGTGTTTGAGGATATTTGAGAAAATTTTCGTTGAATAAAATCAATACTAAACTAGCCTTGAAATATCGGTTTTTTCATCCATACCAGCAACAGCCAATCAATCCAGCTTGCTGCCAATTTCAAATTCGTACAGCTACACCTGCTGATTTGATCGGTGTTTCTCAAATTATTGCTGAAAGCTTTCACTCCCAACAGGGTATGTGGGGATGGGCTTTTCCATTACTACGTCTCGGTATTTACGAAGACTTAAGGCATCGCATGGCATCACCTCCGTCGCGTCATATTTGTTTAGTCGCCTTTGAAGCTACTACTGGTGCGGCTAATAACTTAGTGGGAAGTGTAGAACTGGGTGTACGTTACAGTGATTCGTGGAACCAGGTTGGCATGGGTTTTCCTTACTTATCTAATTTAGCAGTTCACCCACAATACCGTAGACACGGTGTCGCTTCAGGGTTACTGACTAGCTGTGAAAAAGTTTCTCGTGACTGGGGATTTCAAGACTTATATCTCCACGTTTTGGAAAATAACCATCAAGCAAGGCAACTTTATTTCAAGTTGGGATATCGGGTGCATAAAGTCGAATCGAATTGGAATAAATTTTTCCTAAGACGTTCAAGCCAAATGTTATTGCACAAGCATCTGAGTACTGATTCCACTATTTGAATTTTCTTTTAGCAATAATAAGTAAGTTTTAATGTTGTAATTACTTTTGGGAAAATTTCTCACCAATATAGACAATCAAAGCACAAACTAACTTAATTAAAACTAAGCTAGTATTAGCTATAGGACTGATATTTTATTTTTGAAATACATGTAGGGTGTGTCAGACGAAAGTACAGCACTGTCCAAAGACTTTGTTACGGACTCCGTCCTAACGCACCCTACATACACTTAGATTTTTGAAAAACTTATCGAATCACTATCTCTACGAGAGGTTTTTGCCAATGCGTAGCGTCTCGTAGAGAAGAAAAGAAGCAAAAAAATTTATGAATCATTTAGGACTGCTATATAGCTTTAAATAATTCTTTTAAGCATATTTATTTTGTTTGGACTTTTTACGGAGCTTATTATTCGTAATATTAAGAAAGATATAACTTTTAAAAACTTATCTTAAATGATTAACTTATTAAACTTTGTCTTTTTTATTTGCTATTAAACGACAATTATTTTAGAATATTTTATATAGATAAATAAATTAATTATAATTAAAATAGCTGTACAATTGGACTGAGAAAACTAGCAATAGCTCATAATAACTTTTTAATTAAGATATTCATCTTTATAAAAACTTTAAGAAAACCCTCTCGGAATTGGAAGACAAATCTAGTTAGATCTCATAAAATATGATCACTCAATTACTAAACAATGCCTATTTATTACTATCTTAGTAAAATTCGCCAAAAGACTCTTGATAATATAAAGAATTCAAAAACCAGATTTGACATAACAGCTAATTCTGTTTTGAAGTGCATACTACTACCAAATTCGTTAAAAGTTTAAAAAACATGGATAGCGAACAGCATCAGCGCTATCAGACTTCTATGGTATCAACTTATTACCCTGAAGCTAGTTTCCTTGATTCTCTTGTCATGCCAGACGGAACTGAGCAATCGCAAGGCTCGGATATCCTTACACGTTTGCACAGTGGGGAAGTTTTCATCGTCAATAGTCGTAGACGAAATGGATTAATCCTCTTTAAACGTTACCATGCAGAGTTTGCTGGGCCTGGGGCTGCTGTAGGTGGGGATTACGATTGTGATTGTCAAAGGGCACTGCCCATAGGTAATCTATCTTTATTAACTCCCGAATCTAATGAAGAACGCCAGAAGGCTTACTTGATTAGGCGACAGTGGATTCGATTGATCAAACAAATTACAGAAAACCCAGTGCCTGGGCAGCGAGTTCAGAAAATTCTCGATCAATTTGAACAATACTTTCCACCAGATATAGTGGCTCTTCTGCCGGATGTTGCTTTTGCTCTTTTAGTAGGTGTGCTGCCACAAACAGTGGGAATAGTACGCCGTTTGGGCAGTGAGGTGAACAGCCGATTTAATTACTGAGCGAATTGCTAGAATTCCAAATTTGCCAAAACAGCTTGTACTCGATTAACGGTGCGGGCATTTTCCTCTATTGTCCCTACAGTAATTCGCAATCCTGGGCTAATGTGTCGCACAACGGTGCCAAGTGTTCTAAGTTTCTGGTGGAAAGTTTTTAGCGCAGCATCGGGTGAATTAAAGCTATTTGGTTTAAGACGTAGGTAAATAAAGTTAGCAGCGCTTGGGGTAATTTGTAGTTCTGGTTGCTGGGATAAAATTTCGATGAGTTTGGCTCGTTCACTCAGGGTTTGGGGAATTGACTCCAATAAGAGTGTGCGGTTTTGTAAAGCAACTAATGCTGCTGCTATGGAAAAGCTAGGGAGATTGTAAGGTAAGCGAACTTTTTCTAAGATGGCGATCGCTTCGGGATGAGCGACACAATAGCCAACACGGAGAGATGCCAATCTAAAGGCTTTAGAAAAAGTGCGTAATATCACCCAATTGGGGCGTTGTGCTAATTCACCTACTAGGGTAGTTTGACTAAATTCAAAGTAAGCTTCATCAATTACTACCAAAATATGCTGACTCAAACTTCTTAACCATGCCAACTCTGCCGTAGTTAAGCTATTGGCAGTCGGTGAATTGGGATGCACTACAAAAACTACGCGAATCGGGGGATTTTGAGTTTCTTCGATCGCAGCCTGTGCAGCTTTTAAGTCAATTTCAAAATTTGTTGCATTTCTACCCACCGCGACTACAGGAATACCCAAAGTTTGTGCCAAAATCCCGTACATAGAGAAAGTGGGATTGGCAACTAGAATTGAACCTTCTCCTCCTAGACAGGTGGCAATTAATAAAGAACGGATTAGTTCATCTGAACCATTTCCAACCGAAATATTGGCAGCAGTATTAGATAGCGAGATGGCGCCTGATTCATTAACGTATTGGGCGATCGCATCTTTAAGTGTCTCATGTCCGCCATCGGGATAACGATTTGTTTCAATTACTTGCTGATACGTCCAGGCTAGCTTCTCTTTTAACTCAGGTGGTAAATCATAAGGGCTTTCATTTGTATCTAGCCGATCAAATTGCACGAGGACAGATTCGGCTGTATCGCTGCTGGGGTGAGGTTTGTACGCGGTAAATTGGGCTAAATCTGAACGGATAAAAGGAAGCATAGTTTTAGTCATTGGTCATTAGTCATTAGTCATTAGTCATTAGTCATTGGTAACTAACAAAGGAGAAATGACTAAGGACATTATTTATATGAGAGTTTAATATTTTACAGCTTCAAGGTAATTGGCAAAAGAGGCGAATTGCCTGCCAAATTTCTTCCATAACATTACCCAAGGCGTGATCGCTGTCGAGTTCGACTAACTCCACCCAAGGACGCAAACGCTCAAAGTTACGACTAGCTTCGATGGAGATGACTTCATCGTTTTTCCCATGCAAAATCAGGGTGGGGATAGGACGTTGCAAAAACTTCTCTTGGTATTGGGCAGCATCTGTAACGAAATCGTAACTTAAGGGAAGCTTTCGCTGCTCCCCATAGTGGTAGACCATGATATATTTTTCTTGTTGCCAACGCTGTACTTCTTCATCGCCTAGCTTGGGTAACCAATGGGATAAAAACCCAAAAGCTGGTGCTAGCAGCACAAGACGTTGTACTTGTAAATATTGCTGTCCCAAGTGGGCAGTGGTCAAGCCGCCTAAACTTGAGCCAATGAGCGTTACTGGCGTAGAATTATTACTGAATTCTGCGGCAACTTGAGTAATCTGACGAGTGATTGTCAACTGCGAAAAATCGCCAGCATTTAGATCGGGAATTTTTAGCTTTGTGTGAATTTGGGCAAAGCGATCGCCTATATCCCGCGCTTTGGCAGAATTAGGGCTGGAAGCGAAACCGTGAAGATATATATATTGCAAAGCTATAGATAGTTGGGAGTGAGAAGTTAAGAATTTTAAGTTTTAAGTTATGAGTTTCTTTCTTCAACTCATAACTCATAACTCTTAACTCCTAACTCTTATTACCGCATTGTGACAAATTCTTCCGCTACTGAGGGATGGATACCAACGGTGGCGTCAAAGTCTTTTTTAGTTGCACCCATCTTCACAGCGATCGCTACACCTTGAATTATCTCACCGGAATTTTCACCCACCATGTGAGCGCCTAGCACTTTGTCAGTGTTGCTATCAACCACCAACTTCATCATTGTTTTCTCTTGCTTACCAGTCAAACTATGGTACATGGGGCGAAAGCGAGTGTGAAAAATTTTGACGGCATCACCGAGTTTTTCCCGTGCTTCGGCTTCAGTCCAGCCGACTGTAGCGGCTTCTGGGGTAGAAAATATGGCTGTGGGAACAGTTTCGTGACTGAATTCGCGGCGGTTATTGCCGAATTCACTATCTGCAAAGGCGCGACCTTCACCAATGGCGACGGGAGTTAAATTGATTCGGTCAGTGACATCGCCAACGGCAAAGATATTCGGTTGATTTGTTTGACTATATTCATTGACTGCGATCGCATTTGTGGTACTGTACCCTGGCCCTTCTATAGAACTGGCGACGACATCAACCCCAGCATTTTCCAAACCTAGTCCATCTACATTAGGAGTTCGACCAGTCGCCACTAAAAACACGTCGGCAATTATTGGTTCTTGGTCTTCTCCTGACAAAGTAAGTTTAAAACCTTCCGCCACGCATTCAACTGTTTTTACCACATTATTCTTAATCAGCCGAATTCCGTGGTTCGTCATCCCCTCTTCAATTTCTGTACGGATGTCCTCATCAAACCCCTTCAAAATCTTTTCACCTCTGGTAATTTGTGTCACATTAGAACCCAAACCACGCATGATACAGGCAAATTCTGTGCCAATATAACCAGCGCCAAGAATGACGATGTGTTTTGGTTGTTCTTTTAGATGAAAGATTTCGTTGGAGGTAATGCCATATTCCATCCCTGGTAAATCTGGCTTGACGGGACGCCCACCAACAGCAATTAAAATTTTATCTGCTGTAACTTTGCGTCCATCCACTTCTACTGTATGAGTGTCTACCAATGTGGCGCGACCAGAAATTAGTTCCACTCCCGCCTTTTCTAAAAAGCTGATATGTAGTTGCGACAGTCGCCGAACTTCCTTATCTATAGATGTAATGAAATGTTCCCAGTCTAACTCGGCATTACCTACTTTCCAGCCATAACCTGAAGCTTCACTGAACAGTGCAGGAAAGTGAGAGCCATAGACCATGAGTTTTTTGGGAATGCAACCGCGAATCACACAAGTGCCACCAACTAAATCATATTCAGCGATCGCCACTTTTGCCCCATAGCTAGCCGCCCGTTTGGAAGCCGCCAAACCTCCAGAACCCGCACCAATTACAAACAGGTCGTAATCAAAAGTCATAAATTTATGTTCTCTTTAGCAATAAATCAGTTCCTGGGAACTTACACAGAAAACGTCATTGAACTATATAAGGATATCCGGTGAACTCTGTGTAAGTCCTGTCCTTGATTTAATCTAGCGTTAGCAGATGTTCTCTGGTCGTAGGGAATATCACTTTTTGCTTTGGTTGCTGTAGAGGGAGTAGTTAATGAGGCGCTGATTACAGAATACCTCAGCAGTTTTATGTGGTTTCCAATGGGTCTGGTGGAGTTGTAGTTTCAGGCGGTGGAGTTGTAGTTTCAGGCGGTGGAGTTGTAGTTTCAGGCGGTGGAGTTGTAGTTTCAGGCGGTGGAGTTGTAGTTTCAGGCGGTGGAGTTGTAGTTTCAGGCGGTGGAGTTGTAGTTTCAGACGGTGGAGTTCTAGTTTCAGACGGTGGAGTTCTAGTTTCAGGCGGTGGAGTTCTAGTTTCAGGCGGTGGAGTTCTAGTTTCAGGCGGTGGAGTTGTAGTTTCAGGCGGTGGAGTTCTAGTCTCAGGCGGTGGGGTGACTGTACCTCCAACGGCGGGTTGTGGAGTATTTTGTGTGTTTTGGCTCGTCGGCTTTTCTATTGGAGAAGTTTGAGGTATTGTTGGGGTTCTACTAGAATCAACACCAACGTTACTATCCTCAGTGTTTACCTTGCTACTTGGTACACTCTGCTGGTTAGTATTTGTCGATGCTTGTCCTGTTTTCTCTGAATCTGAAGAGTTTGCTGAGGAATTATCTTTGATAACATCATTACTACTAGGCGAATTTGAAGGACTAGGAGTTAGCTGCACAAAAGAGGGGTTTTCAATTACTCCCTCGCCTTTTATCGGTGGCTGTGCTTCTAAAGCCGCAGTAGTTTCGGCTTGAACACTGGTGATTGCTGGATCAGGTGTCGGCACAGGACTTTGCCTGTTCAAATCAAGTTCCCGAACCAGTTCGCTCGTTTCATAAAAATTTCTTAAATCAAAATCATATAAGTTCTGAAATTTCCCTTTAATTAGAATTATCATCTGCCCTGCTTCCAGCACCTTAGTTTCACCTTCCTTGTTAGAAACTTCAATGCCGCTATTTGTCAGCGCACCCACAATAGTCGTGTCTGTTTGTTGGTCGTAGCGTACAAATAATGCTGAACCACGAATTGCTGCTGCTGCACTTGGCGTTTGTATACGTGTTTGCCCCCTTCCTGGTGGGATGAGCAGCAACACAGTCCCATTTGACAGTTTAAAGTCACGAGTCTTCGGCAAAAATTGAAATAACGCCTGTTCTCCAACTCGGGCCAAAGAGCCATCATTGAAACGCAAATCTGCTAGGGAAGCTTGACCAGTTGACAGCCCGTCCCCAGGAGTGATTGCATCTAATTTGCGTGCAGGACGTTTCTTCAGTTTATCTTTGGGTATCAGTTGTACCATGTTGCGGAGGTTTTGAATCTCTGCTCGCGTCAAAGGGGTTATGGCACTTACCTTATTTGGCAAAGGCACTACTATAACTCCCCATAAAGCAATCACTAACAATGGAAACGATTTATAAAACATAATTTGATAACTTTTGATTTTCAACTAATACCAAAAAAATTCAAGTTTGAAGCTGCTGATAATTTTTATAGCGATTTTATTTAATAAATTTATTTGTACTTTAGCCTACATTTAATAGATAAAATAGACAACGAATAAATTATGTGTTTAGTTGATTTAAGTTTTTTTATGAAACTGGCATTAGATACAATAAAGCCTGCGGCAGATTTCAAGGTTAGTACTTGCTTGATATTAACAATTAAATGAGGAGAACCTTACAGATAATCCATTCTAATCAGAGCAGCTACAGGGACAAAAAGTTGTTAGGGATCTGTGTAAAATGAGTCACTGCCTGTATTTCACTAAATTTGAGCATAAACTTTAACTATATCCGATCATCTCAGTTTTGCAAAAGAATCTGGGGAAAAATCCGAAAAGCGGCAATTTCAGTTTGTAGTTTCAGTATATACCTACAAAGCTAAGATAAATGTACTCAATTGTATATTCTGAGTCGGAACTTCCGATACAGCTTGTGGGTCTACATTTGCCAAAAGCGATAAACGCAATCTAACAGATGCGACTCAAAAACTGGAAAAATTTGTTTTTTTGTATTTTGTTAGCTTCCAGTGGTGGAAGCTGGTGTTGCATTAGAGTAGATGCGGCAGAATCTGCAAATACAGATATTTGCCAGTCTAAAAATTTAGCAAACACACAGGTAAATTATCAGCTATGTCAGAACTTGGAGCAAGAGGTAATTAACTCTTTGTGCAAGCAGTCCAGTGAGTCGCATCCTTTAAACTCGCAGATGCCGTTGAAAAAGAGGCTCTTGAGCAGGGAACTCTTAGCTGGGGAGATAGTTCAAATGGGGATTCGGCCCCACCTGTTGCGCCAGCTTCCCGTAGGGTACGATAACCACTTAATAGAAGTGGGGGATTCAGACCCATGTTCTGCTTTGCTTTGCGACAGGAAGAAAGGATCATTTCTCCCTGCCCCCTGCCCCCTCTCCCCCAATCCCCATTCCGTGGGGGCCCCGAGTCCCCCTGCCTCTTCGTTAAAGCTGGCGCAGCAAACACCCGAAACTACTCAAGCCCCAGACACAACCGAAGAACCTGGGGATACTCAAAACCAAAATGACCCGCCACAGCTAGAATTGCAGCCAAGTGATTTGCCTACATCTCCTCCAGACTCAAAAGAGGAACTGTTGAATGCACCTGAGATAAATCAGTCTCAAAGGCTAGAGAGGCTAATGCAGTTGCTAGAATTGCCAAAACAGCCACCTGAATCTGATAGCGATCCCGAATTGGGGTTGCGGGTGCGGTTACGACCCTTAGAACAGCCTACTTTTCCACCAATAGAACAACCCGTAGTTAAGTTTAAACCTATAGGCTATCTACAAGGGCGTGTAGCCTACTTCCAGACGAGTAATATTTTTTCTTCAAATGATAGTCCCATAGAAGATGGTTTAATTATTTCTGGACTGACGTTAGCCTCTGCATATTTCCCTTTGGCAGCTAAGACTTATGTAAACGGTTCAATTGATGGCAATCTCATTCGTTATATCAATCAGTCACAATACGATTACAACCAAGTGAGATTTAATCTCAGTATTTATCAGCAACTGTCGCAGCGAATGTATGGAGAAGTTAGTTGGAGCAATCAACAGTTATTTCATGCCAACAACAGCGATCGCCTGGATAGCTTCAAAGCAGGCGATCGCTTTTTAAATCAGAATTCCTTGCAAGTGTCTTTAGGACGGCGAGATCCCCTAACTTCAAAATTAATATTAAATAGCTTTTACGAATTGAGTGTAAATTTTGCTGATCCCCAAAGTCGCGATCGGATAATCAATTCCTTTTGGGTGTCTTTGAACTACTACTTGCAAAAGCCTCTCCAGGTTGGTATTGACTACCAGGTGAATTTTTCGGACTTTACACAGCGCGATCGAGAAGACCAATTTCATCGGCTATTCGGGCACTTAAATTACCGAATATCTGATACCAGCAATATGAATGTGCAGGCTGGAGTGAGTTTAGGTAGTTCAACCGCCGAAAACATTAATTTTGATGGCTGGTTTTTCAGTATTAATTACAGTTTGCAATTAGGTCAGTTTTGAAATTTGTCCTTTGTCATTTGTCCTTTGTCATTTATTTAGACCAATGACCAATTACCAATGACCAATTACCAATGACCAATGACTAATGACCAATGACTAATAACTAATCCAATCGCTCCAGCTACCAGCATAAAGTTTACCCTTGCTAATGCCAGCTAATTCTAAAGAAAGTAAATTTACGCAAGCAGTAACGCCAGAACCGCAATAAACCAAGATTTCTTCGGCTGTTTCTAGCTGTTCCCAGCGACGGCGTTGTTCTGGTTGAGGCAGTAGGTAGCCGGAAGAGTCTGTAACTTCTTGCCAAGGATAGTTGACTGCACCGGGAATATGTCCGGCAATTTTATCAATTGGCTCTCGTTCACCTCGGTAGCGATCGCTTTCTCTTGAATCTACCAATACTACCTCATGCCCATCTTTCCGGCTTTTCACCTCTGTAATATCTACCACCTTTTCTGTTTGTACTTGAGCTACAAAGGTACCCATCAGGGGTTGAGGAACGACATCTGTAACAGGATATCCAGCTTTTTGCCATCCAGCAAAGCCTCCATCCAGTACTGCTACTTGTTCATGCCCTAGATAGCGCAAAAGCCACCATAGACGAGATGCAAAGGCAAAGCGCGAATCATCATAAGCTACAACTAAACTTTTTTGGGAATTTACCCCAATCGCTGCCAATTTGTTAGCTATATCATTGGGGTTAGGTAAAGGATGTCTCCCACCATGTTTACCGACTGGACTGGAAAGATCCTGATTCAAATCTAGATAATATGATCCTTCTATATGACTTGTTTGGTACTGTTGTTGCCCTACTTGTGGATCGGCTAGAGAAAAGCGACAATCCACAATAACGACTTGTGGATCTTCTAGATGTTCAAACAGCCAAGCTGGCGAAACAACAAATTGGGGGTTGGGCATTGGGCATGGGGCATTGGGCATTGGGTAAAACAGTTCCTCTTTTGGAAGTTCTAAGTAAATAAGTTAGATTTCCTACTCAGCACTGGCTCAACGCCCAGCTAGCGCTAACAGCACTCAGTACTCCTGAAGGGGATTGGTCATTATTTAGTTTTTTTATAAAATGTCAGACTTAGAAAATTTTACACCTAAGTTAACAGCAGATGGTTCCTTCACCTTTGTCTCTCAAGAGTTTGGTGAATCCTTTCACAGCCATTATGGTGCGAAGCAGGAGAGTTTTTTCAAGTTTGTGGAACCTACTCAACTGACTACAGCCGCCCAAAAACCAGTGTTGCGACTATTGGATATTTGTTATGGTCTAGGATATAACACAACTGCAAAGCAAGACAATTTGGGCAGTGAATCCTAGCTGTTGTGTTGAAGTAATCGGTTTAGAACTGAATCCAGCAGTGCCACAAGCTGCGATCGCTCATCATTTGTTCGACAATTGGAACTGTAACTATATTGAAATTTTGTCCCAGCTAGCAAATGATCATCAAGTGCAAACACCTTGTCTAAAAGCAAAGCTATTAATTGGCGATGCTAGAACTACGATAACCCTACTACGTCAATCAGGTTTCTGGGCAGATGCAATTTTCCTCGATCCCTTTTCACTATAATCCTCGCGCCGGGGAAGCCCCTGCATTTATGTATGGGGGTAAGGCGCAGGCGAATTTATTCGCCGTCAAAAAATATTTCTCACCTGTGATATGATTGAAATCATGGAACAAGTACTGACAATAGTTTGCAAACTTAACCCCAATTCTCAGCAGGTTGCCCAAATAGAGGCAACGCTGGAAGCATTTGCAAATGCCTGCAACTATGCCAACGAGCAGGTTAAACCTCAAATAACGAACAAGACAACCATTCAGAATATGGTCTATCAAGACTTGCGCTCGAAGTTTTTGTTGTCTGCTAATTTGGCTGTCAGGGCTTGTGCCAGAGTGGGAACTAACCGCAAAACCGCTAAACAGAAGAATAAGCCAGTCAAATTTTTTAAACCCACTAGTGCCGATTACGACGCTAGGATTTTTACGTTTAGAGAGAAAGATTGGACTGTTAGTCTGACTTTGATTGAAGGTCGAGAACACATCAAGATGGATGTAGGCAATTACCAGCGAGGCAAGCTCAAAAGTAAAAAACCAACATCGGCGCAGTTGTGTAAACATCGGGATGGCTCTTATTACATTCATATTCAAATCAAAGATGAGGTTCCCGAACCACTCAAGCCAAACAATGTGATTGGCGTTGATTTCGGGCGCAGAGACATCGCTGTAACTAGTAATGGGGATAGATGGGACGGTAAACAAGTAACTGATATTCGAGATAAATACAACAGAACTAGAGCTTCTCTCCAGCAAAAAGCTACGAAAGGCACAAGGTCTACTCGCCGCAGGGCAAGGCAGATTTTGCAACGGTTGTCGGGGCGTGAGGGAAGATTTCAACAGTGGATAAACCATCAAATAAGCTACCGAATTATAAGCCAAGCGAAATCCACCAAAGCAATTGTTGCTATTGAAAATCTGACAGGGATTAGAGAGCGCACCAATAAACAACCTAGAGGTAAAGTTGAGCGTAGACGAACGAACTCTTGGTCGTTTTATCAATTGCGATATTTCCTTGAGTACAAAGGAATCAAGGAAGGAGTGGAAGTAATTGCTGTGCCACCTGCCTACACAAGTCAGACATGCCACCAATGTTTGTATATTGGCTTGAGGTCTGATAAACGTTTCAAATGTGGTAATTGCGGCTGGCATGGTGATGCTGATTTGAACGGTGCAAAAATGATTTCTTTATTGGGGCAATCAGTAAGCTTGCCCGGAGGTTCGGGTTATTTGTACTGTAATCTCAGTACCGATAGCTCAGGGCTACTACAAAGCCCCGCCCTTTAGGGCTGGGGTTAGCTTACCACCTCAATGTCCTCAATTATGGACTGTTGAATTTATTAAACAACTGTCATTGTGTTTACATCAAGATGGTTTATTAGCCACCTATTCTTGTGCTGCTGCTGTACGCACAGCACTTTTGTCTGCTGGTTTGGCGATCGGTTCTACCCCACCGATGGGAAGGCGATCGCCTGGTACTGTGGCAGCCCATTCTAACAGCACTCAGCACTGGCTCAACCATAGCTATCCGCTAACAGCATTCCCTATGCTCTCACAACCTGAAAAAGAACACTTGCTAACCCGTGCTGCCATTCCCTATCGCGATCCTGAATTAAGCGATTCAACCGAAGTCATAATAATGCGGCGGCAACAAGAGCAACAAACCTCTTCACTCGAACCTACCTCCCATTGGCGAAAAAGGTGGTTATTGGGAACACAAGGCAGAGATTTTATAGGAACTAGTTTGTAGTTCGGTTGAGATATCTAAGACGGGCGTAGCTGCGGTAATTGAAATAGAGACAAGGGATCAGGGAGGAAGGCGGATAATTCAGATGGGGATTCGACACTTCTCTTTTTTGCCAAAAATTCTGATTTCTTTTCCAGATACTCAAGCACCAAGTTTTTACAAGCTAATAGGCTTAATTCTGTAGTAGCATTTAATACTACATACTATTTGACAGTAATAAAATACTGCTATAACTGAGTAAGTAAAAAGCTATACACCTTATGATTACCATAAAGACTTAACATCCAAAACTGGGTATTTCGATATAAAACAAGCAATTACAAGGCTTTTTAGCGCCGCTCAATGAAAAAATATCCGTAAAAAACCTGATTTAAGATTTGTGTCAATTGATCATACTGTAATTAGAAGCAAAACAAAAAAATTGACAGCAATATACCCCTTGTTTGTAACATAAAACATAGATGCTGCGAAAAACTTAGATACGCAGTTTGACATAATACATAATCCCTATTAAAACTTTGGCTCAGATACAGTTGAATATTAAATTTGTTTTTGAAATCTGACACTGTTAACTTGTGCAAAAAACTGGAGTGCCTTTGTGATTCAATGGAAATCCAACCATACAGGCTTTACAGAAAAAATTGTTAGTGGGCCAAACCCCATTAGCAGAGTGAAGAGTATCGGTTCAAATCATGCCGTAGGATCGCAAAATAATGCGGAGACTTATTCTTTAGGCTTATCTCAAGAAGACCTTATGCTTAAAGATACCCAAGCAGTGTCTTCTTGGATAAAAGTTGATGTTAATTGTGATGATGATTCATTGGTTTCTAGAACACTACAAGCCAAAGGTTCTAAAGTGAATGGGTTTGATTTAGATCCGCCGAAGGTTTTAGTAGTTGACGATCATGCCGCCAGTCGCATGACTGCTGTTGCCCTCTTGGGGATGGAAGGATACGAAGTGATTGAGGCGGATAGTGGTTCCACTGTTGTAGGATTGGTAACTCAAAAACAACCAGATTTGATTTTGCTAGATGTGATGATGCCAGGAATGGATGGATTTGAAGTGTGCCAATTACTCAAGCAGGATGAGCAGACTAGGCTAATCCCAGTGATTTTTATTACGGCCTTAAATGACAGGCGATCGCGTATTCGAGGAATTGAAGTTGGGGCAGATGATTTTCTCACCAAACCTTTTGATCGTGTGGAACTCGCGGCGCGTGTAAAGTCCTTAGTGCGGCAGAAGCGTCTGAACGAAGATTTAGAACATGCCGAACAAGTACTATTTTCTATTGCCATGTCGATTGAAAGCCGCGATCCCAATACAGGCAATCATTGTGAGCGTTTGGTAAAACTGGGACAAGCTTTTGGCGAATACCTCAATTTTTCACGCTACCAAATTCGAGATTTGATATGGGGTGGTTATCTCCATGATATTGGTAAGGTGGGTATTCCCGATGCAGTGCTGCTGAAAAAAGGCAAACTCACGCCCGAAGATTGGCAGATCATGCGGCAGCATGTTTTGATTGGAGAAAAAATCTGCCAGCCACTACGCAGTATGCGCGGTGTAATTCCCATTATTCGTCATCACCACGAACGCTGGGATGGCTCAGGCTACCCTGATGGACTCAAAGAGGATGATATTCCCTACCTGGCGCAAGTATTTCAGTTAATTGATATTTACGATGCCCTAACCAGCGAACGACCTTACAAAAAAGCTTTTACTTCAACAGAAGCACTTTTAGTGATGCAAAAAGAAACTGATTCTGGTTGGCGTAATCCCAAATTAATGCAGCAATTTGCCGAGTTTATTCTCTCCTGTCATGAAAACGAGTAGGGAGTAAGAAATTTTGTAGCTGCCGCGAGCGGCGAAAATTGGTATAATCCTGACTCATTGTATATTTCAGTCTTCTATGATTAGCTGGTATGATTTGAGCCGATATTTTAAAGTACCAACAGCATTAATCATAATTTCACTGATAGCTGATAGCTAATTATGGTAGTTGTAGCAATTCTAGCGGCGGGACGCGGCACACGGATGAAATCAGGCTTACCCAAGGTTTTACATTCTTTGGGTGGGCGATCGCTAGTTGAGAGAGTTCTCGAAAGTGTAGAACCACTTTCGCCCTCACGGCGAATCGTGATTGTAGGATATCAGTCTGAGGAAGTGCAAGCCGCCATGCATTCAATTAAGAGCTTGGAGTTTGTCGAACAGACTGTGCAACTAGGGACAGGTCATGCCATCCAGCAATTACTTCCTCACTTGGAAGACTACACTGGGGATTTGCTGGTACTTAACGGCGATTTACCGTTGATACGTAGCGAAACCCTCAAGCAGATGTTACAAACTCACGCCCAAAATCAGAACGCTGCCACTATTCTCACTTCGCACCTACCCGACCCCACGGGCTACGGGCGAGTTTTTTGTAACGATGAAAATATTGTGCAGCAAATGGTCGAACACAAAGATTGTACTGCTGCCCAAAGACAAAATCACCGGATTAACGCTGGAGTTTACTGCTTTCGCTGGCCAGATTTGGCAAAGGTGCTTCCCCACCTACAAGCAAACAATGCTCAAAAAGAATACTATCTCACTGATGCCGTAACTCAAGTGGGAAAAGTTATGGCAGTGGATGTAGAAGATTACCAAGAAATTCTCGGTATTAACGATCGCTTGCAATTGGCAACAGCATCGGAAATTTTGCAAAGGCGAGTTAAGGAAAAATGGATGCTGGCGGGTGTCACTCTCATCGACCCTACAAGCATCACCATTGATGAAACAGTGGAATTACAGTCGGATGTAATTATTGAACCCCAAACTCACCTGCGGGGAAATACAGTGATTCAAACAGGAAGTCACATTGGGCCGGGAAGTTTAATTGAAAATAGCCAGTTGGCTGAAAATGTCACGGTGCAGTATTCAGTGGTGACAGATAGCACTGTGCAGGCGGGAAGCCGAATTGGCCCTTATGCTCATTTGCGCGGTCAGGTAGAAGTGGGTGCTGGTTGCCGTGTGGGGAATTTTGTGGAATTGAAAAATACTCAATTAGGCGATCGCACTAATGCAGCACATTTGTCGTATATAGGTGATACCGTCGTCGGCAATCAGGTGAATATTGGTGCCGGTACAATTACTGCCAATTATGACGGCGTGAAGAAACACCGTACCAAAATAGGCGATCGCACAAAAACTGGAGCCAATAGCGTTTTAGTAGCTCCAATTACCTTGGGAAATGATGTCTATATCGCAGCTGGTTCCACTGTTACAGAAGACGTGCCTAATGATTCTTTGGTAATTGCCCGTAGTCGTCAGGTGGTGAAACCTGCTTGGCGCAAAAAGAGCCAATAAAGCGATAATTAAATCATCAGATTAGCTGATTCAACTAAAGGTAAAAGATGAGGAAAACAAAACAACTTACCGCGATTATTGAGCGTGAGGAAAAGGGCTATGTATCACTTTGTCCAGAATTAGATATTGCTAGCCAAGGTGACACTATCGAAGAAGCACGCAGTAATTTGGTTGAGGCATTGGAATTATTTTTTGAGACAGCTGACCCCTCTGAAATCCAAGATCGGCTAATTACAGAAGTTTTTATTACACGCCTAGAGGTAAGTGTTGGGTAAGCTGCGCGTTCTTTCGGGTGGGGAAGTGTGTCAAATTTTAGAGATGCATGGCTTTGTGCAAGTACGCCAGCACGGTAGCCATATTATGATGCAACAGCGAACAGAAGACTCAACTGTAACCGTTCCTGTTCCTAATTATGACGAGCTTCGTGTCGGTACTTTACGATCTATTATTCGCCAGTCAGGATTGCCACGCGCTCTTTTTGAGGTGAATTAGCAGAAGGTGGAGGTTAAGCAATCTCATGGTTAATTAGGTTCCTAATGCACCCTTGTATCTTAATTATTTCACCGCTCAAGTACAATCAAATGGTTTGTATGGTTTTAGCTTGTCCCATTTGAGTCATCAGAGCAAGACAAACACAATTTAGTATGGAAGAACTGCTAGAACTTAGGCAATTTCTAGAACAAGGCAAAATCCATGAGGCGTTGCTGTTGGTGGATGAGTTAGAAGAAATGAGCCTCAGTGACAAAATCAATAAAATTGATAGTTATGGAGTAATTCTGCTCATCCATTTAATTAAACAAAAGGCCGAAAAACGTTCTACTCGCTCTTGCGATGTTTCGATAGAAAATACAGTGCGTGAAATCAACAAAATAAACAAGCGCCGCAAATCTGGTGGTTATTACTTGAATCAGGCAGAATTAATCGATATTCTGCAACAAGGATATCAAGTGGCACTGAAAAGAGCGGCGCTAGAAGCTTTTGAGGGGCGTTATGAAGCCCAAGAATTGGCTGCAATGGTTGACCAAGAAGAAATCTTAACTCAGACGCTAGAATTTATTCAACAATAGCCAATCAATTCACTATCATTCCATTCCAAAGTGTCACCCATTTTTTCGCCGTCATGGTAGGCAGCGAGTAAGATTTCACTAGTTTTACCCCAAGCGATCGCTCCACTGACATCTAAAGCGATCGCTCCCAAATCCCGTTGGTTCTGGTGCGCTTCCCCAAAGGATCGCTGCATAGCCTCCTTTAGGGACATTCCATCAGTGACACGTACTACAATCCGGGGAGCTAGACACTCATCAATGATATCTTCGCCAATGCCAGTACAGCTAACACCCGCATCACTAGTAGCATAATTACCTGCTGGCATCGCAGAATCACTTACCCTACCAATCCGCTCAAAGCCCTTACCACCTGTAGAAGTGCCAGCAGCTAGCCTACCAGATGCATCTAAAGCTACCACACCGATGGTTCCGCGTCCGGCATTGCTGGTTTCTATCAGTTCGGGTTCTGCTACCACGCCAGCCATTGCGCTTTTAAAATTATCCTGGCGTTCTTGTATCCACTCTTGTAACCGCAAATCAGTTAAAGCATTATAGCTGGGAATTTGCATTTCCCGCGCCAATTCAGCCGAACCGAAATCTGATAGCACTCGGTCTGGGGAGTTTTGTAAAAATTGTGCCAACTCAATGGGATTTTTCACCCGCGAAATATTAATTACACCACTAAACCGCCCTAATGCGCCATCCATCAGAGAAGCACTCATGCGGATTTGCCCATCAGATTGTAGTACTGAACCAGTACCAGCATTAAAGCGGGGATTATCTTCGAGCATTTGGCAACCATGCACCACCGCCTCAGAGGCAGTTGCTCCGCATAATAGTAGAGAATAGACTTCTTCTATTACTGTATGGAGCGATCGGCGCACCGCCTCCAATCCGCCTTTACCGTGGAGAGAACTACCAGCCCCCCCATGAATAATTAATTTAGGTTGCACCTGTGACACCATTAATCTCTTGCGCTATTTGCGTCTGTGTTGCGGTTAGTCTCATTTTGAGCTTCAGAACGGCGACGACGACAACGTTCTGAGCAGTATTTCACATCGTCCCAGCAATCTTGCCACTTTTTACGCCATGTGAAAGGACGTTGACATACCGGACAGATTTTTGTAGGTAGGTCAGATTTAGAACGGACACGTCCCATATAAATGCTGTGTATATGAGAATTTGATTTCTGAGAGAGATGGAAAATAATTATAACCAGTTTGCTACGAATGGAGGATACTTTCGACGAGCAAATCTAACGTCAATCTATCTTTAGATATATTTTTTGGCTAGTTGCCTGAAAAGATGGAACTTTAGATAGTTAGAAAAGGGTGATCGTCAAAGCCTTTGGTGCAGCGATACCTCAAATCTGCTGTAAGAAAAAAATACTCTTATATTTATTTGGCATCTAATGGTAATTTGACTGAATTAACTTCTAAAACTTAATTTTCTTAACTCAAGCTTATTTCCAGGTACTTGTTTTGAAAAATAATACTAAGAATCATGACCAACTAACGGCAACAACAAGCGGCTAACTACCCGATTATCTGGTAATTGATAGAAATTCAACTCTCCTCCTAGTTCCTGCATAAGGTTTTGACAGATTAGCAGATGTAAACCTGGCGGTTGGTCGAGTTTGGAGGGAGCAAGCACATCTTTAGGTGTATTCTCATGTAGTTCTGTTAGTAGCTGTGGTTCGATCGCACCGTTGTATGTAATCGACAGTTCTAAAGATGTCTGATGTTCAGCCCCTCCACTTCCAGAAGAATGCTTTGAATCGTAGTTTTTAGATGCATCTACACGGCGACACCAAATATCAATTCTGCCTCCGGTTTGAGAACGGTTACAGGCAGTAACCAATAATTCATGGATAACTAACTCAATTTTGACAATATCACCAGCGATCGCCATTGCGGATCGCTCGCTGGAGCTAGGAACACCTCTGTCGAGTGAAGAATTTTTTGGCGATTGTTCCTCAATCTGTTGTCCCAAACCATGTACACCAATCCACAGCTTTTGGTGTTTAAGTAAATTTTCAATGCGTTCGAGCGATCGCTTTAGTAAACTGGCTATGGGCATAGTTTCCCAACTTATATGTAGCTGCCATTGCTCAAGTTTTAGCATTCCACTCATGGAGGCGGCTGTATGGTCTAATTGCCGCAGCAATAGTTCGTAGCGCATCTGAGTCAGTTCATTAGCAGGAATACCCAAATCATGTATTTGTCTAAGGGATAGCGCCGTTATTCTTTGAATTTCCTCTAAGCGGCGATGTTTGTACCAGTTAAGTTGTCGTAATTCTTCTGTTGTAGACTCTAGAAGTCGGGTAATTTGCTTTTCACGACGCCACCAGGCTAATTGAGAAATTAAAGTTGCGGTTGCACTGAGGTTTTGTTCTGACCAGCAACGCTCTTGATAATCTGCTAACAACACTACACCCGTAATTTCATAATCAGCATTGGTACGTAATGCCATTACCAAAATTTGACCTTTGTCTGGAGTATTCAACCATTTTCGAGTTTTGGGGGGTAAATTATCTACGTTCAAAGTTAGGTAACTCTCTGTGGCAAGTGCCCACTGAATTAGTGCCTCAGCCTGGATAGGAATAGATGCATCAGAAAAAATCCCAAATAGGCTATTGTCAACCACTCCAGGGATAATTTCTGCCCAACTTTCACCAGGTGACCAGGATAGCAGTACCGCTAAGGGACAACCCAGAATCGATGCTATTTGTTCGAGTGCTGTACGTTCTAAATGTTTTTTTTCTACCTCGATTTTGCTATTTTGGGATTGTGTCAGGATGCGTAGGCATTGCTCAAATGCCTGGGAAGTTTTTTGCTGCTGGGTGGTGCGGTTATGTAATTGCCACTGGCGAATAATTACACCGATCTGTTGACTAACAGCCCATAGTAATTCTTTTTCTAGAGTTGTCCAAGAACGATGGGTGTCGTGAGTGATGACTAAAAGCGCTGCTGGTATATGATCGTGAGTGCATTTACAAATAAGTAGCGATCGCACTCCACTTTCTAACAACAAAGGACGCCAATTAAAAAAGCGTAAATCTTCATCTAAGTTCTCAATTTCCACCGCTTGAGTTGAACGTTGCAAAAGCTGCCCATCTAACTCTTTAAGAGTATTAAGAGCAAATGTCAACGGTCGGCGATTATAGGGCTGACTTTGGTAAATAAATTGATAATTATTCTGTTCAGGATCATATTGCAACAGCAAAAAGCGCGTGGCAGCTAATCGAGCTAAAACTCTCTTAGCACAGCTGTCTAAAGTTTCCTGAAGGTCATGTTCGCTATAGATACCTTGAGCAACTTGACCAGTCAGTTGGGCATCCTCTTGAATCTGTTTGATAGTGCTTTCCATGCTTTCGGTAGTTGCGACCAGCGAAATTAAGCCAGCAGCACCTTGGACAAAATTTTTGTCTGTCTCCGTCCAGATTCGAGGTTCATTGCTTTCTACCGCCAGAAAACCGAGCAAGTTCTTTTGCCAGATTATTGGAGCTGCCAAGAGCGATCGCACCTTCAGGCGTTGCAGTAATTTTGCCGTAAAATGGCTTTTTAAAGAACTGCGTGCATCACCAATCGAGACAATTTGGTTAACTGTCAAAGCATAATAAAAGTCACTCAACTCCTGTACCGTCATTCCCGCCGCTTGCTGACTGCTAGAATTGCGATCAATTTTCACAAGCTGATTGCTCATCCGACACCAAAAGTAGCGCCCTTCCCGCTCAAACCAGTAAACATTTGTCCGGCTAGGGGAGACAAATTTATGAGTTGCTTGCACCGCAGCTTCAAGTCTTTGATTAAGGTTACTAAGGGTGCGTAAATTTTCTAGCAATTCTAATAATGGTTCGTCGGTTCGCTTGGTTTGCTTTTGCTGCAAATCCATTTCATTTTGATAAAGCACTGCTCCCAATTCGCCTAAAACCATCATCAAACGTGCTTTTGCTTCCCCTGTCAGTAGGTAGCCCCAGCGTTCTGAACCCAGTAACAGCACACCTAAGCAACGGTCTTTATAGCGAATTGGTAAAATAATCGTTCCTTGGATGTGGGATTTTTCGGCAATTTTTCGCCATTCGGCGGCGCGGATTTCAGTTTGTAAATCAGCTATGCCCAAGGGATGCTGTTCAATCACCGCTTGCTCTAATAAATCTCCAGGACTGAGAACAACCCTTTGGCGTAAAAAGCTCGTGTCATGATCGGGTGTGATGCCCCCTTTGCCGAATAATATGTGATTCAGGCGATCGTAAAGAGCAATCCAAATCAGTTTGTAGTCAAACTGTTCTTTAAGATAAGAAATAGTGGTTTCAATCAGAACGTCAACATCATCTTCTTCTCTGAGGCTCTGGAGGACGCGCCCCAATGAGAGGATCTGCTGTTCGGCGGCTATAGGTTTTTGCGGCTGCCCCATCTGATTTATTGGTTAACATAACTTGTAATATATAAGATGCCCAGAAAAGCACCCTGAGTAATATTGCCACAAGTGTTAAATATTGAACCTGGACAGCTTAATAGAGGGTTATGTACCCAGAAGTACCTACAGCAAAACAAACCTTTGAATTTTTCTTAGTTTGCGTCAGATTAAGTAATGTACTGCTGCCCATTAATGCAGTCAGACTAGATGAGAGAACCAACCAAATCTATGTCTTGGCTGGCGAGGAAATAGAAGTGCTGATTTACCCAAACGGAAAAGTGAGGTTTTTATGACCGATATCAATCTTGCCGCAATGAGCAGAGAGCAATTGAGAGACTACGTAAAAAACCATCCACAAGACCATGTTGCATTCCAAGCATACATGGACAGACTACAAGATGAACCTGGCATTGAGATCACTTCAATGGATCAATTTGAGCAGCTAGTCCGCGAGAAAATTAGACAATCCCAAGCGGAATGATCTGCAATAGCTCCAAAAATAAAAGCTAATGGATATTTATAAATTTGCCATTCGTCCGCTTTTGTTCAATGTGGTAAAAGCCGATTCAGAGTGGTTACACCAGCAGACGATTCGCAGTTTTAGCTGGCTATCGCAAACCCCTGCTAGTTGGGTAAACCAACGCTTACAAAAATCCTTGTGTTTGTACGATTCACGCTTAGAACAAAATTTGTTTGGGCTAAACTTCCCAAATCCGGTAGGGTTAGCAGCTGGGTTTGATAAGGATGGAGTAGCTGCCAGCATTTGGTCTAACCTGGGTTTTGGCTTTGCGGAATTAGGAACTGTAACTTTTCACGCACAGCCAGGAAATCCGCCTCCCCGTTTGTTTCGCTTGCCGTTGGATAAAGCTGCTCTCAATCGGATGGGCTTTAATAATCGCGGTGCAGCAGCAATGGCGGCACGTTTGGCACAGGAAAAGCAGAAGTTAACCCAGTCAATACCCATAGGGATAAATTTGGGTAAATCTAAGGTAACTCCTCTAGAAGCAGCCGCACAAGATTATCTCGATAGTTTTCGCTTACTCAAGGATTTGGGAGACTATTTTGTTGTTAATGTCTCTTCTCCCAATACACCGGGGTTGCGATCGCTCCAAAATGCTTCTATGCTCAGTGCCATTTTGAATTTATTACAACAAGAAAATACTACACAAAAACCAATTTTTGTCAAGATAGCGCCAGATTTGGATTGGGTTGCGATCGCTGACATTATTTCTTTGGCTAAAACCTACCAACTGGCAGGAATTATCGCCACTAACACCACCATCCGCCGTGATGGACTCAAAACCCAGGTGATTGACCAAACGGGCAAATCACCCCAGGATGAAGCTGGCGGAATTAGCGGTAAACCATTGCGCGATCGCTCCACTGAGGTAATTCGTTTTATTTGGCAGCAAACCCAAGGACAAATCCCCATTATTGGCGTTGGTGGCATCTTTTCTGCTGAAGATGCTTGGGAGAAAATTACTGCTGGTGCTAGTTTGATCCAGGTTTATACAGGCTGGATTTACGAAGGGCCACTGATGGTAAGCCAGATTCTAGCAGGTTTGCTTTCCAAGCTAGAACAAAGCGGATTAAATTCCATCAACGAAGCTGTAGGTTTACAAACAAAAATTCAAAAATTCTAATTATGAATTATGAATAGGACTTACGCAAAAACCCCCTCAAACTCTCATTCCTCCGTGACGCGCCAGTTGCTTCAAGTCGGGGAACCCGCCCAACGCACTGGCTTCTCTGCGTCCTCTGTGGTTCGTTTTTCATTAGCTGTGCGTAAGTCCTAATGAATTATGAATTATGAATTATTTAACCTTCTTCCTCCACTGTAAAAAACTCCTTAGTTTTTTCTGAGTATGACCAGGCAATACCATCAGGGTCTTTACTGCGGCTCCACTCAGGAAACTCTGGATCGTTTCGCCGTTTATAAACCGTGCTGGAATAGACATTTAGCCGTTTAGCAAGTTCAGATTGAATCAGAGAGCCAAAAATTAACTGTTTTTCCAGCGATCGTTTAGCTGACTCATGGGTTGGCTGTGGTGGTAATTCGGTTTCTGGTTCCTCCTGTGGGGTTGGTGGTGGTGCTAGGAGCGAACGCGCAGTTTTAGTAACTGGTTGAGTAGGAAGTTCTTTAACAGGCTCACTACTATCAAGAATATTGCCGAGAATGCTGGCAGTTATAAAGTAATAAGACTGCCCCGCATCTTCGGAGTTCACTATACTAGCGCCAAATTCCGAGGCTTTACTATCCAAGTAGCGTTTTGCCGTCGTTCCAGGAAAATTGCCCCTCATTGCCAAGTCCATTGGCGTAAGTCTGCCCTGATTTTCCCGAACCAACTGATGAAAAATTGGGTTAACTCGATGAGTCCACTGTTGCCATTGATATTCCTGCCAAAGCTTGAAGCCAATTACCAGCACAATTAGCGCCAGTAAAAATCTCCAAGTGGTAACTAGGAAAATAATCAAGAACGAGATGGGCAAAAGTAGAACGAGAAAAGCCTTGCCGTTATCTTCTATGGGTTTCTCACTCATGCCGATTTTTGCCAAGTGAATTTTGGGAAATAATATTATTATATTGGCAAAAATCGGGGTACTTTTTTGTATCTTTTGGCAAAGTTGCGGCAAATTTGCCGACAAAACCTTTCCTTAATGAGTGTTATAACCTTCTGAATCTGCAACTTATCTAAGATTGGTCTGCGATCAGGCAAAAGTTTTTTACCAAAGAAAATAAGAGGGTTTTTGACTCAACCAAGAACTCTACAAATTAACTTGCCAACCCCTTGACAACAAATAATACACATACTACATTAATAATACAAGTCAACTTTACTTGATATGTGGTGGGTAGCTCAGTGGTTAGAGCGCCTAAACATCCTTATTCAGCCCTTGCCTGAAAAGGCCGACGAATTGAGGGTTATCGCAGCAGGCTTCTCGCCTGCCAAGCGGGAGGTCGCGGGTTCGATTCCCGCTCCACTACACCAAATTGAGTACTGAATGCTGAGTAGAAACTCAAGAGTGAGAAGTTTTAAATATTTAACTCCTAACTCTTAACTCCTAACTTTTTATGTGGCGGGTAGCTCAGAGGTAGAGCGCTAAACATCCTTGTTCACACCTTGCCTGAAAAGGCCGACGAATTAGGGTTATCGAATAGGGTTCGAGAGGTCGCGGGTTCAAATCCCGCTCCGCTACACCAAATAATTTTAGATTTTGGATTGAATTTAAAATCCAAAATTTTCATGTGGCAGGTAGCTCAGTTTGGATAGAGCGCCGAAAAACATCCTTGTTCACACCTTGCCTGCAAAGGCCGACGAATTAGGGTTATCGCCTGTTAAGCCGGATGTCGCAGGTTCAAATCCTGCTCTGCCACCTTTCATTTTTGCCCGCAAGGGCCGGGAGATGAAACGATGAATTACAATTTTTTCACTAACAAGAAGACTACAACACCACAAAATCAGCCTATCCCCGGTCGGGAAGCCGAAATGGTTCAGGGACGTTCCGGCGGCTGGATGTTTGATGCTGGTATTTGGAAAATGCTGCGTCGCTGTCTTTTGGTTGGCACAGCAAAAAGCACTTACTATGCTGGTAAACAGGAATTAACTGAGGATTTTGTGGCAGTTGTCAGACAAGCTGTTGCGGAAAATCCTAGCCGTGTAGCGGAAGAAATTTTGTATGCTAGCGATGGACGCGCCATCAATAACAGTGCGCCTATATTAGCTTTGGTGCTGCTGTCGATGGGTGAAGTATCAGAAGCAAAACAAGCATTTAGTGAAATCTTCCTGCAAGTTGTCCGCACTGGCAGCCACTTCTACGAATGGTTGAACTACACCAAATCTCTGCGGGGATTTGGTAAAGTAGTGCGGGAAGCTGGTAAAACTTGGCTCTCAAGAGAAGATGTCAAAGGCTTGGCTTATCAACTTTTGAAATATCAACAGCGTCAAGGCTTCTCCCACCGAGATGTGTTGCGGTTGTTCCATGTCAAACCGCCTACAGAAAATCACCGTCAACTATTTGAGTGGGTAGTTAGAGGCTGGGAAGAATTGCCAGCAGATATCCCCTCAGAAGCATTGGCGCAGATTTGGTGGTATGAGTGGCTCAAGCGAAATCCCACCCAAACCCATGAAGCTATTTCCCAAGGACGTTTAACCCATGAAATGGCTGCACCTGTGGGCAAAATGGATAAGCTTGCTTGGCAGTTGCTATTTCAGGAAATGCCAATAGGTGCAATGTTGCGTAACTTGGGTTCTTTAACTGAACTGGGTGTGTTACGAGCTGATGAAAATGCTAATTTGCTCCAAGTGGAAGCAGTTCTTAATCGCAGAGAACATCTGCGTAAAGGTCGCATCCATCCAATTGATGTTTTGAAAGCACTCAAAACTTATGAATCTGGTGGAAAATTAGGACGCAGTAAGAAAACTTGGAACCCAGTTCCTCGGATTGTGGACATTTTAGAAAAAGCGGTTGAACTGTCTTTTGATGTTGTGCAACCCACAGGTAAAGTATTCATGCACGCCGTGGATGTTTCTGGTTCTATGGGTAACTTGGTTGCAGATATGGGACTAACTTGTTGTGAAATTGCCACCACAATGGCACTGGTAACAGCAAAGGCAGAGAAAAACTACATGATTCGCGGCTTTGCTACCGAATTCCGTGAATTAGCTATCACTGCTAAAGATAGTTTTAGTTTTGCGGTTCGCAAAGCTAGCAACCAAAACTTTGGTGGAACGGATGCATCTGTAGCTTATGACTGGATGATCAAGAATAAGTTTAAAGCAGATGTTGTCTGCTTTTGGACTGACTCTGAAAGCTGGGCGGGAAATAAGCATCCAAGTCAAGCCTTGAAGGAGTACCGGAAAAAGGTAAATCCTAACGTCAAGGCGGTGTATGTCACCTTGACACCTTACCAAATTACTTTGGTAGATCCTGAAGATTCGCTGTCTTGGGATTTGGCAGGGTTCGACCCAGGTACGCCTCGGATCATTCAGATGCTGGCTACGGGTGAATTGTAGATATTGCTGAAGGGTAATACCAATTCTGTATGAAGATGCGCTAAACCATATTTAAGTACAAGAAACAAGAAAGAGAAACGAACCGCAAAGGACGCAAAGGACACAAAGAAAGAAAGAAAGAAAGAAAGAAAGAAAGAAGTTAAAAGGGTTTGGCGCAGCCTCACAAAGAAATGGTATAAAGCACGAAAAACTTTATCCTTCATTATTTCATGGCGGGTTACCCTTGTTCGCAACTTGCCTTTCGGGGCCGGAGAATTTAGGGTTATCGGTTACATCTCCACCATTGTGGGGATTAGCGGGTTCAATCCCCGCACCCGCCTTTGTTTGATTTTTACCTTACGCAAAGAAGAAGGCGATTTAATTTTTGAATGGTCGTTTTTCTATTTCAGCGATGGGTAACAGTAGGGTGTCTTCAATGTGCGATCGCAATTTTTGAGAAGCACAACGCAAACATTCGACAAAAAACAGAAGAGCGATCGCTCTTCAATTATTCAACTATGGAATGATTAATTAAACAATGTCCCTAAAAAATTGATAATTGGTTTCCAAAAGAACCCAGTTAACACGTAGGGGGCATATTGCAAGAGAGATAAACTAGGCTTAATTGAAGGCTTCATCGGTAAATTATCTAACAAAAAAGGCACTACACAGGTGAGTCCATACGCAGTTGCTAAGGCAGTATTGAATTTAGGAGTCTGACCTGGTATAGGACTATAATAAATACCCAATAGGATGCAAGAAATCATCAAAAATTGCTCCCATAAAAACCATGATTGCGGCGACAGAAAATAAATTAACCTCGGAAAGCTTTTATCAATTTTTTGTCGCATTCCCAGTAGTACTGCCCAAGTTGCTGCCCCAACAATGCCATCATTCTTCAATCCATAAGTTCTTTGGAAGCGTTTAACTGCTTTTTCTGTTACGCTGTCAAAATAGCTATTAGGTTCTTTTTTCAAAAATCCTTCATCATAAAGGATAGTTTGCAGTTCCTTAACTGCATTCCTTAATTCTGGGGACTTACTTTTTTGACTACGAAAAAGCTTTGGATACAAAAGGCAAGCCCATGTCAGTGGGCCAACCACTCCATCTGCTAGAAGATTATTTCTTTTTTGAAATTCTTTTACTGCCTCATCTGTCTCTAAGTCAAATTTACCAGTAATCTCTGCAAGTAAACCTTGAGCTTTTAATCGCTCTTGCAATTCGTTGATTGATTCCTGCACAGACTTTGGTGTAAACTCGCGGTAAAGTATCGGAAGTTTATTAAAGACACAGACTTGTTTTTCTTCAGGAAAATAAAGTCGAGCTTGTTTTAGACCAACCAAGATACTTACGGTTTGAATTAGTTTCTTCATTCAGTACTCCTTTGTCGTTAGAGGTGAAAAGGATAATCCAGCCAAAGTTTTTGATTGGTTCTCAGGATGATGTTGCATTTGCACGATGCCTGTTACCAACAATTATGAACTTAGCAATTAGCCTACTAAATTGATGCCAAATAGCTAATTAACAAAGTTAACAAATTGTTATTTAAAATGTTAATAGTACTACATCAAGAAAGTTTTGTTAGTTAAAATGTTGCTAACACAACATTTAATAACAGACTAATAGGGTGATATTTATGTCAGATCAATCAGAGCGTGGGAATCTGTCTAAAGCCTGGTATCAAAAGGTTTTACACGACTGGGATATAGATCGTTTACTGACTGACTTGGAGTCTAGAATTCAAGAGCGATACAGGCAAAATTCTAAAAAAGACCTGTTACTTGGGTTGCTGTGCGGGTATAGCTTGACAAAGATAAGTCAGGACTTGTACAGAGATAACGCTGGTGTGAGAGTGGGATTGAGCAATATCTATCGAGATATTGAAACTTTGACAGCAGAACCAGATAACAGCGTTAGGTCAAGTAACCTTATTTACATTCTAGAGAGACATGGATATCGCAGAGGTGTTGCTGCATCTAGTACCGAAAGCGCCTCTATTCCCCACAATCTGCCATCGCCAACCTACACAGAATTTATTGGGCGCGAGGCAGATATGAAAAAGCTACTGGAACGCCTTTCGCCAATGCATGGCGCTCATATGATCACGGTACATGGCATTGGTGGCGTAGGTAAAACGGCGCTGGTGTTAGCTGCTGCTTACGTATGCTTAGAAGCTAGTAACAAAAACAGTTCTGATGCACCTAAATTTGATGCGATTATTTTCACTTCAGCCAAACAACAGGAACTGATTCCCGATATGATTTTGCAACGCCAGCAAGGACAGCGTAACTTGCGCGAGATTTTTCGGGTGATTACCAACGCCTTAAGCGACTCTACTATTATTCAATCTCCTCCCAATGACCAATTTGACCGTGTACGCCAAAGTCTTTCTAAACAGCGAACGCTTTTGATTGTGGACAATATGGAGACTATAGAGGACAGGGATGAGGTTATAGAATTCCTATACAATTTGCCCATTTGCGTCAAAGTAGTAATTACTACCCGCGAACGAATTGCCTTGCTGCCAATCAGTCTGCGAAACTTGCCCCTGAATGATGGTTTACAGTTGATTCAGCAACAAGCTGAAGAAAAAGGTATAACTATCCAAGATGAGGACTCTAGCTTGCTTTACAAGCGCACTGGGGGAATCCCCCTCGCTATTGTCTACGCACTGGGTCAAGTATCCAGTGGCTACTCCTTGAACTCAGTATTAGAGCAGTTAACTTCCGCTACAGGCGATGTGGCTCGTTTTTGCTTTGAGCAATCAGTGCAAGGTATGAAGGGACAGCCACCCCACAAGTTATTAATGTCACTGGCGATTTTCCCTGACTCTCCTATCCAAGCGGCTGTGGCTGAAGTTGCTGGACTGACATCTGCTCCTGATTCCGTCAGTAAAGGCTTGGTACGTTTGCAGCAACTTTCGTTAGTGAATCTGAACCCAGAAACTAAGCGATACGAGATGCTCTCTCTGACTCGTGAGTATGCCTTAGCACAATTAGCTGCTTACCCAGATTTTGAGAAAGAAGCACGGAAAAGGTGGGTGAAATGGTATCTAGATTTTGCCTACAGTTACGGCGGAGAAGATTGGGAAAAATGGATACATTACGACAGGTTAGAGGAAGAGGAAGGGAATCTGCGAACAGTACTTTATTGGTGTAAAAACCAAGATCACTATGCAGAAGTTAGGGATTTGTGGTTGCTCTTGAACCACTACGCCAATCTCTATGCTTATTGGGACGATCGCCTCGATTGGTTGCAATGGCTCATAGAACAATCAGAACGACGTGGTGAATGGTCATCTTTGGTAAAATTCATGATCCGCAAAACCTGGCTGCTAATTCGAGAGTGTTCACCCGAAAGTCTAAAAGAAGCAGACGAAATATTACGGCGGGCGTGGGTTTTACGTGACCATGCAGATTCATGCGTTCAAGCTGACTTAGCCGAAAGTATGGCTAGGCTGCAAATCAGACAGAAGGATTATAAAGATGCACGCCACTGGCTAACGGTAGAAGAAAAATTGGTGATCGAGGCGAATCTAGAGGAGCGGCAGCACATCCGTTATTTTATTCCCGTTCTCTACCATCGGGCTGAAATCTTTTATTCAGAAGGTGAATATTTTTTAACAAAGAAGCTATTTCAAGAGGTGATGAAAAGTGCAGAAAAAATTAATTGGCATCGGGTGATCAATTCTGCTCAAAATTGGCTTGCCGATATTGCCATCGAACAAGGCGATCGCGATGAAGCTCAAAGGCTATTAATTCAAGGCTTAACTGTCGCCGAAAGCAGCAATAATAAACGGCGTTTGGCTCGTTATCAACGGTCTTTTGCCCGTTGGGAGAAAAAGTGGGGAAGTCAACAGAAAGCCTGTCAATTGTCAACTAAGGCTATTAATAGTTTTAAGCACTTGGGAATGACACGGGATGCACAGGAGATACAAACTTTGCTTGATTCCCCATAATCATCTGCAAACAATGGATCTCCAGATGGCTGCTGCCCCCAACTGCGATCGCATACCCGCCCGATGCGATGTCTACGATGGTCACTGAGCGCAGCCGTTGTGCGGGCTACGCCTACGCAAACATCTACCTCTTGTAGAATAGACAAAATGCTTCTTTGGTAACATAATGTAATATAACTTAGCAATAATCGAGCGATCGCTGTCCTTTTTGGATCTAATTGCGATTAATGCGGCAATGTGCTAAATATCAACCTGTTGTCATCCCAAATTGTCCACCCAAAGGCAGTAGATCAAGTTTTGTGTGAATAACTATAAGGTATGAAATAGCTCTGCTTTCCAAAACAGTGAAAAAGGAACAGATTTTTATGACATTTGATTACGATTTGTTTGTCATTGGTGCTGGGCCTGGGGGATTGGCAGCAGCTAAAAAAGCAGCTAGTTACGGTGTACGTGTCGCTATTGCCGAACAAGAATCCGTCGGTGGGACTTGTGTAAATCGCGGTTGCGTTCCTAAAAAACTGATTGTCTACGCCGCTGACTTCGCCCTGCAAAATCAAATAGCGCACAGTTATGGGTGGAGTGACTGTCAAACATACTTTGACTGGACATTATTTATTAAGTCAGTACATCAGCATATTGACACCATTAACCAGTCTTATTTTCAGCAATTGCAAAAAGCTGGAATTGAACTAATTTCTGAATATGTCACTTTCATCGATACCCATACTATCAATATTAATGGACGCAAAGTTACAGCCGACAAAATTTTAATTGCTGTGGGAGGGCAACCCCTCAAGCCCAAAATCCCAGGTATAGAATACGCTATCACATCCCGCGAGATGTTTCAGCTACCCTATCTGCCGAAACGTTTAGCAATTATTGGCGGTGGCTACATTGGCGTAGAATTTTCCAGCATGATGCACGCTTTCGGCTGCGAAGTGACGGTGATTGAAAAAGACGAGATGATTTTATCGGGGTTTGATGATGACATTCGCTCTGCTGTACATCAGGGTTTGAGTAAACGGGGAATTAAAGTATTCACCAACAGCACCGTTGCTGAAATTAAATATTCAGATGAGAGTTTGTTGTTAACTATTACTGGTGAGAGCCAAGAAATAATTACAGCAGATACCATTTTAGTTGCCACAGGTTACGCTCCAAATACCAAGAATCTTGGTTTGGAAAATGCCCATGTTGAACTTGGCGAACATGGTGCAATTAAAGTAGATGAATACAGCCGCACTAGCCAAGAAAACATTTTTGCTGTGGGTGACTGCACCAGCCGCGTGCAATTGACTCCAGTGGCTAAGGCAGAAGGTATTGCCTTTGCGGATACAGTTTTTGGCAACAAGGCGCAAAAACTAAATTATGATTATGTCCCCACTGCTGTTTTTTGCCGTCCAGAAGCGGCTAGTGTGGGGATGACAGAGGCGAAAGCACGGGAAAAATTTGGTGAATCTGTACAATGCTACTGCACCCAGTTCCAACCACTGTTGTATCAGCTAATCGAACAGGATGAGCCAACCACTATAAAGTTAGTGTTAAATGGTGATTCTGGGCAAGTTTTGGGCGCTCACATGGTGGGTGAACATGCAGCAGATATCATTCAAAGTCTGGGTGTGGCAATTCGCAAGGGCATTACTAAGGAAGATTTGGATGAAACAATAGGCATTCATCCCACGACAGGAGAAGAATTTTTGTCGTTAAATTAAAATTCTATGCACAACTGAGTGATATCATGTCAGCTTGATTGCTTATTATAGTTCCAAATCACATAGTCAAGTATAGTCAGACATTTGCAATTTAGGTAAAAGCCACTCTACTTTCAGCATGGACACGCTTAAATAGTGGAGTTATCCGCCTTGGATGTACTACCAGACACCCCCTATCCCTTAGAATAGACTTGAGATTGTCAAATCCTTCAGGATTACTTTTTCTGCCGATGTTGAATGCGCCATTCACATCGGCGTGAATCTTCAAACCATATGCAGTTACATACCACGCACGTTTGACACGCCTTCCTGAGAAGATGTGCTTTATATTGCAATACAGTTCAGTTAAGCATTTTTTCTTCTCTTTCTTCTCTTCCTTCTCTTCGAGACGCTGCGCGAACGTGTCCTTTGCGTCCTTTGCGGTTCGTTAAAAAAATTCACTTTGACAAAGAGTAAAGCCTTAACCCAAGCGTATTGCTTTATATTGCTGTTAGGTTGATAAGTTGGGATGATGTCCCAATCAATGGCAGATGCCTTCGGCTACGGTGTACACACAAGTCGGAAAAACTTCATCTACCAAAAATTTGCAGTGCGTTACGCTGGCGTGACAAAGCTAAATTCTTGCAATCATGGCGAACGCATTTGTTATTTCGGCGAACGCATTTGTTATTTCGGCGAACGCATTTGTTATTTCGGCGAACGCATTTGTTATTTCGGCGAACGCATTTGTTATTTCGGCGAACGCATTTGTTATTTCGGCGAACGCATTTGTTACTTCGGCGAACGCATTTGTTACTTCGGCGAACGCATTTGTTACTTCGGCGAACGCATTTGTTATTTCGGCGTGTCCATAACGCACCCTAAGAAACTACTAGAAGAGTTGAAACCTATGCTGGTCATACTTGTGTGTAACCGTAGCAAAGCATCGGGGTGGGGTGTAATGACTATGGAATCATAACGAATTACCCGGACATGATATGAAGAAGACACGACGAGGGGGAGAGGAGGAGCAGGGCAAGAAAGAATTATTGCCGAATAACTCTTTCTTTTTCCTCCCCTGCCTCCCCAGCTTATCCGAAACGGCCCGCGTCTTTCTCAAGTAGTTTCTGAGGATGATTCTGAGCAAGATTTTGTGGGAGCGCCTAAGTCATCTAAAGTATTCATTAATGAGTCATTCTGTAGCATGGGGTATATGCTTTGGAAACTTACAACATCGTCAAAAGCTTTAAGATCCTCAAGAGCCTCTGATGCAGACTGATATCGCTGTTTGAAGTCATCCAGCACCATTTTACTGAGAATCTTAGCGAGGGAGTGACTCACCTGGGTGCGTAGTTTACCGCCGTAGGCATCGCTCCATTTTATCTCTCCATCAGCATCTCTAGGTAGCTCACGGGGTGCTATACCAGTCAAGGCTTTAATTCCAACCATGCCGACTGCATAGATATCACTACTGTAGTGTGGACGCCCAAAACATTGCTCGCTTGGTGCGTAACCCTGAGTACCAATGCCAATGGTGAAGGGGATTTGCTCTTGATGATCAAGCTGTCTTGTATTGACTTCTTTGACGGCTCCAAAGTCAATCAGGATCAGTTTACCGTCTGAATGTCGGCGCATGATATTGCTGGGCTTAATATCCCGGTGAATCACATTGTTTTTATGGACAAATGTTAATGTTTGCAATAAGTCCCTGACAATTTTGATAACTGCAATTTCCTCAATTGCTCTACCTGCTGGCAATTCCTGATTTAAAGGATGACCAATGATCTGTTCTTGTACTAAATAAAATTCTTCATCTTCTTCAAAATACGCCAAAAGTTGCGGGATTTGAGGGTGTGTTCCCAATTTTTCGAGTGTTTGCGCCTCTGAGTTAAATAAACGTCTGGCAAGTTGCAAGGCTTCTGGTTTGGTGTTGGCTGGTTTTAGTTGTTTGACAACACATCGCGGATTTCCAGGACGTTGGGTATCTTCGGCAATGTAGGTTTCACTGAATCCACCGGAACCGAGAACTTTGACAATTCTGTAACGTCTAGCCAGGACTTTTCCTGATAAGGCTAAATCTCTTTGCTGGATTAGGTCTTGCAAGTCATCTTGTTGGCTGATAATCTCTTGGACAACGGCGGAAGTTTTATACTTCTGAAAAATGTCTACTAATTGGCGTTTTTTGATGCTTTCTCTCACTAATGAGGTTCCCAGATAGGAAAATCCAATCATAGCGATCGCAATCATTGGTACAGTAGTGGGAAATATTAACTGACCATGAACAAATAACCCATAACTAATTCCTACCCAAGTGCCAGAGAGGGCGAGGCTATAAAGAAATCTATTGATACTACGCTTGCGTCTGCTAATCATCAAGGCTGTACTGCCAACTATAATTAGCATAAACAAACCCCGCAACGGTGGACTTTTAATTCCTGGAGCGATCGCTTTACCTTGCATCAAAGTTGCGATCGCATTGGCGTGAATTTCTACGCCCGACATGGGTTTAGCGCTGTTGCTAGCAGCGACTGGATAATAATCATTGTGTAACTTATCTGTTGCACCAATCAGCACTATCTTGTCTTTGAAAACCTTTCCCTGCTGCAAATAGGTGTTCCAGTTTTCCGGGTCGAGGACATGCCAAAATGGTACTTGCTCAAATGTACCCGCAGAACCCCAAAAATGAATGCGATCGCCCTTTGGTCGGGGATAATTTACTTGTGCTGCCCTCAGTGCTGCTTCATCAAAAGAGGGTAGCTTCTCAATCAAATTATCTTCAGCTAACAACTTAGAAAACTCACTCGCCAATCGATGAACTTTACCATCTGCCTCCAAGGGGAAATTAACTGAGCCAATGGAGACTGACCCTGTATGAAACATCTGTTGTGGGTCAATCAGTTGCATAAAATACCCTTGGTGCGTCTGGGAATTTTCGTAGACGGCTGCTAAAGTAACTTTGCTGCCATATTTTTGCAATACTGCCTGGAGTTGGCGATCGTCAGTAGCTCCATAACTGCTTGGCGTGTCAAAAACTACATCTACCGCTACAGAGCGGACACCTGCTTTGATTAACTTTGTGATTACCTGAGCATAAGCAGCCCGTTTATAAGGATAAGATTTAAGTGTTTCTAGGTAGGCATACTGTTTCGGATTTGTTTTATAGTACTGTGCGGGAACTGATATTGACTGATCGTCTATTGCTAAAATTACGATGTCTTCTGGAGGCAAAATCGGCCCACGCACTTGGAAAAAGGCAGAAAGCGCCTTATTCTCCATCAATTGAACTAATTTTCCACCAGAAGCACTCAGCACTGCTGCACCCATTACGCAACCGCCAGCCAGGAGATGACCTAAGCGAAGCATCCACCTAGACTGACGAGCCGATGCTGTTGACGTTACCTTTGTCGGTTTACTTGAGTGTCTATTGGCAGCAGAGACATAGTTTTTAGTTAAGGTAGATGTAGGTTCTTCTGCCATATCGTGTTACTGATTGATTTAAGTCCAACACTTTTATTTATTCAGACCACGTTTTAGTACAAGCACATAGAAATAAGACTTAAATGACAATCTTATACATTTGTAAAGTATCTTCTATTCATCAACAAACTTTTATTGGCAAAGGTAGCCCCCAAGAGATTCCTACTTAGGTACTGCCTAAATTATTATTTTTCTGTTGAGTGAGTTACAAAAGAGTGATTCTCTCACAGATTATAGCCGGATATACTTCGTCTCTGTAGTTGGTTGCGGCGAGATTTTACCCTAACCTAACCAACAAGTACGCTCTTAACTGGGGTTTTACCAGAAGCTGTCCCAAGTCCGTCTTCTGTCTTTGGCGCAATATTGGTACTCCCCACAAAGTGTGTCCTGATACTGAAAGCAAAACCTATAGATAGGCATCAACTTATATCCTACCCTAAGCCTATGCCATACCTCTTTAGGAGTAAAATTTAGTGTTATACAGTTATGAATGCTGTTACTAGTTCAATTTTATTGGTAGATTTTGATCACAGGGTGGCTCTTGCAGTGCCGGAGGTGAATAAGGTTTAGCACCCAGTATCTCAACTCTAATGTTGCAGGCGTTTTTATGCCTTGAAAGAGGTAGGATAAAAGCTACAGATGAAGAATTACTTTATAGATATTAGCAAACAAGGCATTTGAAAATTGCTATAATCTATTGTTCCATCTAAATTCATTTATATTATTAGGTGTAAATTTGTATGGGTTCTCCAATGAATCGTCTGTCTATTTTTGTAGACGGAAACAATATGTTCTATGCTCAACAAAAAAATGGTTGGTTTTTTGACCCACGGCGAGTTTTAGAATACTTCAAACATGAGCAATCAGAAACAACATTAATTAACGCATTCTGGTACACTGGCTTAAAAGACCCACAAGATCAGCGAGGTTTTAGAGATGCTTTAATTAGTCTAGGATATACAGTTAGAACTAAAATTCTTAAAGAATATTATGATGATACTTCTGGTCGTTACTCGCAAAAAGCGAATTTAGATATTGAAATTGTTGTAGATATGTTTAATACAGTAGACCAGTATGACCGAGTAGTATTATTCAGTGGCGATGGAGATTTTGAAAGAGCAATCGAACTATTACGCTCAAAAAATACACATATTACAGTAGTTTCGACAGAAGGAATGATAGCTAGAGAACTACGGAATGCTACAGACAGATATATAGATTTAAATGATATCAGAGATCAAATAGAAAAAACAGAAGGTTAGTATTCTTAGCAATTATTTACAAAGGTAAGAGTAAAAGAAAAACTAAGGTTGAAGATATTTTCATCCATAAGTAAAAACTAAACAACAAACCGCAAATGACAAACAAAACAGATCGAATCATCATTTTTGATACTACACTGCGAGATGGAGAGCAGTGTCCAGGAGCAACTCTGAATATAGACGAGAAGCTAGTTATTGCCAAGCAACTGGCGCGTCTGGGTGTGGATATAATTGAGGCAGGCTTTGCTTTTGCTAGTCCCGGAGATTTTGAAGCAGTCAGCAAGATTGCGAAAATTGTGGGGACAGAAAATGGGCCGGTAATTTGCAGTTTGGCAAGAGCGATTAAAGCAGATATTGAGGCAGCCGCAGAAGCATTAAAACCAGCAGTTAACGCCAGAATTCACACATTTATTTCGACTTCTGATATCCATTTAGAGTATCAGCTGCGGAAGTCACGGGCAGAAGTGCTAGCGATCGCCGAAGAAATGGTAGCTTATGCCAAGTCCTTCATGACAGATGTAGAATTTTCGCCGATGGATGCGGCTCGTTCCGATCCAGAATTTCTTTACCAAGTGTTAGAGCGAGCGATCGCAGCTGGTGCAACAACAGTTAACATTCCCGATACTGTCGGTTACACAACCCCTAGCGAATTTGGGGCAATCATTAAGGGGATTATCGAAAATGTCCCCAACATAGACCAAGCGATTATTTCCGTTCACGGTCATAATGATTTAGGCTTGGCAGTTGCTAACTTCTTAGAAGCAGTGAAAAATGGCGCACGCCAACTAGAATGTACCATCAATGGGATTGGCGAACGCGCCGGAAATGCATCACTAGAAGAATTGGTGATGGCGCTACATGTGCGGCGACAATACTTTAATCCCTATTTGGGAAGACCAGAAGAATCTCAAGAACCCTTAACAAATATCGACACTCGGCAAATTTACAAAACCTCACGCTTAGTTTCCAATTTGACGGGAATGTTAGTACAACCAAATAAAGCGATCGTTGGGGCGAATGCCTTTGCTCATGAGTCTGGGATTCACCAAGATGGTGTGCTAAAAAATAAGCTCACCTACGAAATTATGGATGCTCAATTGATTGGCTTAACAGACAATCAAATAGTTTTGGGCAAACATTCCGGCAGAAATGCTTTCCGCACTCGGTTGAAAGAATTGGGCTTTGAACTGTCAGATACTGAGTTAAATAAAGCCTTCGTCAGATTCAAAGAAGTAGCAGATAAAAAGAAAGATATTTCTGATTGGGATTTGGAAGCGATCGTTAACGATGAAATCCAACAAGCACCCGATTTGTTCCGAGTAGAATTGGTGCAAGTTTCCTGTGGTAGCAACGCCCGTCCTACAGCTACAGTTACCTTGCGTACCCCAGACGGTGAAGAATTAACCGATGCTGCGATCGGTACTGGGCCAGTGGATGCAGTTTACAAAGCCATCAACCGTGTGGTGAATGTGCCCAACGAGTTGATTGAGTTTTCTGTGCAGTCAGTAACAGGCGGTATTGATGCCATTGGAGAAGTGACAATTCGTTTACGTTATGAATCTAAAGTGTTTTCTGGTCATGCAGCGAACACAGATATCATCGTGGCATCCGCGCAAGCCTATGTAAATGCGCTCAATAGGCTGTATTCTGCGTTGCAAAGGCAAGAAAAGCCAGAGGAAGTATCTGCACAGAAAGTCTGAGTTCGTATCAGTCAAATTGCCCATAATACAAGCAACGCACCTTGTTTTTAGCTGATGCTAAAAAACTCCTTCCCGATTTTGGCTACGGTATATACACAAGTTATCCGATTACCCAAAAGTCCTCCAAAACCTCACCCTGTCCTATCGGACATCCCTCTCCTTAGTAAGGAGAGGGACAGGTTTTGCATAGCAAAACCAGGGTGAGGTATCTTAGGGGCTGCGCGATAAATCTTAAATGGCCTCACCAAAGACTTGTGTGGACACCGTAGCCGATTTTGGGGAGGAGTTAGGTGTGATACCAATTGTTTCTGAAACTGCACAAAATCAGGCTTGGCCAGACTTGGAACCCAGATTCTGCAGGTGCGATCGTAAATGCTGTATTTTTGAAAATGACCTAAATGCTGCATTTTAGAATCATGACAGCATCACCATTAGATATCAGGGTACAGGATATTGACCACTGCGGCATAGTCGCAGGCATATGTGATGGATGAATCTAGTAGAACAAATCAATCGCCTGCTTGGAACTCACTCTCAAGAAATAATCAGTGCAGGTCAAGTTGTAAAAGCAATGGTTTTGAATGGACTTGGCTTCGTGAGTGCGCCATTATACCTGGCGTGAAAAATTTTTTGAAGGCATTGCCACAGAGCATCTGTTAGGAGAAGGGATAAGCTCGGAACACTTAAACGATGACCGTCTAGGTAGAGTATTAGACAAATTATACGAGGCAGGACTGACCGAAATATTTGTGACGGTGGCATTATCCGCAGCTCGTCAATTCAGGTTATCATCGATTTGCTTTGCCCACTCCATCCCTGCTTCAATCTTGTGATCGTGCCAAGCCTCTATTACTTTTTGCCGCTTCAGGGAAGCTAAGTGCTTATCTAATTGCTGCCGAAGTTCTTCATCTCTATGTGAGTAGGAAATAAAAAGTTCAACCGATTTACTTGCCATCTTATTACAACTCCACAAGGTGCATCATTTAAGCTGTCCATTCGCTTATTTCGCTCTAAGTTTTCAAATTACTGACGACAGAATAGCTGTTTCAGACTTTCTTAAAATTGCATAGGCGTAGCCCGTCGTAGACATCGCTACTAACTAGTTCATTTGAACTATAAATAACGAATAAAGAAGGAGATAAAATTTTTTATACAAAGCTTTAAACTCTTGTAAAATATAGGTTTTATGAAATTAGAACATATATTTAAAAATGAGCGAACGGACAGATTCAAGCTCCTTAACTCAAGCAAAACTATATACATAATATATAGCAAATAATATATATTTTGCTATGTGTTAGCTACATATTGGCTTGATGATAATTCGGAAAAGTACAGAAAATTTTTTGTTTTTACTTATTCAGACCACTATAAGCATTAATTATAAAATAGGTAGTCTCTAGCACTTTAATCTACGCAAGTGTGATTAGCGTAGGCGTAGCCCGCCCCAGGCATCGCTCTTTGGGAAAAACTTTTTGCTTTAATGATAATTTATAATTCATAATATTTTTGCTTAGTGTGGTTCAATATTTTTAAACCTACAGATAGAAATGCGATCGCCCAAAAATTGTCACAATAATGATGGCAACCGTTATTTTTGAACAAGAATTAATATTTATGGGCTTTGGTATTGGTGATTTATTCTGGATTTTTCTCCTTCTGACTTCTTTGCAACCCCTTTGGCAAAAACGTCAAATAGAATATCGCCGTTTGCGTGCTTTACAACAATTCCAGCAGGAACGCAATAGTCGGGTAATTTTGCTGATTCACCGCCAAGAGTCCCTTAGCTTCCTAGGAATTCCCTTATCTCGCTACATTACTATCGAAGACTCAGAACAAATATTGCGAGCAATTCGCCTCACACCCCCAGATGTGCCGATTGACTTAATTTTGCACACTCCTGGTGGTTTGGTTTTAGCTACAGAACAAATCGCCAGAGCATTAATTCGCCACCAGGCAAAAGTTACAGTCTTTGTCCCCCACTATGCCATGAGTGGCGGTACCATGCTTGCGATCGCCTCTGATGAAATTATTATGGATGCTAACGCTGTCTTAGGGCCAGTTGATCCCCAATTGGGTAACTACCCAGCAGCAAGTATCCTAAAAGTAGTCGAAGATAAACCCATCAGTGAAATTGATGACCAAACTCTAATTATGGCCGACCTCTCACGTAAAGCAATTGGGCAGGTACAGAGGTTTGTACGGACTCTGCTAAAAGACAGTATACCCAAACAAAAAGTTCTGCCAGAAAATATCGAATCGATTATCGAAGCCTTGACAACCGGCCGCGTCACCCACGACTATCCCATCACTATAGAAGAAGCAACAGAAATGGGGCTGCCCGTAACTGTCGGACTGCCCCATTCTATTTATGATCTCATGGATTTGTACCCACAGCCACAAGGAGGCCGACCCAGCGTCCAGTACATTCCTATGCCTTACAATGACCGTCGTCCAATTCTACCTATGCCCAAGGGCAGACCCTTAGAAGAACCAAATCAAATGACTTGAGAGGATTTGGGGTAGGAGTTTTTGGTGGCGATTAGGGTGTAGTTGTTGGTGTAGCTGTTGGTGTAGCTGTTGGCGTAGCTGTCGGTGTAGCTGTTGGTGTAGCTGTCGGTGTAGCTGTTGGCGTAGCTGTTGGCGTAGCTGTCGGTGTAGCTGTTGGCGTAGCTGTCGGTGTAGCTGTTGGTCTAGTTCTCGGTCTACCTGTTGGTGCAGGAGTTGGTGTAGCTGTTGGCTGACTGAAGACTGTCTTTGCTTCTTCATTCAGCTTTTGGCGGAGTGCTAAATTAGCAATTCCAGTTTCTTGCAACTGATATTTCTTCTGATACTCCTTCACCACGGCTTCCGTGCGGGAACCATAAAAATGATCGCGCGGAAGGGGAGGATTTGGCTTTACCACTGCATTCAAATTTGTGTGCAAAATTTGAATGATGCTAGCAGCAAAATTTTGGGTTTTTGGCCCTGCTATCCCATCAACTGGTTTTAGCTTATAACCCGTCTGAAATTCACGAATTGCCTTTTTAGTTTCCTCATCCGTCAAAGCACCATTTGTTACCTTGACGTTATAGCCTAACCCTCGCAACACAGCACGGAATTGCTGGGGGGTATAGCTACGTTGAGAAGCTGCGAAACCTGTGTCTGCAATTACGACACTAGCAGTTATCAGGCAAGTAACAGCAAAGTTCGCGCTTGATTTTCCAAACCCACACCACATACTTAAAACTCCTTTGAGTTAAATCAGCAGGATTATAAATGTTAACAGCTGCATTTTAAGTTTGTTTAATAACTTTTTTTGCGCTTTTTTAATATTTTTTGAATAATTTGTGATTTATTTTTGTCAAATTTAACTTTTTATACAAAAACTAATTTGCGTCATCCATCAAAAGGAGTATCTTGTATTAGCAGAGATACAGCCTCATTTGAATCGAATCCACCCCTTGAACACTGAATTAGTGTAGTGCATACATCTGTCACCTGTGTCAAGCTAGAGCCAGGGCAATCTGAGATGTTGCCCGAACGGAGCGGCTTTTGACCTTCGTTCAAAATTTATCCTGTTAGCGGTAGCGGGGCGTTTAGCCCATTCTGGCTCACCTCGACTGCGCTCGGCGACCACCTGGCTCCTGAATTCTGTTTCGATAAATGAAAGAGCTTATATTCCAAACATTCAAAGAAATGTATAATATATGACAAAATATGAAAAATATAAAATCTTCTAAACAGCAGAATCTTTGGTTTGAAAGAATTATGGCAATTACTGCCACCGTAAATTTAGGTTTAGTTTTGTTTAATTTAAGTTACGTACCTTGGCGAGATTTCTACTTGCGAAAACTTCCCCAAATTATCCAGATTTATGACCCAATAAAAGGTATTGAACCCCATCGAGACACAAAAAGTTATCTAGAAACAGTAGACGCATTAGAAGAACAAGTCAGGCAAACAGGGTTAGAGTCTTCTCAGGTAAATAACAGGCTAATACAAATAAGTCGTCTTAGCAGCGAGATGATTGACAGTAACCCGTTTGCGGGAGTGAATAAAAGTGGGACTCTGGAAAAAATCAAAAAGCGAATGCGATCGCACATTGGTAATGAATCTGCAAAACAGTCCTTTGCCACTTTTTGGAGTCAGCCGTACTTATCACAAAATGGCTGGGTTAAAGAAATTAATTTTTTTAACGAGAGCATCCGCCCTTTGATTGCCTCTAACTACTACCGCCAAATCGGTGAAAATGGCGAATTTGTTGATAATTTCTGGATTATTGACTTACCCTTTGTGATTTTATTTGGCGTAGAATTGCTGGGGCGCACTTTCTTAATTAGACGCCGACATCCTGGTTTAAGCTGGTTTGAAGCAGTATTGTGGCGTTGGTACGACCTATTTTTACTACTGCCATTTTGGCGGTGGCTGCGAATCTTACCTGTAGTAGTCCGCCTCGATCAAGCGCGGTTATTGGATCTCCATCCAGTGCGAAAGCAAATTCATCAGGGGATTGTCGCCAATTTTGCCGAAGAACTTACAGAAGTTGTAGTGGTGAGAGTAATTAATCAGGTTCAGGGTTCAATACAGAAGGGTGAGTTAACGCGCTGGCTACTGCAACAAGAAAATTTACGTCCCTACATAGATATTAATAATGTAAATGAAGTGGAAGCGATCGCAGGTCTTTTAGTAAAGACAATAGTCTACCAAGTGCTACCCGAAATCCAACCTGCGATCGTTGCCATTTTGCGCCACAACATCGAAACCGTCTTCCATCAAGTCCCCGTCTACCGCGACCTCCAGAACCTCCCTGGCGTGGGACAAGCCCAAACCCAGTTAAGCGAACAACTGGCGAATCAAATCACAACTAATCTTTACAAAACGTTAGTTAGTGCTGTTGAAGACCCTGTTGGCGCAAAACTCACCAGTCAACTAGTAGAAACCTTTAGCAAAGTCTTAGGATCTCAAATAAAGGAAAAACACGTACTCTCAGAAATTCAGAGTTTACTTTTTGACTTCTTAGAGGAAATCAAACTCAACTACGTCCAGCGTTTGTCCCAAGAAGACATAGACCAAATTATCGAGCAAACCAGACAGTTACGAACACAAGTATCAGTTCCAGCAGTAGTGAAAAGATGAGGCAGGGGGAGCAGAGGAGGCAGGGGAGGCAGAATAAGAACTACTGATTATTGAACCATGCTCAATGCCCAATGCCCAATGCCCAATGCCCAATGCCCAATGCCCAATGCCCAATGCACGACTATAAAAGAAATGCGCTAAACTCGAATTAGGCGAATCATAATTGTTTCGTCACAAGACTTCTTGGAAGATATACCTATCGCAGGAAGTGGGTCAGTGCCCACTTTTTTTATTGAATTTTCTCATGGCTCATCCTTTAGTTCCACAAATTATTGATTTGGCGACACCAGTGGCAGAAGAACTGGGATTGGAAGTGGTTGGCGTGGTTTTTCACACTAACCAAAGTCCACCAGTTTTGCGGGTAGACATTCGCAATCCTGAGCAAGACACCGGTTTAAATGATTGTGAGAGGATGAGCCGTGCTTTAGAAGCCTCCTTAGATGCTGCCCAAATCGTTCCAGATGCATACGTCTTGGAAGTGTCTAGTCCTGGGATTTCGCGGCAACTGGTAACAGACAGGGAGTTTATTTCCTTTAAAGGATTTCCTGTCATCATCTCCACTTCGCCACCCTACGACGGACAACTAGAGTGGACTGGTCAGTTGATTCGCCGGGATGAGACAGCACTTTACTTAAACCAAAAAGGTCGTGTAGTCGAAATTCCCCGCTCCCTAATTACTAAGGTGCAGCTAGACGAGCGCCGATAAACAAAGGGCTAAGGCTTAGGAGTTAGAGACTAAAGCACCTTGGCTCAAGGTTAGAGGCTAGGAGCTAGAGGTTAGGGACTAGTGTAAAGCTATTCTCTAATCTCTGGCTCTAATGCGTAATTTTCAGTCCCCAGTCTCCAGTCCCCAGTCCCCAGTCCCTAATTTTTAAAGGAGATTGCTTATGTCAATGGTTACTTTACCTGGATTAAAAGAATTAATTGAAAGTATAAGTCGTGAGCGGAATTTACCCCGTCTTGCAGTTCAATCAGCTATTAGAGAAGCATTACTCAAAGGCTACGAACGTTATCGTCGCGCCCAAAATTTAGAACGCAAACAGTTTGACGAAGATTATTTTGAAAATTTTGAAGTAGAACTCGATATTGAAGGAGAAGGATTTCGCGTTCTTTCCACCAAAACCATTGTCGAAGCAGTCAATAACACAGACCACCAGATTTCCCTAGATGAAGTGCAACAAGTCGCTCCCGAAGCGCAGTTAGGGGACTCTGTGGTGCTAGATGTTACCCCCGACCAAGGAGAGTTTGGTCGGATGGCAGCGATGCAAACCAAGCAGGTACTGGCGCAAAAATTACGGGATCAACAGCGCCAAATGGTGCAAGAAGAGTTCCAAGATTTAGAAGGAACTGTCCTGCAAGCAAGAGTCCTGCGGTTTGAGCGGCAATCAGTAGTTTTGGCAGTTAGCAGTGGCTTTGGTCAGCCAGAAGTAGAAGCCGAATTACCGAAGCGGGAACAGCTGCCCAACGATAATTATCGGGCAAATGCCACCTTCAAGGTATATCTCAAAAAAGTCTCACAAGGTCAGCAACGAGGGCCACAGTTGCTTGTGTCTCGCGCTGATGCTGGTTTGGTAGTTTATCTGTTTGCCAACGAAGTTCCAGAAATTGAAGATGAAGTGGTACGGATTGTTGCCGTAGCGAGGGAGGCAAACCCCCCTTCCCGTTATGTAGGCCCCCGGACTAAAATAGCAGTAGATACCCTCGATCGCGATGTAGACCCAGTAGGCGCTTGTATCGGAGCCAGGGGATCGCGAATTCAAGTGGTAGTCAACGAATTACGCGGTGAAAAAATAGATGTAATTCGCTGGTCGCCAGACCCAGCAACATATATTGCCAATGCCTTAAGTCCAGCAAGGGTAGATGAAGTACGCCTGATGGACCCAGAATCCCGGCAAACTCACGTACTAGTGGCTGAAGACCAATTGAGTTTAGCCATAGGCAAAGAAGGACAAAATGTCCGTTTGGCAGCCCGTCTGACTGGTTGGAAAATAGACATCAAAGACAAAGCTAAGTATGACTATGCAGGAGAAGATGCCAAATTTCTGGCTGTAAGAACAAAATATCAATCAGAGGAATCAGAAGAAGACGATCTTGAATATGAGGAAGAATTCGAGGATGAAAATCAGGACGGATTAGAAGATGAGGATAGTTTTGACAATAACGATGATGAATAATTGATTAATTTTGTAAAGTTTTGATACTGTTGATTGTAGTCTCAGTCTCTTGGATTATTTTCTCAAAAGCTACTTGGTATGAGTAAAAAATAGTAATAATAAACTTCTTTTTACATCCAGAATGCTGGACTGAGATCACCCAGAAGCGATGAAACCAAATTATCGGCGCTGTATTAGTTGCCGGAAAGTAGGCTCAAAAGATGAGTTTTGGCGGATTGTCCGCGTCTTTCCATCGGGAAAGGTACAATTAGATCAGGGCATGGGGCGTTCTGCCTATATTTGTCCGCAAACGAGTTGCCTACAAGCAGCTCAAAAAAAAAATCGACTAGGGCGATCGCTACATGCATCAGTGCCAGAAACACTGTACCAAAGCTTGTTGCAACGTCTAGCCCAAAGCAATACCCAAAACCAAATTTAATTGGAACAACTTTGTGACGTCATCACCAGAGGAATAGTGCGAAAGCCGAAGTCGCGCTTTCATGACACCCTCTGTTGATCGTTAAGGTTAGTGCCAAAATAGTAAATGGGTGTAAAAGGCATTCGGCTCTCCAATAATTAAGAGGGGCGAGGCAAGATTCCCAGAACAAGATGTAATCGATTGTGTTGTGGAAGGCTCAGAATCACCAAAACAAGAAACTACAAAATGGCAACCTGGTAGCGCTCAGGCGCAGTTCGGCGTCAGGGGTTCCTATAAAAATCTTTTATTTAAAAAATTTTTATGGGTGTCCCTCAACCATCATTCCTGGTGGGGATGCCATTATTAAACCGAAACATCTCTCTTTCCTGATTGGAGGCACCGGCAAAAACTGAACGGCAGTCTAAAAACAGTAATCCAAGGATGGAGATGTCGCAAACCAGGCAACCATCCGCTAAAACTGTAAATTAAAGGGGAAGAGTGGATGAACAACGGCAAAGTTAGAATCTATGAATTATCAAAGGAATTGAATTTGGATAACAAAGAGCTACTAGCAATTTGCGACCAGCTCGATATTGCGGTCAAAAGTCATAGCAGCACGATTTCAGAATCCGAGGCAGAAAGCATCCGCACGGCTGCGGAAAAACTCGCAGCGACGAATGTCTCCGCCAAAAAGGAACTACGTACAACCACCCATAAACCAAACTCACCACCAAACGGCGGATCTGCCCGACCTGCTGCACCCCACAAACAGCAAATTTTGGAAATACGCAAACCCAAAATATTGAGAAATACTACCCCCAACGCCCCAGAGGCGTCAGTTGCTACCAATACCCAAGCTGCCTTGTCTGAAGCTAATCCTCCCTCTCCACCACGGCCTTTCGCTACACCAGTCTCACCCATGAAGCCGGCAGCACCAACTCGACCTGTGCCCCGGACTCAATCTGAGACTCAAGAGCAACCTCCTGTTACGGACTTGGAACAAACGCCAAATCCAAATCAGGCGTCGGAAAAAATAGCATCCCAAAAACCAGAAAAAATAGTTCCACCCAGACCGAAAGCGGAAAAACCGATCAAACCGCAACTAGTTGCCCCTCCGGCAAGACCTGCGGCAGAAGAAGCCCAGGTGGCAGATGAGCCAGTATCTCAGGCAGACAAACCGATCCTCAAACGCGACCAACGGCAACGGCCCGTCGAAGGCGATCGCGAACAAATTAAGCCAAGAGTTGCTAAACTGCCAACTGACCAGTCTGTGCAACCTGCACCACAAAGAACAAGTCGTCCTACCCCTCCACCCACCAGACCAGAGCAGAGGGTCAATAGACCATCTGCACCATCACAACTAGGAGAGGGGCAACGACCCAGACCAGCCCGCCCTGGTGAAGCCGTAGCAGCCGCAATGCCGATCGCTACTCCACCCAGGCAGATGTCAGGAATGACGGGCAAATCTCAAGGATTGGGTGATGAGCCAGTCGTAGCACCCGATCTCCTCGATTTGAAACGCCCAAGTCCACCTCGCCCCACCAAAGGCGGCAAAAAGTGGGTAGAAGAGGAAATAATTGACGAAGTTAAAGAGAAGGCTAAAGCTGGCGTTAAAGGCAAGCGGATCAAGCCGATATTGGATGATGAGTTTGAAGAAGATTTGCTAGATGATGACGATCTAGACTCACCAGCCACCGTCCAAGTCAGCCTTTCCATTGCCCGTCCTCCCAAACCCAAAGCGACTCGACCTGTGCAGATGCCAGGTGCAAGCCTTGCTAGCGCCCCAACTGCTAGAGGAAGTAGAAAGCCTGGTTCTAAATCTGGTTCTGGGCGTGACCATCAGAATAACCGTCGCCAACAAGAAGCCGATACAAAGCGCGATCGTCCCGAAAAGGTCGTGATCACAGGCCCGTTGACTGTCCAAGAACTGTCTGACGTTTTAGCCGTTCCCGATACAGAGATTGTGAAAATCCTGTTCCTCAAAGGCATGGCGGTGAGTATCACCCAAAATCTGGATATTCCCACAATTACCCTAGTAGGAAAAGAACTAGAAATAGAAGTCGAAACCGCCGAGCGAGAAGCAGAAGCTCGGAAAATTACGGAAATGGTCGGCGCAGAAGACCTAGAATATCTCCACCGCCGTCCGCCTGTCGTGACAATTATGGGTCACGTAGACCACGGTAAAACAACCCTGCTCGACTCAATCCGCAAAACAAAAGTGGCTGCTGGCGAAGCTGGTGGTATCACTCAACACATTGGCGCATACCATGTGGATGTGGAACATGAGGGCAAACCACAGCAGATAGTCTTCCTGGATACCCCTGGTCACGAAGCCTTTACAGCTATGCGGGCCAGAGGAGCGCGAGTAACAGACATTGCCGTGTTGGTAGTGGCTGCTGATGATGGTGTCCGTCCTCAAACCATTGAAGCCATTAGCCACGCCCAAGCTGCGGGAGTGCCAATTGTTGTTGCAATCAACAAAATTGACAAAGAAGGGGCACAGCCAGAGCGGGTGAAACAAGAACTCACCCAGTATGGTTTGACCTCAGAAGACTGGGGTGGTGAGACAATCATGGTTCCCGTGAGCGCCATCAGAGGTGAAAACCTGGATACGCTCTTAGAGATGATTCTGCTGGTAGCAGAGGTTGGAGAACTATCTGCCAACCCAGATCGTACCGCCAAAGGAACTGTAATTGAAGCACATCTGGATAAAGCCAAGGGAGCAGTTGCTACCCTGCTAATTCAGAATGGCACCCTGCATGTGGGAGATATCTTGGTAGCTGGTTCGGCTTTCGGTAAAGTCCGGGCGATGGTGGATGACAGAGGCAAGAGAGTAGATATTGCTTCTCCTTCCTTTGCTGTCGAGGTACTAGGTTTAAGTGATGTGCCAGCAGCAGGTGACGAGTTCGAGGTCTTCGAGAACGAGAAAGAAGCCAGAACACTTGCTAGCGATCGCGCAGACAGACAACGCCTATCCCGTTTGTTACAGGGTCGTGTTACCCTTACAACCTTATCGGCTCAAGCACAAGAAGGCGAGTTGAAAGAACTCAACTTGATCTTGAAGGGAGACGTACAAGGTTCCGTAGAAGCGATTGTGGGAGCGCTCAAGCAAATCCCGCAAAACGAAGTCCAAATTCGGATGCTGTTGGCTACTGCTGGGGAAATCACCGAGACAGATATCGACTTAGCAGCTGCCAGTAACGCTGTAATTATTGGCTTCAACACCACCTTCGCTAGTGGCGCTAGACAAGCCGCCGATGAAGCGGGTGTAGATGTTCGTGAATACAACGTAATCTACAAACTCCTAGAAGATATCCAAGATGCCTTGGAAGGTCTTTTGGAACCAGAGTTGGTGGAAGAACCCTTGGGTCAAACCGAAGTCCGTGCCGTCTTCCCAGTCGGTCGCGGTGCTGTTGCCGGTTGCTACGTTCAATCTGGCAAGCTAGTTCGCAACTGTAAAGTCAGGGTGCGACGCGGCGGTAAGGTGATCTTTGAAGGCGTCCTTGACTCCCTAAAACGGATGAAAGAAGATACCCGTGAGGTCAACGCCGGTTATGAATGCGGTGTCGGCATGGATAAATTCAATGATTGGGTTGAAGGTGACATCATCGAAGCCTATCAGATGGTTACGAAGCGCCGCACTCTCACCTTAACAAGGTAGTGTTGAGGGTAAAATGGTTAGAAGTTAGGAGTGATAAATTAGGACTTAGGAGTTAAAGACTGCTAATTCCTAACTCCTAACTCTTAACTCATAACTTTTTATATATGCATTCATTTCGCTCTGAACCTATTTTGTGGATTCACGTCGCTGGATTAGCGACGTTGCCTGTTTTTTTAGTCCTCTGCTTATTTTTCCTGTCTGTAGGCGAGCCGTTTTTACCAGTGTGGATGGAGCTATTTTTAGTTGCTGCCATTGGTATTCTCCCTTTGCTATGGATGCAATTGCGTCGCCCTTTTTATATATTTGCTCTTTTAGGAATAGCCCTAAAGCCAGAAAATCTGACCGAGCGGCAGCGAAAAATCCTCTGTTTAATTAATACAAAGTTAAATCGTATCCTGGCATTAGTAGCAGCAGTATTGTCGGTTTGGGTGCTGTGGCAGCTTTACCAAATTGCCCCATTAGTAGCAAATTCAGCTAAATTTCTCCCACAATGGCGTAGCGTTGCACTATTGTTTGCGGGTTTAGCATTTTTGGGCAGCAATCTATTTTTACAAATACCTGTGAGTGTAATGCGAGTTTTAGTGACTAATGACACAGAATTCGCTGGCATAGAGCCATTATCTTTAGAAAAGATTAAGCAGGATTTTACAATTTTAGGAGTACGGGTTAATCAAATCGTGCCCCGGTTGTTGGAATCTTTGTTTAGGATTAATACAGATTCGTAGCAGCCCGTAAAGTATATTATTTCACTTTAAAGGGCTATAAATAAGTAGCAGAGGAGCAGGGGGAGCAGGGGGAGCAGGGGGAGCAGACGAGAATAACCAATGCCCAATGCCCAATGCCCCATGCCCCATTCCCCATGCCCAATGCCCCATGCCCAATTACCGTTGAAGTTAAAATAAAGGAATGAGAAACTATGGCTCAAATTCCAGCTTCTAGCGATCGCCAATTTTCTGCTGATACTGAAATTTGGTATAGCCTCAAATGTGCGATCTCCACTAGTTCCGGTTTTCAACGTTGGCAACTAGAACGCGATGCTCAATTACACGGGATTCGCTTGGAACAGCAGGTACAACGGTATTTAAGGGAAACTTTAGAAACTTTAGCTTACTAAACACCAAATAAATCTTGTAGGCTTGTTTGCAAGCGGCGGAGTTGACGGTATGCACCCTCCAAGCGTTTTCCATCAACTTCCACTTCATTTGTGGGATAATTCTTAATAATTTCGATTAGCGACACCTGCCCGTCTTGACTCGCAGAAAGTACCAAAGCAGCTCGCAAAGCCTGCCGATCTGCTCTGCGAGACGGTGTATAAATAACTTGACTAATTTGATCCAAAATAATATTACCAATCCGGCTATTCAGCACTCTATCTAAAAATACAAGGTTTACCTTCACCGGCTCTGTCAAATACTGACGGATGGCTTTGGGATCTTGTCGCGCCAAAGCAAAATTAACTCGTAGTGAACGTGAAAGTTCACCTGTTTGGGCAAAGGTAGATAGCTCCTCCACTGAAAGTGATTCACGGAAGATACCATAGTTTAGCACCACTCGTTCCGCAGCAAAGACAGGCGGGGACAAAAGTAAAAGGCAGGTACTACCTACTAAAACTAAAGCGCGACGCAGCCCCAAAAATTTAAAACGCATTTCTCCCGATTCCCAATAGGTTTGCTTTTGCTGTAATGATATTCCAGCACAATGAGTTGCGGCATCTGGCTTTAGGGAATACTAAAAAATAAATAATTTCAGTAGGCAGGATGAGCACTTAGAGGATGTTTAAAAAGTCCTCTTGTCGGTATCAAAAGTTCTAGATCCCTCTAATTTGGGGGACTTTGATTCCGGTTCACCCCTTTTTAAGGCTAGGGTGTACACACAAGTGCTGTCCACACAGGTTTCAACTCTTTTAGCACATTTTGTCAGAGTTAAACTGTCACACTCACCGACATCCCGCCCAGAACTAAAGTTCAGCGGCTCATAGCTGAAGTCCACGCTTTGTGGACTGAACAATCAATTTAGTCCACAAAGCGTGGACTTTAACTATGAGACTCGGAATGAATTCCGAGGCGGGATAGAAACGCAGTGCGAGATTTTTTAATAAAGATATGACTGCGACAAGACTTGTGTGTACACCGTAGCCTTTTTAAGGGGGGTTAGGGGGGATTTAAAAGTGCCTAAAGTTACAGCTAAAAACTTTTCAAACAACCTCTTAAACAAACATCTTTTTTTCTCTGACTCTGTGTTCTCTGTGCCTCTGTGGTTCGTTCTTTTACCTTTCAAAGTTTTCTTGACAGAGTACTAGTAGAATTTTATGAATAAAATAATATAACTAATGTATAAGTTCTGTGATCTATCTAAGGAATTTAGCTGAATCAGTGCTAATCATCCAGTATAGTTTTGCATGGGTTTTACAGCAGCTACAAGGCTGCTTCCTACCTTTAACCTTGTTCGACACACCGTAATTCAGCACATCACAGACGGAAAAAATGAAATACCGGGGTTTTCACATTTCTCTAGCGGAGATTTTTCGCCTTCTTTCTAGCAGTCATCTCAGATATACTTTACGCGTGGGAGCCGGACTAACGGCAATGCTTGTTGTCTCTAGTGGGTCAATACTACTACCTGACGAGGTTAATGCTGGTGCTACTCATCCTGAAGGTATCGCCCCAACTCTCACAGCGCAAGCTCCTGCAACTGCCGCAGTGATTTACGTTAACCCAGCAACTGGTGCAGATAGTGCTGGTGCTGGTGCAACCTCAGCTGCACCTTACAAAAGCATAAGTTTTGCTCTAAGTCAAGCCCAAGCAGGTGCAGTTATTCAATTAGCACCTGGGAACTATAACCAGGAAAGTGGCGAAACCTTCCCGCTCTTGCTGAAACCAGGGGTGACACTGCGGGGTGATGAAGCTACTAAAGGTCAAGGGATATTGATTACAGGTGGAGGTTTCTACACTAGTCGCACCTTTGCCAGACAGGACATTACCATCCTTGCCGAACGAGATACCACGATCGCTGGTGTCACCGTCACCAACCCAAATAGCCGGGGTACGGCTGTGTGGGTGGAGTCAACTAATCCCATTATCAAAAACAGTACTTTTACTAACAGTGTCAGAGAGGGTGTTTTTGTTACGGGTACAGGCAATCCCACTATTGAAAGTAACCTCTTTGTGCAAAACAAAGGGAATGGGATTTCAGTTGTTAGAGCTGCTCAAGGAGAAATTCGGAATAACTTATTTCAGGATACTGGTTTTGGTCTAGCGATCGGTGGCACTTCCACACCCCAAATTGTGGAAAATCAAATTATCCAAAACCAAGACGGTCTTTATATCTCCGAATCAGCAAAGCCCGTATTGCGTAAGAATGTCATTCAGAACAATAAGCGGGATGGTGTAGTAGCAACCGTCAATGCTCTACCCGACCTTGGTACCAACGAAAATCCTGGTGGCAACCTTATTCGCAATAACACTCGTTATGATGTGAACAACGCCACAAAAACCAGTCAAATTGTCGCTGTTGGCAACGATATCGATCAGAAAAAGATTTTCGGCTCAGTAAATTTCGTTGCTGCAACTGTTGACGTACCGCCTGGAGGGCCTGTCGCCTTTAAAGATGTGCCAGCAAATTACTGGGCAAAAACCTACATCGAAGCTTTAGCCTCCCAAAATATTATTGCTGGCTTTCCTGATGGCAGCTTTAAACCCAATGATCCTGTAACCCGCGCTCAATTCGCCACTATTGTCACTAAAGCCCTAACACCAGCAACCAAACGCACTGCAATTAAATTTAAGGATGTAGCAAGCAATTTCTGGGCTTACGCTGCAATTCAATCTGCTTACCAAAGTGAATTTGTTTCTGGTTATCCCGATGGAACTTTTAAGCCACAGCAGCAAATTCCCAGAGTGCAGGCGTTAGTCGCTTTAGCTAATGGTTTGGGGTTAACTGCGAATGATCAGAGTGTCCTTTCCTTTTACACCGATGCTGCCCAGATTCCTAATTATGCGATCGCTCCTGTTGCTGCGGCAACTGCACGGCAACTAGTGATCAACTATCCCACCGCGAAGCAACTCAATCCTAATCGTGAAGCGACTAGAGCCGAAGTTGCTGCCTTTGTTTACCAAGCACTTGTCAATGCTGGACGTGCCCAACCAATTCCTTCATCCTATTTGGTAACAGTTCAGTAAATGCCTAGTACCTCTGTGCGTAATTCGTAATTCGTAATTCGTAATTCGTAATTCGCAAGGATTCTAGATATTTGAAAGGAGTGGTTTATTTCCGCCGTGCTGTACTAGTTAGCAAATTGAAGCACCAGACTGATAATTTGTTAGTCTGGCGCTTCCAATATCGTGAGTTTTATTAATTTTAGGGGTTTTTAAACATAAAATTTGGGGTCTTTAAATATAGCTGACCCCATTGGAATGTGATTGGTTTTATGGTCAGGGTCTTTATATTGGCTGACCCCGTTTCAACGATTTCTAGTTTCTCAGAAATTTTTGCTTTTTGAGATTTCCTAATAATTTTTTTATTTTTTCTCTTTTGATATTTTTATCTTCATCAAAGCATTAATAAATTTGAAGAATATAAAGATATATAAAAGGAAAGCAATAAAAAATTAACAACTAAAATTTCTCCCTTCAGGGATTAGGATTTTTACCCGATTGGGGGCGTCGTTGCCGACGCTGCTCCCAGCGCCAGAGGAAGACCATTAGGGCAACAATTCCTACTTGGAGAGCTAAACTTGGCATTGCACTCTCAACATTGCGTCCGGCAAGCACTTGGAAGAAAAAGACGAATGCACCGAGTGAGCCAGAAGCACCGAAAGCGATGTAGAAAAATTGTCGTAAGCCGCGATAAGGAGCGGCTATTTCTGCTTTGAGGCTGGCGTATTGTTCAGGGTTAAGGCGATTTTTGCGATTTTGATCTCCCATGATTAAATCATGTTATACTCTTAGATTGTGTACGCCGATGTGGCTCAGTGGTAGAGCAGCTGATTCGTAATCAGCAGGCCGTGGGTTCAAATCCCATCATCGGCTTTGGTGAAAGTATTACTCAATAGTCAAGTTTGACATAAATCAAGCATTTAGCAAAATGCTTGTAAAACAGAGGGGTCTTAAACCCTTTAATTTAAGATAAATATGAATCCAACCACGCTTACAGCATTAAGGATTGCACATAGACGAATGCAATCCCTGATTGAAGAGTAAAACAGAACCTTGATGCGACAAGCTTACGAGTCTAGTAAGCGCTGCCAAGTTTTGATTAGTGAGTTACTAAGGCGGCAAAGTCAAAGCTAAGAACAACCTTTCTTTACGTTTTCAAAAGCGTTGTGTTTGCAGCATAACGCTTTTATTTTGCCACAAAAAGTTGATTCACTACCCAAAGTAAGTAATCAACATCATTTCACTCAGGTGAAAGCCTAGAATTATCACTCAAACTCAGTTTCGCAGAAAGCTTTTAACAAATCGATACAATTAGCGATCGCTCCTAAATGAGCAATTTCATACCCATGTGTATTTTGTGTGGGAAATGCCAAACAAGCAGCACGCCCAACATGGCCAAATTTCATGGCAATTGAAGCATCACTACCAAACCCACTCAGAGTTGTTAACTGCACTGGCATATCGAGTTGCTTGGCACTGTGGCGCAGTTGTCGATTTAGCCCCTCATCATATATTCCATAAGCATCTTGAGATAAAATTACAGGGCTTTCCCCATCTTTAACAGGATATTCCTCAGATAATGGACAAATTTCTAAAGCAATTAAAGCATCCAAAGGCTGATTTTGGGTGAAAAATAGCGCCCCAATTGCTCCCACTTCTTCTTTTGCTGACGCCACCAGATAAACATCAACAACTGGCTGTTTCAGGTTTTCAGCCAAAGCTAGCAGAATCGCAACAGAGGCTTTGTTATCCAAAGTGTAACCAGCAATATGATCCTTTAACCGAATTGGATGCTTGCGATGCTTGCCAATTACCATTCTAGTTCCAGGTCGAATGCCAGCTGCTTCTAATTCAGCCGTAGTGAGCTTCGTTTCAATCCAGGCATTTTCCCACTTAACAGTAGTATCTTCCTGCTGCACTTTCTGGGGCGATTCGTGAGAAACATGGCGGGAACCAAAGCTGAGAATACCGCTAATGGTTTCGTTATCTCCGAGTAAATCGACAACGCCTTCGCCGTAAACCCAGGGAAAAGAACCGCCGAGTTTGCGGACTTCCACACGACCTTCATCAGCGAGACTCTTGACAATCGCGCCAATTTCGTCTTTGTGTGCGGTGATGGCAATCGCTCGGTCTGGACTTTTCCCTGGAATCTTGGCAATAATATTATCGGCGCGATCGCACCAGACTTCCACACCCAGCGCCGCAAATCGTTGCATCAACAACTGGTTAATCTCAGCTTCTGCACCACTAGGAGAATGGTGCATGATTAATTCTTCAATAATTTGAAATAAGCGATCGTAATCCCACATCAATACAGTTAGTTTAGTTTTCAACTGTTGTATGAGACAATTGTGCATCAATAACCCGACCTGCTGATACAAGTGCTGACCTTTTTTGTTGACGCTTCAGCACTCCTACCGCACCAAAAGCACCAAGGGCTAAAATTCCCAAGTTTATCGCAGGTTCCGGGACAGACTTAGCCTCAATCGCTGCCAGTGCAGTATCTGCTACTAACTTATGAACGCCTGTTGTTGGATGCACAGAGTCAAAGAACAAATAATCGTTTGGTTGAGGGCATACACTGATGATTGTCTGGGAATTCCCTACTACGCAAGGGTTAGCCACATCTTGAAACCCAAATTTCCCTGAATTTGCTTGTATTTGATTAAATAGGGAAAACACATCCACAGAAATCAGATTCAAGTCCGAGTTATTGCTAAATTTGCCTAATTCCTCTGCTAATCTCTTGTTATGATCATTTGTCAAACCAGTCAAGTTGCTAGATAGACCTGTAGCGAATGCAAATGGAATCTTGCCCAAATCAGGTAAGTTAAAGACTAAAATATTTTTTGCGCCAGATGAGGCAAGTAACCGTACTGCATCTGATAAATTCTGGACTGTTTGAGCTGCATTGGTAGCTTGACCAAACACATAATCATTTGCACCTCCCCATACAGCATAAAGAGCATTCGGATCAAGCTTCTGATTGTCTTGTATAATCGGTTGCGTCAACAAGCCGACTTGCTCTAGTACTCCCGGTAAAGGCGCACTAGGAACAACAGCATTACCCTGACCAGAACTAGCACCGCCCACAGCAAAATTAATACCTTGATTGGGAATAGTAGTATTTAAAGTAATGTATGGAGAGGGTTTTAATCCTAGTTGATCTCCCAGGTAGTCTACCCACACCTGATCATTAGAAAAACGCCCTTGAAAGTAGGGTGGATCTTGAGGAATGGCTGTTGTCGGAGCGACTAAACCATTAGTAGCAGTGAAAACATTTCCAGTATCAGAAAGACTGTCGCCAAATACATAAAATTTGGTAAAACTCGCAGCACTCGCTTTGAGCGGCAACATGAAAGATAGGAGAACAAATCCTACTGCTACAGCTTGTTTTTTCATCTTCGTTTTACCTGTGGTATTTTTAATTTGTTTAATAGTAATGAAAGGGTGATAGTCTGACAACTTGTTTTTTGACTTACTTCAAAACTAAGTACGCCTATTGAGTTAATTTACATTGTTTTACTTAACTATTCCTCAAAAATTTATTAAACACAGGTAAAAACGCTGAAAATAGTTAGATTTACATTTTCTTGATAAAAAATAGCTATATTACAAATAAATGGCAAAATTTACATGCTAAAGCCTGGAAATTGCCCACTTTTATGCGTTAGCGACGGACTAACCGCAACATAATGGTCTAGCTCATCGTAGGCATCGCTTTAACTTCGCTTTAATTTCAAAGCCTCAGTAGCCGACACACCCTCACCCTGACTGCCGAAATACCACAAAGCTGTAGCAGCCTCAGCACGAGTTACTGGTTTTTTGGGTTGAAACAGAGTCGTATAACCAAACACCCGCCGAATATTCGATTGTTCGCCATTTTGGTAATCAGCCAACACTGCTCTTAAAGCCTTTGGGTCAATTCGCGCCGCGTCTTGGAAACCCCAGGTTTGTTTGATCGCATCTAAGTTAGCAGAGGGTAAAGCTTGGCGAGTATCTAGAGGTAATTTCCATAGCAGCAACTGTTCCCGCGTTAGGGGTGCATCAGGACGAAACAAAACTACTGTAGAATCTCCAGACAAAGGACTGGGAATTAACCCAGCTTCGGCTAATCCTTGAATTGCTGGAAAATCAGGATCTTTTGCGGACACATCACTAAAAACTGGTTGAGTAGTTTCTGATGCCAAGCGAATTTGTTTAGCTGGATTGCTGGCATACATAGCATTGTTAGCAGCAATTAGCCAACGAGCATATTCCCGATGTGTAACGATTTTACCGGGTTCAAACTGGTTAGTTGTGGTAGTAGAGTTACTCTTGGTTGCTTCTGGTTCTATAGACAAAACACCTAATGCAGCCAAATCTTGGATGTGTTGCCGCCATTCTTGCGGTGCCTTATTCAGATCGTTGAATTCCTGAGATTCGGCTGTGGCTGTAGGAGTTGTTTGGTTATTAGCTGTGCTTGGTGGCTGTGCTGCCAAGTTTGCGGGTGATACCGGGCCAATAAACTGGGAATCTCCTGGTTGAGGAACGGCGTTAGTAGTTTCGTTAGGACTTGTAGTCGGGGTAGGTTGTGCCGTTGCAGTACTATTTGGTACGTACTCAATCAGTAATTCAGTGGCTGTTTGGGGTTGATTAGGTGTGGCGTTAGTAACTGATTTAGGCTGAATGGAAACCTTCAACAGCAAATCGTTACGACGTGCCTCAAAAGCACCTCCTGCATCATCTGTTGGCTGTTGCAAAATCTGCCAGTTATTTGTTTGAAACTGGCTACTATAAAAGCTAGCAATAAAGTTGCTGGGGTCAGAACTCAACCAACGAGTTGAGACTCTGTTTTCTGAGCCGCTAGCAGGTGTAACTTCCTGTAGTTTGGCATTGGAATATAGGGGGATATCTTTAGGGAAATCAGGTGGTAACTGAACTGTTGATTCGTTTTGCTGTGCTTGCGGTTGGTTACTCTGAGATTCTCCAAAGACAACTGGATTGCTTTGCAGCTTCGGATCTGCCGCCAAAGATTCCTCAAGGTTTTTGGCGACTGGACTGTTAGCACAGGCTGTTAACGAAGTCAGTAGAACAGCCCAAATTAGAAATACAGCTGGACGTTTACAGGGAAGCACAGGAAATCACAAATTGAGTTTCAATTCCTACCCTAGCGCAGACTGTTCATTAAATGGGAATGGGGAATGGGGAATGGGTCATGGGGCATTGGGTACTTGTACTGAGGGTTGCCGGAGTATTGGGCATTCTCCCTCTGCTTCCCCTGCAACGCCAGCTCCCTCTGCTTTTCTAACTCTTAATATCACCAAAAGACACTACAGACTCACGGCGTCTTCTTCGTAAATGTCTCTGTTGGTGAAGATGATATCTCTAAAAATGAGTAAACGGTAGCAAAAAGCTACCGTATTGTCTTTGTTTTACAGCCATTAGGTTTTGATAATTCCCATGCTTATTTATAGAGTTCCCTAAAATTCTGGCAAACTAACATTTTTGGGAAAAAAACAGAAATAAACCTGAAATACTTGCTAGATAAGAGTTTTGTGATTTGGATGCTCTAAGCTCACAGGTATTATGACAGGTTAAGGGACTGTGCTTAGATGAGAGCTAGAGCCACCCACTACTAACTGATCAAAATTAATGTGGCAGACTACTAGATTGAGAATCAAATTTTTAGATAGTTCTGGAAATATTCAATCGGCACCGATAACTGATTGTTAACTCACCAAAGAAGAGTGTAGCTAGCAAAAGCTTTAATCTTCTTCAAGATGCACTAGTTGTAATGCGATGCCTACGGCGGTCACTGAGCGCAGCCGAAGTGCGGGCAAAACCTACGCCAAGCAACTGAAGTGATAGACTAGGACTAAAGCCCCCTTTAGCCTCATCCAAGGAGGGGAATAGATAAAGAACGCTAACGCTTGCTTACAATCGATTCTGGAAATTATTCATCTGACGATGGTAAGCTGAATAAGGCAATAGGTGGAAATGCCACTATTAAGCAATTCCAGGAACTTAGCGTAAGTTGTGGTTCTTGGGGGCGGGGTGATAGGCAAAGCAGTCAAGTGTCGCAGCAGTTTCCCTAGTATCTCTAAATTGATTTTCTGGGGTAAGTGTTACTTGTGCTATAGTCAAGAGTTTCTTGGCAGCCTCGAAAGCAGTGAGTGCTTTCTCTAAAAGGGCGTAGTTTACCGCCGTAGGCATCGCCTCTATGTTATCCAAAGTTTTCTCTTTGGCAATCCATCCCCTGTTCTTCTGGTATAGGGTAGGGGTTATTTTAGGAAGGCTGGGCAGAGGGTGCGCTTCGCAAGTTATAGAGACAGTACATAGTTAGCTGTGACTGTTTTCCCAATCATTACTAGGATTGGGTAGAGGCAAAAAAGACACTTCATCGGATGCACTGGCGGTTGAGAAAGCCCTCTACAAACTTGGTCTGAACAGTTAACAACTTCCTGATAGATTAGATACAATTAGCATCTGCGTTTGCTTCGGTGATCACTTGTTCAAAGCAAGTACTCGAATTGACATAGTGTTAAACCTTTCACCTGCTAGCTCTGGCGAAAATTTTTGCTTCAAGGCAAATTAAGACTTATATTCAAGGATAAGGGTGTTTCTTGGAGATAAAGTTAACCAAAACAGGGCAAAAGGCTGAAAAAGATATGTCTGATGTCAAAAACGCAGAACTGATAAGAGTATTAAGAATCTAAAATAGATAGATATTAAATTGAAGAAAAAACAACGACCATCGACAACCGTCAGTCTATTTTACTTTCTGTAAAGCGTCGCCGGGTTGTTACCAGTGCTGAAACACGATTACATGCAAGTTTCCCAGGATCAGCCTATTTATTCTGAGGCTCCACTCCAGCTGCTACTGTTTATCGATGGACGACCCAAGTCCCGACAACAAGTGCAGCGAATCCGTGCTTACTTAAAAGAATTGCAGGCTGAGTATAGTTTTGAACTTGAAACTATCGATGTTGGACAACAACCTTACTTAGCAGAACACTTTAAATTGATAGCAACGCCAGCTTTAATCAAAATCCATCCGGAACCACGACAGGTTTTGGCTGGGAGTAATATCATAGCGCAATTGAAAAACTGGTGGCCTCGCTGGCAAGCTGCTGTAGACACCTTCTTAAAAGTACAGGAAGACTTACAAGAACGTATAGACGACAATGGTAGGGCGACATCACCCAAATCCACTATTCGTTCAGTTGCTGTTTCTGCGGAACTAATTCGACTCTCAGACGAAATTTTTCGCTTGAAACAGGAAAAAGATAATCTCCAAGAGCAGCTACAGTTTAAAGATCGGGTGATTGCTATGCTGGCGCACGATCTTCGCAATCCGCTAACTGCTGCCGCGATCGCCATCGAAACTCTCCAATCTAATTACAATTTAGAGACGGGGCAATTTCAGCGCCTCAAGCCATCCATGACGGCGCATTTATTAAAACAAGCCCGCAATCAAACTAAGGTCATTGACCGGATGATTGCTGACCTTTTACAGGTAGGTCGTGGCAAAGATACAGAGTTACCTATTCTACCACAAAAGGTACAGCTAGGTAAACTCTGCTTAGATGTACTAGAAGAATTGTGCGATCGCTACACCGCCAAATCCCAAGAGGTAGAAACAGATATTCCTAATGACCTGCCTTATGTATATGCAGACCCAGAACGCATCCGCCAAGTGCTGGTGAATCTGTTGGATAATGCTATCAAATATACCCCAGAAGGTGGCAAGATTAGCGTTGCCGGATTGCATCGCACTACCCAAAAAGTTCAGTTTAGTATCGGCGATACTGGGCCTGGGATTCCTGTAGAAAATCGCGATCGCATCTTTGAAAATCACTTCCGCCTGCAACGGGATGAAGGTACAGAAGGTTATGGGATTGGTCTTTGTTTATGTCAACGCATCATCCTGGCACATTATGGTCAAATTTGGGTAGACTCTGCTCCCAATAACGGAGCATCGTTCCACTTCACACTACCAGTTTATCCTTCTTAGAGATTGGTCAGCCCCTTTGGGGAAGTCAAAAATCAAAAGTCAAAAGTCAAAAATTTACCAAGCCCATACTTCGGCTACGCTCAGTAACCATAAATAAATTTATTTGCCTGAGTCAACTGACGTAGTATTTCTTGCACTACGTGTCTCGAAATACATTTTTTTATTTTCCATAAATAAATTTACTTGCTCTGTACCTTTTTATTTCTGGTCATTCACTAATGACTAATGACTAATGACTAATGACTAATGACAACTAACAACTAACAACTTGAGATAAAGCGATCGCGTCCCCCGGCCTTTGCTTGGTAGAGTGCTTTATCTGCCCGCACAATCAAATCTGAAGGTGAGGATTCCCAAGTGGGGACAACAGTAGCTACGCCCATACTTAGCGTGACATGCTGACTCACCGCAGAGCCATCGTGAACAATTTGCAAATCTTTGATTCCCTCTTGTATCGCTGCGGCAACGTGAACTGCGCCAGATGCAGGAGTGTATGGCATAATCACAGCAAATTCTTCTCCACCATAACGCGCTACTAAATCCTGATGTTTTTGCGCCTTGAGGCTTAATACAGCACCCACCTTTTGTAAACAGACATCCCCAGCAGGATGACCATATTTATCGTTATAAAATTTAAAATAGTCAATATCACACAAAATCATTGACAGGGGAGATTCCTCTTGTGCCAGATTAATCCACTGAGTATTGAGATAATCGTCAAAACGGCGACGATTTGCCAACTCAGTTAAGCCATCTACATTGGCGAGGTGGTGCAAAGCTTGGTTTGCTGCCTCTAACTGTTTGTATACTTGCGCTTGCTGTAGCAGGTGACGCAATCGCTGGCGCAATACAGGCCAGTGAATTGGCTTAGTGACATAATCAGTCGCCCCTGCTTCAAAAGCACGGTCTACGGATTCTTCATCATCCAAGCATGTAATCATCAATATGGGAGTGCGCTCCCATATCTTGGAGATCATCGTATTATTAAGGCCGGAGTCAGTATCAAAGGTTGCAAGGGCTGAGATTAAATTATTCCTGGCAATCTGGAGCAAGTGCTTACAGCAGGTAAAACCATCCATTACAGGCATTACAGCATCTAGCAAAACTATATCCGGTTTGATAGTCTCGTAAGCATCTAAACATTGCTTACCATCATTAACGTCAACCACTCGATAACCTTCTTGTTCCATAGCTTTACGTAACAATACTCGGATGGTCTTGTCATCATCAGCTACTAGAATCAGTGGTGGTTGCTTAGAAACAGAAAATGGAGTTATGCCTGACATGAGTTGCCTTCCACTTGCAGAACTATCCTGAAAAAGGCTATACAACTCAATCGCATGGGGGCGATCGCTCTTTTCATCAATGCCAGGATTTGCGGCAAAGGTGTGTCTGGCTTCACAATCAACTGTTTTTTGACAATAGAGGCTCTTGTGTTACTGAGCCAAGCAAGCGGTAGATAACTAAGTTGCATAGACAATCTATAATTGGAACACGAAGGCAATTTTTACCTTTTTGTTCGCCTATGGTTAGGCGAGGAAATGTTACTTTTATATTTCCCCATTGTTAAAGTAAAATTGCGATTTTTTTAAAAATTGCAAATGCAGACCTTACTTATTTAGTTGTGTAGTTAGCTTAGAAACCTAACGATACAGGGCAAAGCAAAAATCACAAGTGCGCTCAGAAGATAGTTAAAACTAAATATTAATATTACTTGAATCAAATTTATTCTATTCGGCAAGGATTACGCAGGTCTAGTATAATTACATAGAATATAAATGTACCTTGGTAGAAAGCTTTATTGTCGACTCACTCTGCGTTAATAAAATAATTAAAAATTATTATTTAATTCCGATATATTTTAGCTAAATTAAAAATTATAGTTATTTCTTATATAAAGATAGCGATTTACTAGCTAATATTCTATAAAGTTAGATATGCTAAATTAAGACTTATTGAAAAACTAAATTTGACAGTTACTTCAGAATTAACATATAAAACTGCCATCTTTATTTCATCCAAAAATCAAATTCTATTTACATTCACTAAATCTTTCAAATGCCAGACTCATTAATGTATCAGCAAGATCACTTTGTTGTTCTAGAAACAAATCAACCAGAACAATTTCTGACACAATCAGAGTTATTAGAAAAGCTCAAAAAAACTCTCCAACAACTCATAATTCAAGATTTGCCGCCTGATTTGCAAAAGTTTGATACTACGGAAGCTCAAGCACAATATTTACTTGACACCACCTGCGAATTAGATATTGCTCCTGGGCAATATTTGCAGTGGTATGCAGTTCGTTTAGAAAAGTAACTTTTTGGTTAGCGGTAAAGAAGAAAAAAGTCAATTAAGAAGTAGCATAACAGACAGCAGATTTGTAGGTTGGGTTGAACTTAAGTGTTACCCAACAAAGCCCTGAAAATGTTGGGTCTTGTTCCTCAACCCAACATACATTGGAGTTATATTTTAGGCTTAACCTACGCAGTATTGGAAGCAGGGTGAGAGAAGAGTTACTCAACAATACCCTCTTTCTTCCCCTGCCTCCCTTGCTCCCCCTGCTTATCTGAACCGTATTGGCAGACCCCAACTTCTTTGATAAGTAAGGGATATGCTCGTTTGATTCAGAATTGCTACATAAAAGAATCGAGTTTGGGTAACGATAATTTTTGTTCTTGACTATTGACTAGTGACTAGTGACTCTTTTTGAGTATTGATCAGTGCTAGCTCAATTGTATTTTCAGATGGCTGCGTTATTTCAACCTTCAATCCAGGACCAAAATAGTTGGTCATTTTTTCCTGCTTTGTTTGCCAGACATCAATTGGTATTAGCGGTGAATCAAATTCTAAAATTAGGGCATAGCTGCCATTAACTTCTGTTTCTCGCAAGCCTGTTACTGTTGGTCGTTCCTGGTCTGAGGGACTCAAACCCAGAAAAGAAAGTGTTGTATCTAGATGAGCATCTTGACCGTAACAATATCGGGTGATGTCTTTGCGAATTTTATTTTGAGTATCAGTTGCTTGCTGTTCCCGCAATATCAATGCTGACGGTGACGTAGTTTGGGTAAAGGGTACTGGCTTGAGTTCATTAGCTTTCAGCGCCAACCCTCCCAACAATAGAGGAATCCCGTAAAAAAATCCGACAAGATTTAATGTGGCATTATCAGCACCATAGGCGACGAAACCCATGATGGTTAATATGCCGCCGATAGTTAAACCGAGTGTTCCCAAAGAAATTTGGCGTAGCATGAGCTTAAATTAGTATAAAGTATGAATACCTCAGTTTTATTATCATCGGCTATGAATAACTAATTAGGGAAGAACATCGTTCCTAGATAGTAATATTCAACCAACTCAAAATTGCTAGGTTAAGACTGACACCCTAAGAAGTCAAGAGGTTCTGCCTTCCTTATATAGCGGTTCCCATTCACATGCGATACAACATTACATCACGAGGTGTAGGGGCACGGCAGTGCCCATTGGTGTCAACTTAACGTGAAACCCAAGCGTATTGCGTTATACCAAGTCCACTCAATTACTAATTATGCCCTCGCAACCCCACCCCGCTTTTGTCTAGCGACAAAATCTCCCCTCCCCGTTCACGGGGAGGGGATTAAGGAGTGGGGTAAAATGACTATGGAATGAAGCTCTCTGACTTAAGTTGACAGCAATGGGCACTGCCGTGCCCCTATGGGTGTACCTTATGTAAACGAGAACCGCTATACAAAAATTTCCCTAGACACCGGGACACGAAGAGTGCGCTGTAGTCGGGTTTACCGTCCCTCTTTTCTGGCGTCCCCGCCCCTAAAGCACACAAGAGTATGAAAACTAAAAAGTTTTCATACTCTTGCTGGTGAGCTTTCTGTTCTAATATTTGTAAGGACATATAGTGCCCCAGAATGTTGGATTTTGAGTTAACTTTAAATTTAAAGGTAGTTATAGGAAAAAAATAATGGATATACAGACTATAAAAGAACGAATTGTCGCAGTTCAAAGCAAACGTGAGTACCTATTAGGGCTACTAGAGCAACCAAATTTGGGAACTTTGAGAGTTGATGTAAACCAGGCGTTGGAAGAACTGGATGAATTAATTGATGAATTTAGACGTACCATTCCGGTAGAGTAGAAATTATCAAAAATTGCGTCGGTTTAACCCTCAACTTCAGGTTATACCGACGCTCCTCAGTAGTATCATGTCCTTAAATCCCCAGAATTGAACTAACTGTGAGTTGGCGAAGCAACATAGCTGTATCATTTATCCTGAAACTGAACCATCTCCTGCACGCTGACCTAACTGCCTAACTAAGGCAATAAGTTCCTTTGTAGGTACATCTTTCTTGCAAACGTCATCAAAGCTAGACATTGCCTTTGTCCCCTGAAAATTTACGTCTTCCACTGAGGAGTAAGCAAGAATCTGGGTGTTCGGAGATATAGCTTTAATGTGACTAGACGCACTCCAACCATCCATGACTGGCATTTGTAAATCTAGAACAATTACGTCAGGATGGCAACTTTTAACCATTTCTATAGCTTCTTCACCATTACTGGCTAAACCTACTACTTGAATATTTTCCTGGCAAGAAAAAACTAATTGTAAGGTTAAACGAGTCAGTTCGTGGTCATCAACTACTAGAACACGCAAGGTAGAAAGCTCACAGGATAACATTAACATTGAGGGGAAAGACGAAATTATTTCAGAACAACCTCTCTAGTCTATGGGAACAAATGCCAGCACTAACTCTATCCTATGGTTGAATAACTTGTGTGAACCCATGACAAACAACTTAGATAACTTCCAATACTGCTCGGTTAAGAATATTTATAGGTTGGGTTGGGGCAATGTGTTACCCAACAAACCCCGCTCTTAGGTTGGGTTTCGTTCCTTAACCCAACCTACGCATTTTTCTTTTTTAGGCAAAACCTACGCAGTATTGAGATAACTTCTCAAAAAAGTCAGGTTTTCTAAGTAAACTAAGTTGAGCTAGTTGTCAAGGTATAAGTAACTTATCAAAACAGAATTCAGGAGTCAGGAGCCAGAATTCTGTTGGGTATTTTGTGCGATGGTTACTGAGCCTGTCGTTCGCGCAGCGTCTCGTAGAGAAGTACTGGCGGATGAATCAAAGAGCATTAAGACCCCCACTAAATCGAACGCGAGTGCGTCTCTGAAAGAGAAGATTTAGTGGTCAACAAGACAGTGGCGGGTCTGAATCTGCTACGAAAAGTGATTCTGACCGGAGCTTTCGGAGCCTCCGGTTCCGCTGCTAAATTCTGACTTCTGAATTCTTCTTCAATTTTTAATCAATCAGGTTTGAGGCTACACCACTTGAGCGTAATGCCATATTCATGAGAATTTTTTGTGAATTAGCTTCTGGAGAATCATCATAGGGACGCCGTTGAATGTAAGTGCCATCAGCTTGTAATTCCCAAGCTTGGCGATTATCTGCGAGCATAATTCCCATAATTTCTTGCAAATCTTTGGCAATATCTGGGTCTTTGACTGGGGTAATTACTTCCACTCGGCGATCTAAATTGCGGCGCATCCAGTCGGCACTGCCGATATAGATTTCCTCTTGTGTATTGTTATGAAAATAATAAATCCGAGAGTGTTCTAAAAAACGACCGACAATGCTGATTATGCGAATATTTTCACTAATGTCTTTGAGTCCTGGACGCAAACAGCAAACGCCCCTGATAATTAAGTCGATTTGCACTCCGGCGCGGGAGGCTTCATATAAAGTAGCGATAATTTGCGGATCGACTAGGGAATTCATTTTGGCAACAATGCGTCCAGAAAATCCATTTTGAACATTTTCGATTTCGCGGTGAATTAGTGCCAAAAAGCGATCGCGCATATTCACAGGCGCAACTAGCAACTCTCGATAAGATTTTTGCAGGGAGTAGCCTGTCAAAAAATTAAATAAATCTGTGATGTCAGCACCTAATTCTTCACGGCAACTGAACAATCCCAAATCTGTATACAGTCGTGCCGTTTTGGGGTTATAGTTACCAGTGCCAATATGCACGTAGCGACGTATCCGGTCTTTTTCCCGCCGTACTACCATGACGGTTTTACTATGGGTTTTTAGCCCGACTAAACCATAGACGACATGAACCCCGACTCTTTCTAGTCTTTTTGCCCAGTAAATATTATTCTCCTCATCAAATCGCGCCTTTAATTCCACCAGCACGGATACCTGCTTGCCATTTTCGGCGGCGGCAATTAAGGCGTTGACGATGGGCGAGTCGCCAGAAGTCCGGTAAAGGGTCATCTTGATGGCTAACACATTTGGATCGTAGGCGGCATGGGTAATAAAGCGCACCACTGTAGCCGAAAAGGATTGATAGGGATGGTGTACTAGTAAATCCTTTTCCCGAATCACAGCAAAAAAGTCTTTTCCTTCGTCCGTCTCCAGCCCATCTGGGTCTAAACTCGGTTCTCTCAGCCTTTGCAAGCGTAATGGTACAACAGATTGGCGTGGTGGATCTTTGAGTTCCGGCAATGGCAAGGACATAAAATACATCAAATCCCGCAACCCCAAAAGACCGTCTACTTCGTAGAGATCGCTTTCTGTTAATTCCAAATCATGCAATAATCGCGATCGCACTATTTCAGGAGTCTGGGATTGAATTTCTAGCCGAACTGGACTTCCACCCAAGCGCCGTTTTCGCAATTCCTGTTCGATCGCTAACAATAAGTCATCTGCTTCATCTTCTTCTAAGACCAAATCGGCATCACGAGTAATGCGAAACGGATGATATTCTTGAATGTTCATCCCTGGAAATAGAGATTCCAAGTTATGAGCGATCGCTTGTTCTAAAGGTACACCAGTCCAGTGTGCAGGTTTGTCGTTGTTCTGATCTCCCAACTCAGGCGGTATCGGTAAAAATCGGGGGAGAACACTGGGGACTTTGACTCTGGCAAAGAATTCTTCTTCGGTGTCTGGGTTTTTGACCACAACAGCCAGATTCAGACTGAGATTAGAAATAAAAGGAAAGGGATGACTAGGATCAACAGCCAGGGGAGTCAAAACTGGAAAGACTTGTTCCTCAAAATAACTGTTGAGATGAGTCCGCTGTTTTTGATTCAAATCTATGTAATCCAGAATATGGATGCCATGATTTACTAGTAGAGGACGAAGTACTTGCTCAAAATGTTGATGCTCTTTCTTTACAAGAGGAGTGAGGGTAGACCTAATATCGTCTAACTGTTGTTGTGGTGTCCGACCATCAGGAGTCAACAGGGTAACTTTCGCTTCTACTTGTTGCTTTAAACCAGCAACGCGCACCATGAAAAACTCATCTAAATTAGAGTTGAAGATTCCCAAAAACTTTAGGCGTTCCAGAAGGGGCGTGCGATCGTCACAGGCTTCATGTAATACCCTGCCATTAAATTCTAGCCAGCTTAACTCTCGGTTAAGATAATATTGTGGATCGTTTAAATTGATGGGGGTAGCGCTTTTTTTAGATTTTGCCATAATGACTTAAAGGCAGGCAGATATAGCCCATTTAACTGGGGGATACTAAACATAGTAAGTTAAATGGTGCATAGAGGCGAAGCAGCTTTTCGAGAAGGAGTAATTTCTTGCTTGCCTATTCCAAAGCAAAAGTGGAGAAGGGTTGTTCACAAAGTTAGAAAAGGTTATTAGCAAGTCAAAGGAAAGGGAACTTCATTTTTCCTTCGTTTTCTTCGTTGCTGTGGCAAATGGCAATTGCAGATTTTGGTCGTAGATAAACTCTTTGTTAATTGCTACTTCTCGTGTGGGAAAAGTTTCGGTACTGGTCATGCCATCTTGGTTAGGAACTCGCAATGTGTACTTACCAATGGGAATTCCATCCAGACGATAAAGACCAAATTCGTCAGTCACGGCTGATAAGACGTGTGTACCACCAGCATTGACTAGTTCCACTTGCACTTGTGGCATTGGCTTACCTGCCACATCAGTGATGCGTCCTGCTAGTCCGTATTCTAATCTTGTGGTGAAATCTAAACGAGTCACAGCTGACGCGGCTACTTCTGCTACTATGCTGGTTTTGACGGTAGCAAGTTCTATAGGCAACCTATCTGGATCAAGTTCAACAATGTAGATACCTTCTGGGAGGTTGCCAATAAAGAATTTGCCAGAGGAGTCAGTTTTAGCTGTGCTAACTCTGTTGTTGCGACTATCTACGACGCGGATATTTGCCCCACCTAAGTCAAAGTCTTTCTTTCCTCCTTCTACTACAATTTGCCCACCGATCGCACCTTTTTCCTGTCCCAAACCAGAAGACCTAGCTGGAATAACACTACCCCCGGCAAAAGATAAATCTGACACTAGTAAAACAGTCAGGCGATCGTCCCCGAATCCACCCAAAAGGTTTCTACTTCTGGAAGGAATGCCTTGATATTCCACCCTGGCAAATAAGCCTGGTAGCACCTGCATACTAGCACCAACAACTGGACCGACATCGCCATTGCTGTAAGCAAGTCCTGCTCTCCAACTCAAGCCGTTGAGGTTGGGAGAATTATAATTTAGAGTCGTAGAGTAACGACTTGCTAAATCGCCACCAAATTCAGTACCGAAAGATAACTGATATTGTCGGTTTAAATTATAGGTAAAATCTGAAGTGTATACATTACCAAAAGTATTTAAACTAAGTCTAGTTGAGCTATTTGGGTAATAGAAAGCAGTGAATAAATATCGCCCATCTAAATCGGGTCTACCCGCTAAAGATAAGGTTTTAAAAGGATTTAGAAAAAAAGTAGGTGAAATATAACTAGCGCCTGTAGATTCGTCTTGGCGGCTACGGGCAATAAATCCTAAGGAAAAATTATTACTGAAACGATATTTTGTTTCCAAGCTATGGTTGAAGCGATCGCGCAATTGATTAGTTGAGTTATATTCATTAGGAAACGATTGCGAATTACCGATAACTTCCAACCGACCCAAATTTAGGCTTAAATCGGTTGTATAACCAAGTTGGCCACGTGATGTACCGATACTACTAGCGAGAATAAATGGATTTGCCAGTCGCCAAATGAAGCCGGCTTGTGTCTGTACAATTCCGGGAATAGCTTGCACAGAACCTTCAAAAGTTAGATTGTCTGAAAGTCCTTGGCGCAATTGATAAAATCCAACCAGCTTACCTGATTCGGAACCGTAATCTCCAAAAAAGGAATCCTGTGCTAGATTGCCGCTTAATCCCAAGCCACCTAACTGCACATTGCCACCTGCTGGAAGCAACAAATCAGAAACATTGATATTCAAAGAGCGAATTTCAATAGGTACACTCAGATTGTTGCGATCGTAGACCAACAGTTCAATTTCATTGGTATTACTATTAGGTAAATTTACATCAATAAACTCATATCTACCATTGAGTCCAACCTGTTGTTGTGCAAATACAATTCCCCCTATTCTTAGCTGCACAAAACTTGCTGGTGGTACTTGACCTTGAAATGTTTGTAAAGGTCTACCTCGTCTGGGTAAAAGTTCAGATGCACCGTACTGTTGTGAAAACCTATCGGCAGCTAAATTGCTATAACCAAGTTGTACTCCCGTCAGATTCATGCCGTTCAGTAAAGGATGCAAACCAACTTGTTGCCTACCGATTTGATAGCGAAATTGATTGGTACGTTTATAGAAAAAGTATTCAGAAACATCAGGTTGATTGACAAAAGTATTATTCAAACGTGCCCGCCAACTGCCTCCTGCTAGCCGCCCCCCTAAAAGAGTCGCACTACGTACCCGTGTGTCTCCAGAATCGTTGGTAATTTGTACTTCTTGCCTTAAATTGGAAAAGGCACTGAGAGGAGGTATAACTTCAGGTTGTAATTCAGATATTGGCTGTGGAGAGTTCCCACTATCACGTCGCCAAGGCAAATTAACACTCAAAGCTAAATTAGCAGCATCAAACTCTATCAAAGTAGATAATTTTTCTTTGAGTAATGCCTGACTAATATATGTTATTCCATCAATTTGTTTCAGGTTAATCGCTGCTAAATTAACAACTCCCAAAGGAGTTTTTATTTGGGTTTTATCATCAATATTTTCAACACTGAAACTAGCGATTTCTGCAAATTCTTGGAGGGGAACTAAAATAGTATTAGTATCCATGCGAAGCTCTAAACTACCAACTTCTCTATTGTTGATAATCACCCCAACCAAAAATTTTCCATTTGTTGCCTTGATATTTTGAGTAATAGTACTTGTTCCTGTATCTACAGGTGTAGAAGTACCCCTCAGTTTATCTACTACGTTAATCTCATTAGTAGACTTTGTCTTTGTATTAGTAGCTTTTGGAGTGCTATCTGTAGTATTAGTAGGATTTTCTTTGCCATTTTTTGCATCTGGGGGAGTATTGGCAATCAGCTTAATTGCTGAATTAGGAACTGTTGATGAAAGTGGCAAAGCTACTTTAATAGTTTGATTAGTCGAAATATTAGGTACAGAACTTGGAGTTTTGGTAGGAATGTTAATGGTTGCTGTTGAGTTGCCATTTTTTGCTTCTGGGGGACTATTGGCAATCAGTTTAATTGCCAAATTATAAACTTTTGATGACAGTGGTAAAGCTACTTTAATAGTTTGATTAGTCGAAATAGTAGGTACAGAAGCTGGAGTTTTGGTGGGAATATTAATCGTTACTGTTGAATGAACAGACTGGATATTATCAACTGTATAATCTAAATATTGTATTTTTAATGCTGTAGCATTACTACTTTTTTCAGAGGCAGGTATCATGCGTTTTTTTTGCCTAAGCAAACTCATTATTTTCTCATTTACATGCTTGCCATTAATACTATCTGACTGGTTTATTTTAATAACAATTGCAGGTGGTGTAGGTGGTAAAATAAGATGCAGCATATCTTAGTTAAGCACAAAAACTATATTGAATTTGGGAAGGTAATTAAGCAAAAGTTGATAACTAAAAAAGCAAGAAAGAGGATGTTTTAAAAGTATTGTTTGAAGATAGCTACTACACAAGCGTTCACGTAGGGAAGTCAACCTCCGTGGAATAATACAAAGTCAAGGACTTATTAAGCCAGTAAGGTTAGGTTAATATAGCGTTTCTCATCTGTATTAAATACACTCTGACTTCTCTCCTATAAGAACTGATTCGTAAAGAAAATTTTAAGGATATCCAATTGATTGCTGGGCATTACTTTCAGAGAATAAACGCTTGATTGGCTCAAATTCCTGAAACCCTTACGAATCAAAGACTTTACTCTAGTTTACAAATTAACTCTAAGGAAAGAGATTTTGAATCTTACTCCCTTTATCTTGTAGGGAAGGGGCTGAGGGTTAGGTCTGTGTAGCCGCGACTTATAGTCGCCAGGTGAGTAATAAATTAGACTTTAGAAACATCCTCTAATAAATTCAGGCGTAGTACAAAATCAACTCCGCTTGAGAGGATGTTTGAAAAGTATAAGCTTGTATCAAGATCCCCCCTAGCCTCCCTTAAAAAAGGGAGAATAACCTTCTCAAAGTCCTCTTTTGAAAAATCTAAAGTTTTGGATACCTCAGCCACCACTTTTCAAACAACCTCTGATAATTTCAGCTTTTGATGAAGTAAAAGCTATTTACTACGAAGACGATTCCTCAAATTTTGAGAACCAGAAGACCTAGTTTGATTTGAGGCGGTAGTCGTAGCTTTTGGAACAGTAAAGGGAATACCTTGATCGATTTTTACTCCGTTCAATTCGCCGTTAATATCTAATACGTATTTACCCGGTTCTAATGTCTGAGTGATAGGTAATTCGATGTTATGACGAGTATTAGGTAATACGGGCAATAGTGGCAGGGTTCCTACAGCTAATAAATTTTGTGGGAGTTTTTTTCCTGGTTTTTCCAAGTCTTCTATAGGTTTTGTAGCCGTAGCTCCTGGGTATTTAGCCGCAGGCCAAATGGCATATTGACCTTTTAGCCGGACATAACCATTACCTTGGCTAGAAATATCAAATCGCGCTGTTACACCATTGGATTGAGGAGCTACAGTAATTGAATTGAGTACACCAACTCGCTTGATGTCTCCTACATAGCCATAGATGACAACCCCTAAGCGTCCTACAGAGCGCACACCCTTGACTTTCTCACTGGGAGAAAGAATTTCTTCAAAATATAGTACAGCTCGGTATTCACCTGGTTTAGGTTGAACTTTGGGACGAATAGCAAAACGTATAGTCTGGGCGCTGCGAGGGGGAACGGTAAATTGAGACGGAGTGAAAACAGTCCACTGATCTAATGATTCCTCGGTGGAAGGCATTTCTACCAATTTATTGTCTTCATTCATCTTCCAAGTCCGCACATAAGCTTTGAGTTCAATCGGCTCAGAAGATAAGTTGAGTACACGAATCGCTTGAGTGCGAGTTTTACGACTAATTTCTAGTTCAATTCGGTTTGGGCTGACACCAATATTCAAAGCTGTGGCGCTTGATATACCCAGGGCAAATGCCCCTATTAAACTTAAGGCTAAATGTGTGGCTCTGCGAAACATATCTTTACATACCATTTATAGGTAAGTACTATTTATTACTAATGTTGGTTTACCGTGACCGTTATTACACCCCGATAGCCACCTGCAATTCCGACATTAGCGAGATCGAATTGCAACCGCGCGCCCCCCTGAACTAAAGCTGTGTTGGTATTCTCATCCCGATATATCTCGATAATGGGTAACGGTTCTACAACAACGCGCATTGTTTGCTCAGAACGATAATTGCTACTAAACCCATTATTTTGTCCATTCTCTGCTCTAAGTTCATAAGTGGCATAGAGAGAACCCACTTTGTCTATAGGAACGCGCATCTGCCAAAGCTCTGGTAACTCGCGGGTAATCAACGTATGAAACTGGGGAGGAGCTAGTAAATCTTGCTGATTCGTCACCGCCTGACTGACGGGAGCAGGTAAAATTTCCCCTAACTGTTGGGGAGGAATGGTCAGTTGTTGGGGGGTTGATATCTGATAGATTTGTGTTGGCTCTGGCAAATTTAGAGATTGCGCTACAACTTGGGGCTGTGGCCAAGCCAGAAGTGCCAGTAGCATACTTAAGCAAGACTGAAAATGAATTGTCTGATTGCTAACCATTTGGCTGGGCTGTAACTGTCTTTAACAATGAGAATGGCATTATCTGGTTGGCATCCTGCTTGTCAATGGCAGCAGGCAAGATGCCTATACCAGTAATGATGGAACTATGGAGCTGTCACGCTAACATTGACGACACCTCCGGTGTACGCACCAGCCTGCGTAGCAGTACCCAAGTCAAACGTTATATCTGCACCACCAACGAAAGGTGTATCTAAACCAGGTGGAGTAGCTGGATCAGCAACAGTTTTAGCGATACTGACAATGCTTGCAGTAGCACTATTTGGACCTGTAAGAGCAGTGGTAGTAGGGGACAAGGTGACAGCAATACTGCCACTGGGGTTATTAGACCAAACAGCATACAATTCACTCACGTTTTTTGTGATACTACCGCCTGTTAAACCAGCGAATGGACTAGCTTGATCGATAAGAGTAGTACCGGTTGTCGTGGCAACAGTGTTGAAGTCTTTTCCAATTCCAGCTGTAGTTACTGCCGTACCTCCTGCCAAGTCAGCTTCAGTAATAGCTAAATCAACTGTTTGGAAAGTCCGCAAAAAAAGTACTTCTGGCACGCTAATTTGAACAGACACGTTTTGGTTAGTAGTTAGCTGGGCGTGGGCTGGTGCTGATAACAAAGAGCTACCGACAACGGCGGTACCAGCAGCAACGATAATAGCTAAGATGTTATTTTTCATGATTCAAATTCGCTCCTCAGTATATTTCTGTGAATTCGGTTAGTTTTGAACTTTCCAATTGGCTTTTTTGGGTTTGAAACCTTAATTTTGAACATCACATTTAGGAGTGATTTTCCAGGCTTCCGAGAATTGTTTGAGACGCTGATATGCAATTGAGCAAACGGAAATTCTTACTTTATGACTTGGTTATAAACATCACCTCCTTTTCATAAAACCCACAATTCTGTTCCATCCGTCCCGTTGGTGGCTGTGAAGAATAGTCGTGTACCAACGACAGTCAGCTGGGTAGGGTTGGCATTGCCTGTTGAGTTGATATCGCTCACCCTTCTCGTACCTACATCTGTGCCATCACTACTCCACACTTCTCTATCGTTTGTAGACTCAGAAGCTACAAAATAGAGGGTATTACCAAAATTAACGAGACTACTGGGAAAACTGTTGTTCGGATCTGGGCCTTCCCAGATATCGCTGACTAAAATTGTGCCTGCATCGGTGCCGTCACTCTTCCACAGTTCCAATCCTGTTGTGCTGTCATAGGTTGTGAAGTTGAGAGTGCTACCGACAGCAGTCAGATACAGGGGGCCAAAACCAGTATTCGGAGCTTTTGTCAGGTCATTTTTGACCCGCATAGTTCCTGCATCGGTGCCATCACTTTTCCATAGTTCTTGTTTGAAGTCACCATTGCTATCTGTGACGAAATATAAGGTACTACCTAAAGGTCTAAGTTCGCTTGGTGCAAAACCGCCCGTACCAGAGGTAATGTCTTTGACAATAGTTGTTCCTGCATTGGTGCCATCACTCTTCCATAGTTCCAGGCCCTTAGTGCCATCATTGGCAGTGAAGTAGAGAGTGCTACCAATTGCAGTCAGTGTGGCAGGAGGCGAACTCAATCCACCAGGTCTGATGTCCTTAACAAGGGTGGTTCCGGCTGCGGTACCGTCGCTTGACCAGAGTTCAACACCGTTAACTGAGTCAAGGGCGGCGAAATACAGTTTGTTGTTAAATGCGATGAGATTGCTGGGGCTGGAACCCGTGGAACCTGAGTAGATATCTTTGACTAGACTAACTGTCGTGCCATCGTAAACCCAAAGTTCATTGCCGTAAGTACCGTCATTAGCAGTGAAGAATGCTTTGTTATCAACTACGGTCAGATTCTTGGGGTCTGAACTACCAAGTCCAGGATTGATATTACTGACTCTATTGGCTGTCGTACCATCGTAAACCCAAAGTTCCCTACCGTTAGTACCATCATCAGCACTGAAGAGTAACTTGCTGCCAAAAACAGTTAGTTTGTCTGGGTTAAAACTGCCAGGGTTAATGTTGGTGAGCTTAGTTGTACTTGCTAGGCTACCGTCACTTTTCCAGAGTTGGATGCCGTTACCATCGTTGGCAGTAAAGTACAAGGTGCTACCCAGCGCCGTGAGATTATTCGGGTTAGAACTACTTGATCCTGGGGAGATTTCCAACTTCTCAAATTGACGCTCGCTTAACAGGTTTAGGTTGTAGAAAGTGTTAGCACCAAGAGAGTTGATCCGAACGTAATAAGTACCCGCTACAAGACTATTAGTGGCAAAAGTAAATTCTGGTGTATTTTCTGAGATACTAAAGCTCTGGAGCGTGGTTCCACTGCTGTTGAGTAAATCGACACGAGGATTATCAGATAGACCAAGAAGAGAAACGGTTAACTGACTCTTGTAAGCCAGATTGAAACGGTAATAATCGTCTGTGTCGATATTGCCAATAAAATCGCTGAAGTTCTGGGAACCATCTAGGGTGCCAATATTTTTAGCTGTACCTCGGGTGTTTGGCGCTATATCAGGGGCAATAGGAGTAGCGGAAACACTCAGATCGTAGTTAGTTGCTGCACCAGAAGCCGGGTATACACGGATATAGTATGCGCCTGCATTCAAGCTGTGGCGGATAATGTCTGAAGTAATACTAGTCTGGCTAGAAGTAGCGATCGCTGCGCCGTTACTGTCGAGTAGTTGGACGTTAGCATCTGCTGTTTGAGGTGTTAAGGTCAGATCAACTAGAGTATTCGACGTTAAATCAAAACGGTAATAGTCATTAGTATCAATGCTATTTACATAGTCTGTGAAGTTTGAAGGCGTAGAGCTTAAGGTATTGATATTGCGAGCCTCCAATAGGGTGTTCCCTGCATTGTCTACTGGGTCGGCAACAAAGTTGAGATTCAAAGTATAGTTTGTCGCACTTGTGGCACCAGGATACACTCGAATGTAGTATGTGCCGCTAGCAAGACTGCGACTAATTGATTCTGAATTAGTATCAGTTTGAGTAGAACTTTGGATAATTGTTCCAGAGTTATTCTGTAATTTCACATTGGCATCACCTCCTAGACCATTGAGGTTTAAGCTGAACGCCCCACTATTTACTACGTTAAATTGATAGTAATCATCGTTATCAAGGATGACACCCCTATTGCCAACATAATCAGTGGTAGTGTAGCTGCTAGTTAGAGAACCAATGTTGAATGCTTGCGCTAGGGAGTCGTCACCGGCTTTATTGATGCTAATCGGATTAGCTGAGAGGCTGAGGTTGTAATTAGTGCTTGCACCACTCACTGAACCGACACGGACATAGTAGAAACCAGGATTCAGGCTGCGAGTGAGTAATTCTGGTGTTGTACCGCTAGCATTGGCAGTTTGGAGAGTATTACCGCTTTCGTCATACAGTATTAGACTTGCGTTACCAGTCAAACCATTCAATCTCAGCGTCACAGCGCTAGCGGGGTCGCTGCTGCTGGCACCAATGCGGATTTTGTAATAATTGCTAGTATCAGTACTACTAACAGAGTCCTGAAAAATACTGGAGTCGTTGCTGAGTGAACCACCCATATAGAGTGCAGATGTAGTGTCTAAAGCTGTAGTTCTGCTACTTCCTGGATCTGGAAATCCTGTATATGTTGTTGCCATAGTATTTTTCTAAAACTCCGATGCTTATACTGGCTGCAAGTTACTTATAGTGCGGTAATGTTAACTAGCTATTGACATAACCAAGAATTACTGTTGATGCTGCTTGAGTTCTGACTTATTTAGTGGAAATGCAACTTGTTGACAAGTGTGATTCTTACTTTTTTAACTGAAGCGATTGTTTATGACTTGGTAGATGTCAAATGGTTCAGATTTGCAAATTTGAAGTTTTAGTAAGTTGCTACTAATAACTAGTCAAAGACTCATTATTTGCAAAAACAAAGACAGACTTGTTGTCAGTATGTAATAAATAGCCGAATCTGGAATGGAAGTATAAGTCATAAAGTAACTACGGGTTATTGATTTCTGGTTTTTATTGTTCTCTAAAGTACCTTTGTTCTCATCTATTGCAAGTAGAATCTAACTTTTACATAAAATATATTGCTACAGTAAATTTACGTAAAAAGTTTAATTCAAAAATTTGAATTTTTAAAGTATTTTAAAAAGTATTGCCTAATTCTGCGATTTGGATATTGTGGTGATATGTTCCAGGCTACTCGTCGCCGTCTCGCCCTTTGGTACACTGCTGTAACTGCTGTATTACTACTACTGTTTGCCAGTGGCGTTTATTTATACGTCCGCAGTACATTGATTGAGCGGATTGATGATACCCTTAACCATGTAGTGGAAATAGTGGAGCGTTGTCTCACAACAAGCCCGTGTGCATCTAAGCTCATATTTGAACCAATTAATGCTGATCCAGATAAATTTCGCATTAATAATCTAGAAGCCAGTTTTCGTGACAATACCGACACCGTAGAAGATGACCACATCGACTTAGAATGGTTTAGTCCGACTGGTGAATTACTATGGTCAACGCTATCCGAACCCCTAAATATTCCTATTCATGCCAACCGCACTGGTGAAACTGTGGGCGTAGTTAAGGGAGAGAAAGAAAAAGGCAAAGATGATAAACTCCTCACCCCTTACTCCCCACTCCCCACTCCCCACTCCCCACTGTTATTACGGCAAGTTACCCAACGGGTGGAAGTGGGGCGGCAAGTATTAGGATATCTGCGTGTTAGTCATCCCTGGTTTGAAGTTACTAAACCCAGTCGCCAATTAATTTTTGATTTGGCGCTAGGTATTGGGTTAATGGTACTTTCTGTCGGCGCAAGTGGCTGGTTTCTTTCGGGTAAAGCGATGGAACCTGTAGGAGAGTCTTACCAACGCCTCAAACAATTTACTGCTGATGCTTCTCATGAACTTAGAAGTCCCATTACTTTGATTCAAACAAATGTGCAAGTTGCTCTTGCTGACTTGGATTTAGCAGAGACAGAAGCGACTAATTCTTTGCAGTATCGGCAACAATTAAAGGTGGTGGAACGGTTAACGCAGCGTTTGGGTAAATTAGTTAATGACTTACTGTTTTTAGCACGACAGGATAGTGGTATTAGCAAAGATACTTTTTCACCTTGTCCGCTAGACGCTTTGCTGATGGAGGTGGTTGAAGAACAACACTTGTTACTCCCTGAAAAAAAAATCGCTCTTTCTCTAGACTTAGTTGATCCACCCGCCTCCGAAACTAGCCCGGAATTACTGGAAAATTGGTTTACCCTTGGGGGCAATTGGGATCAACTGGTGCGGCTGTTCACAAATTTGATTGCTAACGCTTTGCATTACACTCCAGCAGGTGGACGGGTGAAAGTGGAATTGGCGCGGATAGAAGGAATAAATCGCGTTTCTGGACTACGTTATACCAGCGCCCAGTTGCAAGTTAAAGTGAGTGATACCGGTGTTGGAATTCCAGCAGAAGCACTACCACGCTTGTTTGATCGGTTTTATCGGGTAGATCCGGCACGGACTCATACAACTGGGAATACAGATACAGCCAGCGCTACTGGTTCAGGATTGGGATTAGCGATCGCTCAAGCTATTGTGGAACATCACCAGGGTCATATTCAAGTTGAAAGCACTCAAGGCATTGGCACCACGTTCACCGTCACTTTACCAATAACTCTTGAGTCTTAATTCGGCAAGAAATATTTGTTTCCTGTGATAGATGTAAGATTTCAGTCCACTCAACTGGACTTTAACTATTAGTCAGGAAATTTATTTTCTAGCGGTATGTTGTTAAACAAGACAAATTTAACTGTTATAAAAATGTGGTCTTATTGCATGATTGAGGCTTTCAGTCTTGAGAATGAAATATATTTAATTATTTAGATTATTTTTGCATCCTTAGCTAGATACGAAAAATCAAGTAGTTTGTTAAATATTAGATGTACTAAACGACTGATAAAAACTAATTTAATTTTCTGCTGTATCAATCTTTCTAAAAAAAATTAAGTTTTTATAGGAGCCAATAAAGAATATGAAGTCTCAAAAATTTCGCAAGTCTGCTGAGTTATTTGGCGCTATTTTTGGGGGATTACTGATTAGTCTGCCAGCAATTCCTCAAGCAGTAGCACAAGAATCTACTCCCAAGGTTAACCCAAGTCCTAGTATTTTTAGTGAACCACCCTATAACCGCTCTCAGGCTCCCGTACCACCAGGGCCAGGTGTTAAACCACCACGCCCAGTTCCTCCGACTGAGGGGCAATTGTCTCCCTTAGCACCAGGGCCAGGTGTTAAACCACCACGTCCAGTTGCTCCGACTGAGGGGCAAATGTTTCCCTTACCACCAGGGCCAGGTGTTAAACCACCACGCCCAGTTGCTCCGGCTGAGGGGCAATTGTCTCCCTTACCACCAGGGCCAGGTGTTAAACCATCACGCGCAGCCCCTAGAAATCAAACTCAACAGCCCTCACCAAGAGCGGTTTCCACCGACCAACCACCACTACTACAACCACGGCAAACCCCCAGCGCTACGATCACACTAGTAAATGGTATAGTTAACATCAGGTTGGTAAATGACACTGCGGCTAATGTAACCTACCAAGTGATTGGCGATACGGCACCGCGATCGCTACCAGGTAAGTCAGATGTCACACTGCAAGCTTTAAGCGCACCAGTAACGGTGACATTTGAACGAGAAGATGGCGGACAGTTGATAGTAACTCCACAACCCTCGTCAGAGCTAGGAAGCTTGGAAGTTAGATTTAACGAAGCTACGAATGCAACACAGGGTAGAAGTGCTATGAGAATCGAACGAAACGGTTCAGTCTTCTTGAATTAATCAAACGTGAGTTCGATGAACCTCTCCCTGACTTGAACTAAAGTTCAAATCTGTCCCTCTCCGAGTCGGCTACGGTGTACACACAAGTCTCGTCGCAGCCATATCTTTATTAATAAATCTCGCACTGCGTTTCTATCCCGCCTCGGAATTCATTCCGAGTCTCATAGCTGAAGTCCACGCTTTGTGGACTAAATTGATCGTTGATAGGACTTACGCACGGGTAACGGAAAACGAACCACAGAGGGCGCAGAGAAGCCAGTGCGCCCTTGCGGTTAAGAGACTTGTTCGCTCAAGCGCGTTCCCGTTCGCGCAGCGTCTCCGTCAGGAGAAGGGTAGCAACTGGCGCGTCACGGAGGAATGAGAGTTTGAGAGGGTTTTTGCGTAAGTCCTATTCTCTTTCAATTCAAAATCTAAAATTGAATGATTTCTACTTGCGCTGAAGCATTTTAGTTAGCTGATCCAGCAATTGCACTTCTTGCTTGCTGTCTTCCAATGTCCGCGCCAGTATAATAGCCCTTTCGTAAAAATTGCGAGCAGTTAGGTAATTACCTTGTTGCTTGTATAACTGAGCGTAAGACTCAAAAGATTTTAATTCTTCTCGCAAATTTTGCAATTCTTTAGCGAGTTTTAAACGTTCCTCTAGTAAATCAAAAGCCCGTTCATAACGTCCGACAGCAGTGTGAGCAGTAACTAAACCGTCAATTGCCCGTAATTCATTAGTGCGATCGCGGTTAGTTTTAGCTATCTGCATTGCTGCCCCATAAGTGCCAATAGTATCCTGATAATTTCCAGATGCTAAGTAAGCATCTCCTAAATTATTTAAGGTATTTGCTTCACCGATGGCATCGCCAGTCTGACGGCGGAAAATTAAAGCATTTTCATACAATTTAATCGCCTTGTTATAATCTCCTAACCTGGCAGTTACTAAACCCAAATTACTTAAAGATAGTCCTTCTCCTTCAATGTTTTTGACACCGTGAGCAATTGCGAGTGCATCTTCAACAGAATTGCTGGCAGCAGCAAATTCTCCTTGTTGCAGGAAAAATGTACCGATATTATTTAGCACAAAAACCTGAGATTGGAAGTCTTTAGTATCACGAGCGATCGCTAATCCTCTTCTTAAAGCATCTTCCGCCTCTTTTAAACTACCAATCTGCACATAAGCCTTAGCAAGCAAATTGTAAGTTAGACCTTGTGCTTTCAGGTCGCCAATTGCGTGATATAGTTCCAATGCCCGCAAGCAAGACGTAATTGTTTTATCGGCATATCCTGAAGCGTATTGTTTTTCACCGATACTCAGCAAGCCATCTGCTTCATCTCTTGATTGTCGCCCAACAGAACTATTTAAAGGACGGTGGAGTTGTTGCGTAATATCAACTGCACTCGCAGCTATGGGACTCAGCAAAAAAGTAAACAGTAAAAAGCTCTGTAAAAGTATTTGGGGACGAGAAATCGCACCTACACAAATTAAGCTTACCTTTTGCCTGGGAAATACAAGCCGTTGTTTCATAAAAATTACCCCTAAAGTTGCGGGTTTAAGTAGAAGGTCTAAGAAAAAGTTTTAAGTTTTTAAATTGAAGACAAACAATATACGCATTTGCACTTAATTTATGATTGCGCTAAATCTTCCCCAAAGTATATAGCGCGGATATCTGTGGGTAATTTATCCTCTAGCATACGATAGCCTTCCTGAAGAAAATTGGCTACTTCATTAGGTGCGATCGCTTCTCCTTCGGCTTGCAGATAGGCGGCGATTCTAGTTTCGCTCCAGTGGAAAGTTTGAGCCATTAACACGATTAATCGCAAAACTGGTGGTAGTTGGTCTAATGCCTGTTGTACATAGCACCATAGCGGCGGCGAAGTCGCTTGCAGAGAATAATGAATTGCTTCTGTGGATGGTACTTTAATCTCATTAATACAAAAAGCTGTCATATTAATTAACCAATTTTGCATGGTTAAAGTTTCCTCGCCTGATTCAGAGGCGGTTAAATTTAGTCCACCGAGTTCGTAGTAGATATGCCGCCAGGTGAGGGCAAACAGATAATCTGCCTGCACAGGCGATCGCGCCGAATGCCGAATTAAGGTATACACTATGGGACTATAGCGACAAAAAATCACCGTGAAGTACTTTCCGGCATCTGGATTTTGCTGAAACAGAGTCAGTAGTTCATGGTCACTGTGATGGAACAGCGACTTCACCAGGGGGTGATTAGCTTCCGGGAAATGAGGAATTTGCATAAGCCTTTCGATGGATAGTTGTTAAAATAGTTTTGGGAATTGCACTCCGGTAGCTAATCGCATAATATCTTGGTGTTGCCCAGTTTGTACCCCAAACTCAGACTACTTGAGTATTGATAAACTAGAAACAAAGACTTAATTTTAGTCTTAATCGACAATCATAAAATCGGCTCCCTTATAGAATCCTTATTTGTTCATGGTTATAGCAGTTAGTGTGATATCGTTCCTGCTCAGTCCCCTTACCTTAGGCTCCTTTCTGCCTTCCCTGCCCTTAGATAGCCTGTTCTCCACTCAAGGCATTATGGTGATGCTGCTTGCAGCTTACGCTGGCGCAATGTGGATGTTCCTCACCAGTGCCCCAAAAGTACACACTGTAATGGTGTCGGATTTGGAGATTGCCCGACAGTTGTATGAAGGGCTGCTAGATTTGCCAGCAGCTGAGGTGCCATTGCACTACTACTACAATTACGAACAAACTATTGGCGCAACTGGCATTGATCCACTATATATGTCTACTGGGCCGAGCTTGTCTAGCAAAATGATGAATAATGCCAACGATGGGCTGTGGTATCAATTGAAGAAAAACACCCAGCTACATGTCATTACTGGGGCGAGTTTAGGTAGCAAAAATCAGCAACGCCACGTTTGTTTTGATCACGACTGCCTGGAAATGATTTTAATGCGAGTCGAAGTGCGCGGTTTGAAATTCAAGATTCGCAACCAAAAGCCCCTGAATTTTTTGGTCAAGGACTATGAAGGGCGCGTGATTGAGGTGGCTGAAGTAGCGAATTAGTCGTTAGATTTTAGATTATTTTAGGTTGGGTGGTGCGTAGCTTGCAGCCGTAGGCATCGCACCACCCAATATTTTTTTTATATAGTAGGTGAGGCGTAGCTTGCCGCCGTAGGCATCGCTCTACCATTGATTATAGGACTTACGCAAAAACTCTCTCAAACTCTCATTCCTCCGTGACGCGCCAGTTGCTACCCTGCGGGAACGCTAAGAGCGAACAAGTCGGGGAACCGCAAGGGCGCACTGGCTTCTCTGTGTCCTCTGTGGTTCGTTTTTCATTAGCTGTGCGTAAGTCCTAGATTATCCAAAGTCATTATCACGGTTTTGCTAAATAAAAGCTTATGACTGTCGAAAAGATGTACACATCTCATCTGTATGAAACAGATTTCTATACTTGGACTCAACAGCAAGTTAGCTTGCTCAAAACTCAACAGTGGGATCAATTAGATACTGTTAACCTAATTGAAGAAATTGAAACTTTGGGCAGAAGAGAACGACAAGAATTAAGAAATCGGCTAGGAGTATTGTTAGGACACCTGCTGAAATGGCAGTTTCAAGCTGAAAAACGTAGCAATAGTTGGTTGGGTACAATTCAAGAGCAACGTGTTCAAATTAAGCTGCTTCTGCAAGATAGCCCTAGTTTGAAACCTTATTTAGACGAAGTTTTCCCCACTGTTTATGAACTAGGTTTAGCTTTGGCAATGCGAGAGACTAAATTAGGTGAGCAAATTTTTCCAGAAATATGCCCTTACACTCCAAGCGAAACTCTAAATTCTGAATTCTTACCAAATGGAAATCATGTTAATGAATAGGGCGAGTTACCGCCCCATGCATCTTTACTAGCTCAACTGTTCAAATTTAAATTTCCCTTTAATAAACTTGTTAAAGTATTGACCTTTAGACGGTGCATTGTCTAAGTCTTCCTTCACACTGGGAGGTACTTTGAAATACTCGTAAACACTTCCACTATCAAATTCAATAGTCAGTGTTTGAGTTTTTGGCTCATAGGTAAATTGCTTAATAACGCTGCCTTCAGGCTTGAGTAGCGGGAAGGCGATCGCATCCCGAATACTGGCACAATCAGTTAATAACATTACCAACCGATCAATCCCAATCCCTAAACCACCTGTAGGCGGCATACCGTATTCAAGGGCTGTCAAAAAGTCTTCATCTACACCTTGGGCTTCTAAGTCGCCAGCAGCTTTTCTTTCAGCTTGGGCTTCTAGGCGTTCTCTTTGATCAATGGGATCGGTAAGTTCTGAAAAGCTATTGCCAGTTTCTCGCCCTACGATAAATAACTCAAATCTTTCCACCAAACCAGGTTGAGAACGGTGAGGTTTTGCTAGGGGCGAAATTTCTACTGGGTAATCAATTACAAAGGTAGGTTGAATTAAATTAGCTTCTACTTTCTCTTCAAAAGCTAAATTCAGTAACTTTCCAATTGATTTGGCTTCATCTATACCAGGAATACTAGCATTTTTACTTGCTGTTTTTGCTTCTTCCAATGTTTGGAAAGAATTGAAATCCAAGCCTGTGAATTCTTTAACTAAATCGTGCATTGTCACCCGCCGCCAAGGTGGTGTTAAATCTATAGGTTCCCCTTGGTAGGTGATTTGCAATGTGCCGAGTACATCTTGGGCGACAGTGGTAATAATCCCCTCAGTCAGCGCCATCATATCGTTGTAATCGGCGTAGGCTTGGTAAATTTCAATCGTCGTAAATTCGGGATTATGTCGAGTGGAAATTCCCTCATTGCGGAAAACCCGCCCCAATTCAAACACCTTTTCAAAACCACCCACAATCAACCGCTTGAGATGAAGTTCTGTGGCAATTCGCAGATACAACTCCATTTCTAAAGTGTTGTGGTAAGTGATAAATGGACGCGCATCTGCACCCCCAGTCTCACTTTGCAAAACTGGCGTTTCAATTTCCAGAAAATTTCGTTCTTCTAAATAACGGCGAATACCGGCAGTAATTTGGGCGCGACGGCGGAAAGTTTGCCGTACTTCCGGGTTAACAATTAAGTCAACGTAGCGCTGACGGTAGCGCTTGGCAACATCCGTTAATCCATGCCACTTGTCGGGTAGGGGCAACAGGGATTTAGTCAGGATAGTATATTGTTTAACGTAGACAGATAACTCGCCCTTTTCAGTCCGTTTAATAGTACCTTTAACTCCCAGGATATCGCCTGCATCTGTGAGTTGTTTTAAATGATTGAAGGCATCAGCATCAATATCTGCCATGCTTTCTTGGATGCGATTTTTATCCAAATAAAGCTGAATTGTGCCAGTTTCATCTTGCAAGGTGAAGAAAGCCAGTTTACCAAAAACGCGACGCGCCATAATGCGTCCAGCGATCGCAACTTCTAAATCAACTTCTTCACCACTGGCTAAATCGGCAAACTGTTCTTGCAACTGCGCTGCATGATGGGTAGATTCCCAACGATAGGCGTAGGGATTAGTCCCTAGCTGCTTGAGTTGTTCTACTTTCTCCAGCCTTGCGGCTCGGATATCTTCTTCCGACATGGTAAGGAACTTTCAGGGGGCAAGATTAATTATAGTTGCTGCAAAAGTTGAGAGTAAGAGATATTTGCACTTTGCAGATGATAATATCGCCTAAAATTGATGTGCGTAGGCGTAGCCCAACCCAGGCATCGCTAAAGGAAATACACAATGACACAAACTAGAGTCCGCCTGTGGACTGTAAACGAATATCACCGGATGTTTGAAACGGGTATTATTACAGAGGATGAACGGGTAGAACTGATTAATGGGCAAGTTATCCCCATGAGCGCCAAAAATCCTCCACACGCAGCAACAACTCTATGTGCGTCTGATTATTTTAAGCGGTCGCTGGCAGAAGTTGCCTTAGTTCGGGTGCAAGATCCCATTCAATTAAGCCAATACTCGGAACCTGAACCAGATATTGCCGTTGTCCGCATTGATGCGCGAAAGTACATTGATCGTCATCCTGCACCCAATGAAATCTTTTTATTGATTGAGGTAGCAGATACAACGCTAGACACGGATCGGAAACAGAAAGCACCTTTATATGCTAAGGCAGGAATTGCTGATTACTGGATTTTGGATGTGAATCAGCATCAGGTTTATGTTTTCCGCGAACCGAGCTTGAAAGGCTACAATCTTGAATTTATTTTGCAGGAGGATGCAACTTTATCTTTGATTGCATTTCCAGAAATTGAAATCCATATTAGTCAAATGTTTCCATAGGTTTGGCAATTTTAGACTCCTTCATAAGGCTTGCTCTAATTCCCTCCAATTTATCGGAGGGTTAGGGAGGATCACGCCTTAACCTAAGAGGTTGTTTGAAAAGTGGTTCGCTGTGACTTTAGGCACTTTTAGATCCCCCCTAACCCACGCCAGTCGCTCCACTTGGGGAGACCCCAAGACCGCGCTGGCTCCCCTTAAAAAGGGGGGAACCGGAATCAAAGTCCCCCAATTTATCGGGGGATTTAGAGGGATCTAAAACTTTTGATACCAACAAGAGGACTTTTCAAACACCTTCTAAGCGTATTGGGCAATAGTAGGTAAGATACTTACAAGAAAAAGTGCGATCGCTTGATAGCATTTTATCCAAAAGGCTGTCAAATTAATTCATAAATTTTTAATTACTAATTCATAATTATTACCCCACGCACGCCACTTGCTCTCGCGCGGGGAGACCCCAAGACCGCAGTGGCTTATTAATGCGGGGGCTTGAAAAATGATTAAGCATTTTTGTGTCTCCATTGATACTGCATGGGGCAAGTAAGCTGAAATTATGAATTATGAATTATGAATTAATAATTATTTGGTCATAGAAAATATGATTCATATCTTCTATGACAACGATTCAATAATCCAATGTACAAGTCAAACCTTTATTTATGGTCTACTGTTAGCGAATGCCTAGATGAAATAGCCTTCATTTTCAAGTTAGTAAATTGCACGATCGCCTTTACAAAATCTTGCTGTTCTGGTTGCAAATGCAGTTTTTCTAGGGCTTGATTGATATTATTACCAGCCCGGAGATTGTGATTAAGTTGGGCACGTTGCGATGTATTTAAGACTGCCTCAATTTCCCTGTTTCTTCTCTGACGCACAGCCTGGAGTTCTTGGCGTTGTAAGGGAGTCAGGTTAATCTCCGACGAGGTGGAGTAGCTAGCAGTTTTGGTAGTTTGGGCGGAAATAACACCAAAAGTAGTATGGAACTGAACGGGTGCAGCTAAGGCAATTCCCGGCATGGAAAGGACAAGAGCTAGAATAGCAGCGAACACAGAAAACCGTTTTGTCAAGTGAATTGCCATATTCAGAAATGCTTACATCTAAAGGTTTGTAGTGAGGACTTTAGTCCTCATTTTAGGGCTACAACGTTAGTACAGCATTTCACGCGGTGTGCAACTTTCCCTCAAACCTAACCCCCAACCCCTTCCCTAAGAGGGAAGGGGAGCAAGACTTAAAGCCTCTCTCCGCTTCGGGGAGAGGAATGGAAGTGGGGTTTTAAGAATAAGTTGCACATCGCGTCATTTCATTAATTCGTAGCGAATTAAATTTGGCATACCCTGCATTGTTAATGCGGCGGCGGCCTTGTTAATGCGGCGGCTTGCATTGTTAATGCGGCGGCGGCCTTGTTAATGCGGCGGCTTGCATTGTTAATGCGGCGGCGGCCTTGTTAATGCGGCGGCTTGCATTGTTAATGCGGCGGCTTGCATTGTTAATGCGGCGGTGGCCTTGTTAATGCATCTCAATGCAATGCCAATGCGTTCCCTTGCATTAAAAACGCTACGCTTTTACGCAAAACTTTACTTAGGGACTTCCAACTAAAAAAATGTCCCATCGCTGTGTAAGCAAGGGAGGAAGAAGCTGATCATCGCTTTCGCTCTAAGAAATTGGATATAGCGCTTCTCGCTTGAGTCCAATACAGACCTAACCCCCAGCCCCTTAAGAGCTAGCGTTGGGGAACAAGATTCAAAGCCTCTCTCCTTTTAGGAGAGAGGAATGGAAGTGAGGTCAAAGTGTATTGCTTCCATTCGAGAACCGCTATAATTTAATTTCTGGAAATCCTTAAGACAAAGTATGTGCTAAAAGTATATATAGTGCATTAGGCAAATCTAATGCACTATATAATATAACTTCACTCAGCACTCAGAACTACTCAGACCTTTTCATTCTGTCGATTTCCCGTTGTAATTCTTCAATTTGACGGCGTAAAGTTTCTGTTTCATTCGCGGAAGATTCTGCTGCAACATTTACTGATCCTGAAGCAGGCGATCGCTGATAATTTCCTCGGCGAATTTGCTGGTATTCTTCAGATACTGCCCACGCCCGTAAATAATGCAAGCGTTCCACTGGGAAAGGATGGGTCAACATCGTACCCTGAGCGCCATTGTAGATCAAAAATTTATACACCTGATTTAGTCCATCTTCATCCAGTGCCTGATAATTTTCTGACTGCTTGATAAACTCTTGTAAACTACATTCGTTGGCATATTTGTTACTACCGCCAGAGAGTTTCATCATCGTTGACATCACGGGATTCAAGTCATCCATGACTAGTAGTGCGGCGCGATCTGACGATAACTCGGCTTTACGCCGCCACTCAAAAAAGGCGTAAATCAAACCTTGTGTGACAATATTACCGATGCCGAAGGTCAATTCTCCCAAGGCGGAAGCAGCACTCATCGCCCACATCGCCATTTGAATTAAAATAGTATGACCACATTTAATATGCCCCAGTTCATGGGCTAGCACCGCCCGAATCTCGGCTTCGTCTAGTAAGTCTAGTATCCCTGTATTTATGACTATGTAAGGATTCTCTTGCCCCAGCGCATAGCTATTTGCTTGGGGATTTTGCGAGACAAACAGTGTCGGTTCTGGGTAAATGTCCAAATCTCGGACGCATTCCCGAAACATCTGGTAAATAGTGGAATATTGACGCGGCCCGACTTGGATGGTGTTACCCATTAGATAGACTAACTGAGGGCGTTCGTAGATAAATTCCACAAATTTACGAGCGATTAAATCAAATCCTGGTAAATTTCGTAAAGCTTGCTCGGCTTGGCGATCTAGTGGATGCCTGAAGGCTTCGCTGGAAATTCCTGTGTAAGTTGGCATAATTCAGGGTATTGGGTGATTGGTCATTGGTCATTAGTCATTGGTCATTAGCAAAGGACAAATGACAAATAACAAAGGACAACATAATAGAAGTGGGGCTTTGTTCGTAAAAGTCACTTTGTATGGAATTAAAAGCGTGTGATTGAGGCAGAAGTTCATTTTTCACTACATAACTTTTTGCGATCGCAGGCGGGGTTCCCTTCCTGGCCCCATCATTTGACGATGGCACGGTTGGTAGCACGCGCCTTGCGCCTGGGACGTAGTGCCCTAATTCAAGTAGGGGCGGTTTGTGGCTATCAAGGGCGATATCGTACTAGTTTCGTAGCATCAGCCCTGATGTGGCATGGCCCTGTAATTATTGTTGCTCAAGAAGCGGTGCAGCAACTTCTGCTGCGGGTGGAAATTCCCCGTCTACAGCAGTGGCTACCAGCCAACAAAGCGATTAGGACAGGTGATGCTTGGCCTAGTGCTGAGTTCCAAGGGCTACTGTTGACCTCTCCAGAAGCTTGGTTAAAAGGGCAATTTGCTGGTGGCTCCTGCTTTCCCCAAGGCATCCCCACAATTATTGATGGGGTAGATGATCTAGAAGATTGGGTGCGTCATCAACTTACCCAAGATATTCAACCCGATGATTGGGAGCAACTCATGCTGGCTTGCCCAAATCAAGCTGAGGTAATTCGTGAAGCACGGATACAACTTACACACGAACTTCTTCAGCATCCTGTCAATCCATATCAGTGCTACCTAATTTCCCAACCAGAAATAGAAATTTTAAGCCGTCTCTATTCTGCTTTAGAGTCAGTACAAGCACTGCCAGAACCTTGGAAAAAATTCTGGCAACAATTTCAAACCCTTGATGAAAATCTTTCCCCCCCTGCCTCCCCTGCCCCCTCATCTCCCCCTGCCCCCCCTGCCCTCTTCTGGGCGACTATTGCCCATCGACAAGGTTTATTTTCTTTACACTACGCCCCAATGGAGTTAGGGGAAATCCTCTCACCCTTATGGCAGCGACAACCAGTAGTTTTAATTGGCAGCGCCATAGAACCGGAAACTGAGGCTCCCCTTTTCCGACAGCGCCTTGGTTTGGACGATTTAACTTGCCTGAAGTTCTCTTCAGATCAAGCAGAAGCAATTCAACTGTATGTCCCTTATAAATTGCCCCTACCTAACACGCCAGAATTTCAAGCGGCATTTATTCACAAAGTCCGCACACTGGTTTGTCTAAGTGCTACAGCATCAGGATTAACGGTTGTCTTGGTGGGGGATGTACCACTCAAGTCTCAAGTTGCAACAATTCTGGCCTCAGAGTTTGGTTCGCGGGTGCAAGTCGAAAAAACTTGTTTAGATGAAAATGGTATTTTGATTAGCGGTTGGGAATTTTGGCGAGAACATCAGCGAGTCTTGCCAGCACCCCATCTGTTAATTATTGCTACTTTACCTTTACCATCTTTAGAAAATCCGCTAGTAGCTGGTAGGGTAGCTCGCTATAAGCGATCGCATCAAGATTGGTTTCGTTTATATTTGTTGCCAGCTGCCTTGAGTGAATTACAAAGAGCGATCGCTCCAGTTCGAGAAAGTCAAGGTATTGTTGCTTTACTTGATAGTCGTGTAGTTAATCGCAGCTACGGCGCTCAAATTCTTGCAGCTTTAAGTCCTCTGGCCCGCATTAACTATCTCGACCCCAGTCTGTTTTCTAATACCGATGAAGAAAATTCCGCCTAAAGTTCAGTTATCAATGCCCCATGCCCCATGCCCAATGCCCAATGCCCAATTTAAATTTTGTCAACCAAAGCGCGATCGTCTAAAAGCAAGCACTATTATCAGTTTATTGCCTCTCTGTAGCTATGATTCCTGGCAAGATAAATTTAGATAGAACCTAAGTAAAAATTTGAGTTGCTGATTATGGGTGAAGCAAAGCGTCGTAAAACCACACTAGGGGAAACATACGGTCAAGAGACTCGCATCTTGCCTTGGCTTCCCATCACAAAAAAACAAGCAGAATTATTTGTCAGTTGGACAAGTCGTGGTGCTTGGATAGGCATTGGACTTATGGTTGTAGCATGGGCAACTATCCGTTTTATCGGCCCAGCCTTCGGTTGGTGGCAAGTAGTCTACTAAATGCTGCTGTAGAATAGCCCTTTCAAGCTGGGTAAAAATTTTGCTTAATAAACTTTAACCTCTTAACTCTGTGTTGCGCCAGTTGCTTCAAGTCGGGAAACCCGCCCAACGCACTGGCTTCTCTGTGCCTCTGCGGTTAAATAAAAGAATTTTTAGCCGCAGAGACACGGAGTAGGACACTTGCGTGGGCAGGTTTCCCGACTTGAGCAAAGTGTCCGTTGCGCAGAGAGAAAAAAAAGAGATTTGACCAGTCAACTTGGAAGGGCTGATCTTAAATTGGAATTTTCCCGCAGGTTTGGTCAGTATATGCTCTACGTCTTGGGTCTATCTTTGTAGTATGTAAAGAAGCACTTTTGACCTGAGATTATGCCCTCCTCTAAAAAAACCCTCACCTACCCATCTAGCCACAAAAGCAATCAAGTCGATAACTACCACAGTACTTTAGTCGCAGATCCTTACCGTTGGTTAGAAGATCCTGACTCTGAAGAAACAAGGGCTTGGATTGAGGCACAAAATCAAGTTACTTTTGGCTACTTGAGTGAAATTCCTACCAGGGAAAAAATTAAACAGCGCCTCACCAAACTTTGGGATTATGAAAAATATGGTATCCCTTTTAAAGAAGGCGAATCTCTGCAAGACGGTTCCACTGAACGCTACTTTTATTTCAAAAATGACGGACTGCAAAATCAAAGTGTCCTCTACACTCTGAAAACCCTCGACGACCAACCCAAAGTTTTACTCGACCCTAATAAACTTTCAGAAGATGGTACTGTTGCTCTTTCGGGATTGTCTATTAGCGAGGATGCTAAACTTTTAGCATACAGTCTATCTGCCTCTGGTTCTGATTGGCAAGAATGGAAAGTACGCGATGTCGAAACTGGTGAAGACCTCCAAGACCACCTGAAATGGATTAAATTTTCTGGCGCGTCGTGGACACATGATAATCAAGGTTTCTTCTACAGTCGCTACGATGAACCAAATGAAAAAACTCAATTAGAAGATGTTAACTATTATCAAAAGCTCTACTATCATCAATTAGGTAAACCCCAATCAGAAGACGTACTAATTTACCATCGCCCTGACCAAAAGGAATGGGGTTTTAGTGGCGGTGTTACTGAAGATGGACGCTATTTAATAATTTCAATTTGGCTAGGTACTGACTCCAAAAATTTGGTTTTCTTTAAAGATTTGACTAACCCTAATGCTGAAGTCGTAGAATTAATTAACCAATTTGAGGCAGATTACAGCTTTATCGACAATGATGATAACGTGTTTTATTTCCGCACGGATTTAAATGCACCACGGGGAAGAGTTATTGCAATTGACACCAAAAACCCTGCACCAGAAAATTGGCGAGAAATTATTCCCCAATCAGCAGAAACGTTGGAAAGTGTAGGCGTACTCAATAACCAATTTGTTGCTGATTACCTCAAAGATGCTCACAGCCAAATTAAAATATTTGACCTCAAAGGTGCGTTTATTCGTGAGGTAGAATTACCTGGACTGGGTTCAGCCGGAGGTTTTGGAGGTAAGCGTCATGATACCGAAACTTTTTATAGTTTCACCAGTTTCACCACACCAGGAACTATCTATCGCTACGATATGGTAACTGGTAAAAGTACCATTTTCCGCCAGCCACAGGTAGATTTTAATCCTAATGATTACGAGACTAAACAAGTCTTTTATCATAGCAAAGATGGTACTAAAGTACCAATGTTTATCACTCATAAAAAGGGCATAAAGTTAGATGGAAATAACCCGACTTATCTCTATGCCTATGGTGGTTTTAATGCCTCAATGACACCTGGTTTTTCTGTAAGTCTTTTGGTGTGGATGGAGATGGGTGGTGTCTATGCTATGCCTAATATACGCGGCGGTGGAGAATACGGCGAAGAATGGCATCAAGCAGGAATGAAGGATAAAAAGCAGAATGTCTTTGATGACTTTATTGGCGCTGGTGAGTGGTTGATTGCTAATAAGTATACTAAGACTGAGAAGCTAGCGATCGCAGGTGGTAGTAACGGCGGTTTATTAGTGGGTGCTTGTATAACGCAACGTCCCCATTTGTTTGGTGCAGCTTTACCAGCAGTCGGCGTGATGGATATGTTGCGGTTCCACAAATTTACCATCGGCTGGGCTTGGACTTCCGAATATGGTTCAGCAGATAATCCAGAAGAGTTTCCAGCGCTGTATGCTTATTCGCCACTACACAACATCAAACCAAATACAGCTTACCCAGCAACCTTAATTACCACAGCCGATCATGACGATCGCGTTGTCCCTGCTCATAGTTTCAAATTTGCCGCAGCTTTGCAAGAGGCTCACATTGGTGATGCGCCAACGCTAATTAGAATTGAGACAAAAGCAGGACATGGTGCGGGTAAACCCACAGCTAAAATTATCGAAGAAGCCGCAGATAAATGGGCTTTTTTGGTGCGTACTTTGGATGTTGAAGTTTAGGGGTTGATTTATTTGTAGGGTGCGTTACACTGCGTTAACGCACCACATTATTTCCATAAGTTCAATTATATTTCTCCTATTTCTCGGAGATAAGCAGGTCGGGGCATGAGTTGTCTAACCAGTGCAGCATCAGCCGTCCAAAACTCCGCAGACACACTCTGGGTACAAGCAAGAAAGGCGGCATCATAAAGGGTAGATAATCCGTATTTATAGATCGTGCGTAAAACCTCATCCCCTTGTGGGTGTTAATGCGTTGGCTTGCATTGTTAATGTGTTGGCTTGCATTGTTAATGCGTCGGCTGCATTGTTAATGCGTTGGCTTGCATTAAAAACGCTACGCTTTTACGCAAAGCTGTACTTAGTATTGACTGCTTCATCAATTCGATAAACGCGATCGCTTCTACTTCTGGGTAAGGTGTATCCCAAATACTGCGATGTCATTATCTTGAAATGCACGCAGCACCAATCGTAGTGTTTCCATGCTGATTGAAGCTTGAGAGATGACTTAGCATTAAATAATTATGTAAAAGCGATTTCCATTGCTTATGAAGCTACGCTCATATATGCTTATAGGATTTTTTCTTAGCCTTCTGCTAAGTATTTTGCCTTTTTCGGGCAATTTCACCAATGCTGCAACACCAACAACAGCCGCACCTGTATCAGCTGTCTCATTCACCCAAGGGGTGCAAAAAACGGTATTGGACAACGGCTTAACGGTGCTAACTAAAGAAGTCCATACCGCTCCAGTAGTGAGCGTACAAGTTTGGTATAAAGTTGGCTCACGTAACGAGGTTAAGGGAGAGAATGGCATTTCTCACCAGCTAGAACATTTAATGTTCAAGGGTACAACTGACCGTCCTGTGCAGTTTGGAAGGTTATTTAGTGCCTTGGGTAGCCAGTTCAATGCTTTTACTAGTTATGACCAAACAGCTTACTTTGGCACAGTGCAACGAGACAAACTCGAAGCATTGTTGACACTGGAAGCCGATCGCATGGAAAACTCTTTAGTTGGGCCTGAACAACTGACAAGTGAAAAGCGGGTGGTAATCTCCGAGTTACAGGGGTACGAAAATTCACCAGGCTATCGTCTGAGTCGGGCAGTGATGCGAGATGCTTTTCCTAATAGAGCCTATGGCTTACCTGTGGGAGGCACAAAAGCTGATGTAGAGAAATTCACGGTGGAGCAGGTGCGGAATTATTACCAAACCTATTACAGCCCAGAAAATGCCACGTTGGTGATTACAGGGGATTTTGCCACAGAACCTGTACTCAAAGTTGTTAAAGAAACTTATGGGAAGTTGGCAAAACGAGGAAAAGAGAACACGGGGACGCAAGGACGCAAGGACGCGGTGAGGGGAAATACCACCGCTTCTTCTCCGGTTGCCCCTACTACTAAAAAAGCACCGATTGTTTTGAAGCAACCTGGAAGTGCGGCACTACTGCAAGCAGTGTATCCTCTGCCAGATATCAAGCATCCTGATGTCCCAGCAATTGATGTAATGGATGCCATCCTCACAGGCGGACGTAGTTCTAGGCTTTACCAGGCTTTGGTGGAATCTGGACTCGCTAGTTCAGCGAGTGGCGGTGCTGCCGAACTCATTGAACCAGGTTGGTATGAAATTAATGCTACGGCGGCTCCGGGTCAAGAGTTAGGGAAAATTGCTCAGGTGCTTCAGGAATCTTTAGCAAAATTGCAACAGCAGCCAGTTACCACAGAAGAATTGAACCGGGCGAAGACGCAACTGCAAGCCTCTTTTATTTTGGGTAACCAAGACATCACTAGTCAGGCAAGCCAATTGGGATATAACCAAACTGTGGCTGGCGATTATCATTTTATTGAACAGTATCTGGCTGCGATCGCAAAAGTGACCCCAGCCCAAGTACAGAAAGTAGCGAAAAACTACCTCAATCCGACGAAACAAACCATCGGCTTCTTTGAGCCAACTCAACCAGATGGTAAACCAGGGACTTCTAGCGCTGGTTCTGGTCGCACAGTAGAAAATTTCAGCCCTGGTAAGCCTGTAGATCCAGCAGAACTGGCGAAATATCTGCCACCTGCCACATCAGCTACAGATTCGGGCAAACAATCATTACCAGAAGAGTTTACCTTAAATAATGGTTTGCGGGTTTTGCTTTTGCGCGATCGCAACCTCCCCACCATTAACCTGAGTGGACAAATTGACGCTGGTACTGAATTTGACGGCAACCAAAAAGCTGGATTAGCGAATTTGACTGCGGCCAACTTAATGAATGGGACGCAGACTAAAAATGCTCTGACGCTAGCAAAAACCTTAGAAGACCGGGGAGCCGATTTGAATTTCAGTGCCAGCCGCGAGGGAGTTAGCGTTAGCGGTGAGGGACTCTCAGCGAACCTGCCGATATTGATTCAAACTCTGGCAGATGTGTTAGAAAACGCGACTTTTCCAGCCGACCAGTTAGAACTGAGTCGCCAACGGGCACTGATAAGTTTCAAAGTCCAGCTAGATGACCCCAGAGGTTTAGGAAGACAAGTATTTCAGCAGGCAATTTACCCAGAAAATCATCCATTCCATAGCTTTCCCACAGCCGAGAGTTTAAAGAGTATTACTCGTGATGATTTGCTTGGCTTCTACCAGACACACTACCGACCAGATAACACAACGATCGCTTTAGTGGGAGACTTTGATCCAGTTAAGGTAAAAACTTTGCTGAATCAGGCGTTTGGCAAATGGTCAGCCACAGGTAAGCCACCTGTTCTGAAAATAGCATCCGTGCCATTGCCGCAAACTTTGACACGTTTAAACAAAGTCATACCTGGTAAATCCGAAGCTGTTACCTACATCGGCTACAACGGTATCTCTCGGAAAGACCCACGTTATTATGCAGCACTGGTACTGAATCAAATTTTAGGTGGTGATACCTTAGCGAGCCGTTTGGGTACGGAAGTGCGCGATCGCCAGGGTCTAACCTACGGTATCTATAGTGGTTTTGCCGCCGGAATCAATCCCGGCCCGTTCTTGATTCAGATGCAGACTGCTCCTGGTGATGCCCAAAAAGCGATCGCCAGTACTCTCGCTTTACTCAAACAGTTGCGCGAGCAAGGAGTAACTGAGTCTGAATTCAACACGGCAAAACGCTCAATTACTAATAGCTATCCTGTGGATTTAGCTAATCCCAGTGACGTATCAAGCATCATTTTGAATAATGCTGTTTTGGGACTTTCACGCTCAGAAATCCGAGAGTTTCCCCAGAAGATTCAAGCAGTCACGATGGCTCAGATGCAACAGGCAATTGAGGATTTAATTAAGCCGGAAAATCTGATAATTGTCACTGCTGGCCCTGGAGAGACTGTAACCAAGGGCAGCTAATTACCTCAAGCCAAAACACAAAGGTACTAAAATTTGCTTGGCGCCTTTGTGTTTTTGCTTCATACCAATTTAAAAAATAATTACGAGCAATCTGTCTGGGAGAGTTGTGTCATAAGTAGTAGGACAAAAATATTTACAGTCATTGCGAGCGTTCGCTCCCGCAATGACATTGTGTAATTAATTCTGTCTGACTACTTAAGGAAGCCTTAGCTCAGACTTTCCGCCAAATCTAAAATCCAAAATGGGAGCAGATTGCAAGAAAGAGTTTACTCTTCTTCTTTCTTTTCTTGCAAATTGGTTATTTTTGTATTTAGCATCACAATAGAGTTTTCTTGACTCTCTTTTTCTTCTTTCTTTTCTTGTACAACTTGAGTGGAGTATATTTCCACATCTCGTTGAATAATATCTTCTACATTACCTGCAAAAAGACTAAACGCCTGTTCATGGCTTGTATAATTACGATAAGGGCCTGTCAACTGTGAGAATTGCCACCCTTGGCTTTTTAATGATTCGACTGTACGGCGATAGTGTCGCCAACGTTCTCCATAGTGAAAAAACTCTTCAATGGCAGCACTAATAGCAACTATTTGACTCAAACAAAAAGTTGACCAGATAATGACATCCCTGGCTCTATTGTTAACTTGTAGAGTAGTGTTGATGTTTAGACTTACCAATGCCGGGAGAATTACACCACCAACAATAGTCGTTATCCGCAACAAATAATGGCGATCGCGTGAAAAATTCGCTTTCTTTTCCATCCAGAGTACTTGGTCTAACCAGCGCGATCGCAAAAAATGTTTTTGCACATCGCCTAACTTCATACCTTCAAATAACTTGTTAAATTCTTCCTTTAAAAATTCATGATAACTATCTTTTTTTGCCATTTTCGCTCCTAATTAGAAAGCAAACCCTTAATTATTTCGCCTAAGTTTTTAACTCCCTTCTCTATGTCGATTAAGTCGATGTATTGTAATGTACCAGATTTAGCTAACTTTTTAGCTCGCTCATCGGTAGCTTGTCCACGCAAGGCATCTGCAAGTATATCTGCGGTTCTACCAGTACCAGCAATTACAACAACTAACCTTCCACTATTAACGCTAGAAAACGCATCCTCAAAAGTAATCTCACCACCGTTCAAAAGTACAGTTATCGAAGGTGCATTATTGGCCAGCACAGTTGCAACGTAAGATATCCAAGTAGACCCGTCGCCCCAATTATCGCCAGGAACCAGTACAAAATGAGTATGGTTTGGCTCCAAGGGTGTCAAATCAGCAGCAGGTTCTTGTTGATTAGGTAAAGCCACTTTGCTTTGGGGTGTTACACCAATCAAAGCAAATTTACCACCAATCTGGGTACGAGCCTCACCCATCAATTGCATTACTCCCGCATCCGTACCTCCATCCACAACATAAGCCCCCAAACTTTCGGCGATGGGGGCTAAAACTTCCGTAAACAACCGTTTAATGCGGAGAAAGTCGGCTTCACTGATGTTACTTGCACCCCCCACCACTACTAAAACAGAACGCGAACCGCCAAGCCCTATTCGCTCAAGAGCATCTGGTAATTCAGCTTGTTGATCAACTCGAATAGCTAATGCTGTTTGTTCGCTGTCAAAGGTAAGCTTCAAAAAATTTTTCATTTGTCAACAATACCGAGTGCTTAAGTTTTCCAGCGTAGAACTTTGCAGCCATGTTCCGCAAGTGCTGTATTACGCACAGTCAATTGCTGAGGCGTTTAGCTTTTTGTCCTACAGAGGAGCGATGTCTCCGACGGGCTACGCCTACGCAACAAGCTTTCTTTAACGCAGCTTCAAAAACCAACGTTATGATAATTAATCGTCTAATAATAAATAAGTTGGCACAAATAAACCTCAATAGTACGGAGACGATTAATCGCCTCTGTAGAGCAGTCAAAAATCGTTGAACTATAGACTTTGGGCTATGGACTCTTGAGAGTGGACTGTTAGGTGCTGTATCCAACTAAAATCAGCCGTTGTACAAATTTCCACAAGGATAATTGAAGTGACTAAGACTAACTCAGACTTTCTTACCTCCACCGATCCAGCGATCGCGGAGTTAATCAACGACGAACTACAGCGTCAGCGAGATCACTTGGAGTTGATTGCTAGTGAAAACTTTACCTCAGCTGCTGTACTAGCGGCTCAAGGTTCAGTACTGACAAATAAATATGCCGAGGGATTACCTGGTAAACGCTACTATGGCGGTTGTGAGTATATCGACAAAATCGAGCAACTGGCAATTAACCGGGCTAAACAGATATTTGGTGCTGCTCATGCGAATGTGCAACCTCATTCTGGCGCACAAGCGAATTTTGCAGTGTTCCTGTCGCTGTTGGAACCAGGAGACAAAATTATGGGAATGGATTTGTCTCATGGGGGACATCTCACCCACGGTTCCCCTGTAAACGTCTCAGGTAAGTGGTTCCAAGTTAGCCACTACAATGTCAGCCAACAAACAGAACAACTTGACTACGATCAAATTCGGGAGCTGGCGCTGAGGGAGCGTCCTAAGCTCTTGATTTGTGGTTATTCGGCTTATCCCCGTATAATTGACTTTGAAAAGTTCCGTAGTATTGCTGATGAAATCGGCGCTTACTTACTTGCCGATATTGCCCATATCGCTGGTTTAGTTGCTAGTGGTCTTCATCCCGATCCCATTCCTCATTGTCATGTAGTAACAACAACTACACATAAAACTCTACGCGGCCCTAGAGGTGGTTTAATTTTGACCAGCGACGCAGAACTAGGTAAAAAGCTAGATAAATCTGTTTTTCCTGGTAGCCAGGGCGGCCCATTGGAACACGTCATTGCTGGTAAAGCAGTAGCTTTTGGAGAAGCCCTAAAGCCTGAGTTTAAAACCTATTCTGCCCAAGTGATTGAAAATGCTCGTGCTTTGGCAGAACAACTACAAAACCGGGGTTTAAAGCTAGTGTCTAATGGCACTGATAATCATTTAATCCTCGTGGATTTACGTTCTGTAGGTCTAACTGGTAAGCAGGCGGATCAGCTAGTCAGTACTGTGAATATTACTGCTAACAAGAATACTATTCCCTTCGATCCGCAATCGCCATTTGTTACCAGTGGTCTGAGGTTAGGTTCGCCTGCAATGACCACGCGAGGTTTAGGAGTAGCAGAATTTGCCGAGATTGGAAATATTATTAGCGATCGCCTGCTTTCTCCAGATTCCGACGTAGTAACCCAAGATTGTCGGCAACGGGTAGCAGCATTGTGCGATCGCTTCCCCTTATATCCTCACCTGGAAATTCCTGTACCAGCATTAGCCTGAGATGATAGTTAGGAGTTAAGAGTTAAGAGTGATGAGTTTTAAGTTTTGAACTCCTAACTCCTAACTCCTAACTACTAACTTCTAACTCCTAACTCCTAACTTCTAACTCCTAACTCCTAACTCCTAACTCCTAACTCCTAACTCCTAACTCCTAACTCCTAACTCCTAACTCCTAACTCCTAACTCCTAACTCCTAACTCCTAACTCCTAACTCCTAACTTCTTACTATTCCTTCCAATGAGTGCAGAAATTATTTGTGTTGGTACTGAACTGCTGCTAGGAGATATCCTCAACGGCAATGCTCAATTTTTGGCGCAACAATTAGCGCAACTCGGAATTCCCCACTATTATCAAACAGTGGTTGGGGATAATCCAGAACGGTTGAAGCAAGTTATAGAAATTGCTATTTCCAGAGCGCAAATTCTCATTTTCACTGGTGGACTCGGCCCAACACCAGATGATCTCACCTGCGAAACCATTGCCGATTTTTTTAAAGTTCCCTTAGTAGAACGTTCTGACATCATCGAAGACATAACTCAAAAATTCGCCCAACGTGGTCGGGTTATGTCACCAAGTAACCGCAAGCAAGCTTTAATTCCCCAAGGTGCAGAAATTCTCCCCAACCCCACTGGAACAGCACCTGGTATCATTTGGCTACCCCGTCCTGAAATCACAATTTTTACCTTTCCCGGTGTTCCCAGTGAAATGCACCTGATGTGGGAAGAAACAGCCGTACCATTTCTCAAAAGTCAAGGTTGGGGTAAAGAAATTATTTACAGCCGGAGTTTAAAGTTTTGGGGTATTGGTGAATCTGCTTTGGCGGAAAAAGTTGCTTCCTATTTGAAGTTGCCAAATCCCACAGTAGCCCCTTATGCAGGTAAGGGGGAAGTAAGATTGCGAGTTTCTGCTAAAGCCACTTCAGAAGCAGCCGCAGAAACGTTAATTGCGCCCATTGAAAAACAACTTAAAGAAATTGCCGGACTAGATTTTTACGGCGTTAATAATGATACTCTTGCTTCCGTGGTTGGTCAGTTATTGCGGGCATCAAAAGAAACGCTTTCAGTGGCAGAATCTTGCACTGGTGGCGGTTTAGGGCAAATGTTGACTGAGATTTCTGGGAGTTCTGATTACTTTTGGGGTGGCGTAATTTCTTATGACAATTCGGTGAAGGTTGGGCTGCTGGGGGTTAACCAGGAAGATTTAGATAAATTTGGGGCGGTAAGCGCAACTGTTGCAGAGCAAATGGCTGTTGGAGTCAAAACCCGCCTTGCAACAACTTGGGGATTGAGTATTACTGGTATTGCTGGCCCAACTGGAGGGACAGATACTAAGCCGGTGGGTTTAGTTTACGTTGGTTTGGCTGGGCCAAAGGATGAAGTAGCAAGTTTTGAGTATCAGTTTGGTACAGTGAGAGGTCGAGCTTTAATTCGTCATGTCAGCGCGAATGCAGCGTTAGATAATCTGCGGCGGAAGTTGTTGACGAGGTAGGAGGTATGTTATGTTTGTCATACAACTTGTACGACAAAGGAACCTAGCGATGCGAATTAATGCGCGATTAGATGAAGAGTATGCTGACAAACTAGCTTACATCCAACAGCAGACTAGTCAGGCAGTAACAGATGTGATTAAGTCTGCTATTGAATTGTATTACCAGCAGCTTCAGCAGGAGCAAAAGAACGCCTTATCAATGCTGACCCAAACAGGCTTTATTGGTTGTGGTCATACAGATTTGGATCTGTCTGTAAATTACAAATTAATTTTGAGAGATGGCTTGAAAGCTAAGTATGATTATCGTTGATACTGGCTTTTGGTTAGCCTTAGCAAATCGAAATGACTTGTACCACACTCAAGCAATAACAGTACTTGCCAATGTCAACGAACCTCTGATTACGACTTGGGCTGTCGTTACAGAGACTTGCTATCTACTGCTAACAAAGATGGGCAATCACGCCCAAGTAAGTTTCATTAATAACTTATCTTTAAAGGTATTTACGGTTTTTGATTTGCAACCCCATCATGGTAAACGTATTTGTGAACTGATGGAAAAATATGCGAACTTACCAATGGATCTTGCCGATGCTTCGTTAATAGTTTTGGCAGAACATCTGGGGCATGGAAGAATTTTGTCGATAGATTTCAGAGATTTTAATGCTTACCGTTGGAAAAATCAGTATCCGTTTGAAAATCTGATGCTATTAGGAGTTACGCACTGTACAAATGCATCGTGATGTGCATTACCTAAAATAGGAAGTTTTCAGGCTTTTCTTAATTATTCTGCGATCGGAAATAGACCATGCTGTGCCCTTACGAAAGATGTGGTTTTTAATAACATATAGTCTGAAACGAATGGCACTAAGAAAAGCTGATTCAGGATGCTTAAATCATATATTTTGTTGGGCAAGCGATCGCAGCTTGATTAAAAGTCGCACTTGACCCTCAAGAGTAGGGTGTTTATTCTGAAGCCTTTAGCCCATAAACTTTAACGTATGATTCCTAATGTCATGAATGCTGCGACGTTCTCCCTGTCTAAGTCAAACTCGTAACATTTAATACATTTAGCTATCAACCATCAGCCCTTCTATACCTACCCATCAGCACAATTAATCACGGGATCGCTTGCTGTATTCTTCACAGTTTGTTACAAAAGTACAAAGAACTTCTAGAGACCCAAAACCACATGTTCGGCGGACTTACTGGTTTACAAGATCCTAAAGGCACAGATTGGGGAGAGCGGATGCTCAACACGGTCGCCAGCCAAACGATTCGCCACCTGTTTAGCATGAGCGAGTCAGTAGAAGTCTTTGTGCGCTGCTATCCCTCCAGCAAACTGTTGCAAGGCAGCATTGATAGCTTCAAAATGAGCGGTCGTGGCTTGGTGATTCGGAAAGATTTCGCGGTAGAGGAGATGTCTTTTGAAACCGATGCGGTTGCCATTGACTTCGGCTCGGTTTTAAGTGGCAAACTCAGTCTTAAGCAACCCACTCAAGCGATCGCTCAGGTAATTTTATCAGAAGCAGGCATAAACCAAGCCTTTAATGCGGAACTGGTGAAAAAGCGCCTGCTTAACCTCACCGTACCATCGCTGACAGAATTATCTGGCGGTGAACCAGTTTCCTTTACGGAAGTCCAGGTACAGCTATTGCCAGGAAATCGCTTACAGCTTGTAGCAAAAGCAGATTTAAATAATGGCGAACTCGTTCCCCTGAACATGAGCCTAACTTTAGGCATTGAAAGGCGGCGGCGAGTTTCCTTCAAAGATCCAAAAATTGAACTTGAGCAAGTGCCAGAAGCACAACGGGAAATCTCGCAAACCTTGAGCGTGGCGCTGGTAGAAATTTTAGATAATATGGTTGATCTTGATCGTTTTGACCTTGATGGAGTGAAAATGCGGCTCAACCGATTAGAAACTGAAGGTCAAAAACTTATTTTCAGTGGATATGCTGAAATTGAGCGTATTCCACATAGCGCTTGATATGATATTTTCACGTAAACAAGGTAGTAAACTTTTTTTAACATGAGTTCGATGAACCTCTCCCTGTCTTGAACTAAAGTTCAAGTTTCTCTCGCTCGTCGGAGAAAGACAGTTTTACGTAGGGGCGCACAGATGTGCATTGGTGTCAACTTAAGAAGATAAAGCCCAAAGGGTGTAAGCGTCAATCAGTCGATGGCGCTTACGCCTTGTTTTGACTAATCCAAACAGCTTTTGACGTTCAACAAAATAGGGAACAGCGTTACTAGCATCACCACGTAGAAAAGCTTGAGATAAATGGTATAAACCACGAAATCCCATTCCCGTAGAAATTCGCTCTAAGGGCTGATTCAATGCGATGCCTACGGCGGTAAACCATGACAGTCGAGACAAAACCAAGCTTCTCGTAGATACGTTTATCATTCTCAGTGGTGTGAAGCCAGAGGCGTTTTGCCTCAGTTACTCTCACAAAGCTGATAATTTCCTTTAATAATGCTGTTGCAATTCCCTGTCCTCGATACATGGGAATTGTATAAACGTTCATAATGTAGGCTTCCAAGCCTGACAGATTGCCGTTGTAAGGGGGTCTTTCAAAAAATACCAAGCCGCTAGTGGCAACAATTTGATTATCCACTTCAGCTACCCAAGCTAAAAACTCACCCAACGGCATTTTTTCGCCAAGATATTTTCGAGTTGCTTCTGCTAGGTTTGCGGTGTCAGAGTCACCTTTAATATCGCTAGCTTCCCGCAGGAGTTCGAGACGCAGTTGGATTAGCGCCTCTAAATCTTGCAAGTTGGCTTGTCGCAAGTTGAACATCACCCTAATTTACGATCGCACTTCGGTGACGGTGATGATTTTTTCATCACGGTTGAGTTGAAGAATGCTTTCACCTTTCACATCCTTACCTAAAATAGGTACTGTTTCCACAGGTAACCGCACTACCCGCTCTTTATTCGTCACTAAAGCTACCTCGCCAGATGCGATCGCTATAACCATACCAGCTAAATTGTCAGTTTTGCTGGCAAATTTCAGCGCTTGCGTGCCTAAATCGCCGCGATTAGCCGCTCTTAACTGACTCGCAGGCATTCGCTTGGCATATCCTTCTTGAGTAACTAGCAGTAGCTGGTCATCTTTCCCGACGGTGGCACAGCCAACCATTTGCTGATTTTTCAATAACCGAAATGCTTGTAAACCCATCGCTGTGCGTCCCATGATCGGTAATTGTTCATCATTGACTGCAAACCTCAACAGTCGCCCACCGGAACTAGCTAAAATCAGATGATCCCCTGGTTTGGTGAACTGGGTAAATGACAATTCATCATCGTCTTTGAGCTTCAAAATCGTGATTCCGCGCCGAGTCAAGTTAGTAAATTCTCCCAGAGACAACCGCTTAATCCGTCCCTGTTTTGTTATGAGAATCATCTGCTTAGTTTCGAGATTTTCCGGCAGCAAAAAGCGGCTGACTACAGCTTCTTGAGCACCTTGAGCAGTACTACTAAGCATAGTAATCAAAGGTTTCCCTCGTGGGGAACGTCCAGTGGTTGGGGGAATTTCTCCCACCTTCACAGGATAAACTTTGCCACTAACGCTTAGTACTAGCAAGTCTTTCTCTGTGTCAGTCAACACAGTTTGGATAATGAAGTCGTTATCATGCAGACCATTTTCAGCTTTTGACTTTCTCCCAGATGGCTGGGTGCGGCGCACATAACCCCGTTGGGTAAACTCTAAAATTGCTTCCTCTGCTGGTTCAGAAGATTTAAGTTCCTCTTCTTCCTCTACTCGTCCTCTTGTCCCCTTGTCCTCTTGTATCCTTGTGTCGCTGCTGGTAGGCGCTAGCTTAGTACGTCGGGGATCGTTGTACTTGCGCTTGAGCGATCGCAAATCTTTTTTCAGTGCCTTGAGTAATTCTCGGCGATCGCTCAGTAATAGCTCCAACAATCTAATTTGTTCACTTATCTGCTCAAATTCCTGCTGCAAATTTTGCTGTTCTAAACTGGTGAGGCGACGCAACGGCATAGCCAGAATTGCATCTCCTTGTACCTCACTCAAATCTAGTCGGCTACAAAGGTTTATTTTTGCCGTACTGCCATCGGGAGCTTGCCGCAAAATTTCAATTACCTGATCCAAATTAGATAGTGCTTTGAGTAAACCTTCTACCAAATGCACACGACTTTGGGCCTTCTCCAACTCGTAATTGTAGCGACGGTTCAGCGTCTCTTCTCGGAAACTCAAAAACTCCTGCAACAGTTGACGCAAACTTAACTGGCGGGGTTGTCCATTAACTATTGCTAGGAGAATTGCCCCAAAAGTCATTTGCAAAGCAGTTTGGTGATACAAATGCTGGAGAACTTCTTGGGGATTGGTATCGCGTTTGAGTTCAATTACCACCCGCATCCCTTCACGATCGCTTTCATCCCGAAGATCAGAAATTCCTTGCAAGCGACCTTGATTTACTAAGTCCGCTACCTTCTCAATCCAGGCAGCCTTATTCACTTGATAAGGCAATTCTGTAATGATAATTGCCGTCCGTCGCTTGCTTCCCCTTGTGGCTGGAATTTCCTCCAGAGTTGCAACTCCCCGCAGCAGAATTCCACCTTTACCTGTGGTGTATGCTTCCCGAATTCCCACCTCACCAATTATTTCTCCACCAGTGGGAAAGTCTGGCCCTGGAATTAGCTCGAATAATTTTTCATCTGGCAAATCTGGGTTGTCGATTAAGGCAATTAACCCATCGACAACTTCCCCCAAGTTGTGGGGTGGAACATTCGTCGCCATTCCCACGGCAATACCAGAACAGCCATTGAGCAACAGAAACGGCAACTGAGCAGGTAACACCGTTGGTTCTTGCTGGGAATTATCGAAGTTCCCGACAAATTCCACAGTTTCTTCGCCAATTTCTGTCAGCATTCCCTCATGGCTGATGGGTGCGAGGCGCGTTTCTGTGTAACGCATCGCTGCTGGCGGGTCATTATCGACACTGCCAAAGTTCCCGTGTCCTGCCAGCAAGGGATAGCGGCTAGAAAAATCCTGTACCAGCCTGACTAAAGCATCGTAAACTGATTGGTCGCCGTGGGGATGGTATTTACCCAACACATCACCCACTACACGGGCACATTTTCGATAGGGTCTATCTGGTACTAAACCGAGTTCGTGCATGGCATATAAAATACGGCGATGCACTGGTTTTAAGCCATCACGCACGTCTGGTAGCGCTCGCCCGACAATCACGCTCATGGCATATTCTAGATAAGACCGTTGCATCTCGGTATGCAGGGCTGTTGTAATTACCTGTCCCGTTGAGAGAAGGTTTAACTGTTTTGCCATGAGTTTTTTCCCTGAAATTTAACTACATTAAAGCCGTCGGAACTCAATATTGCAGCAACCACAGCATAACGGATGAAATGGGATTCCTAACAAAATATTGATAGTCATAGAAGAAAAAGCAGTAGTATCATCCTTGATGACAGGATGTACATTGACTATTAAAAAGGAAACAGATAGCAGGTAGCTGTTTTAATCGAATGATATGCTGCACACTTAATTTGTATAGACTCCATAGCCAGGATACTTGCCATGACTGCATTTTCTCATTTTAAATTTTCAATTGCCTAATCACCTTACCTCTACCTCTATAACTAAAAATCTCATGAAAACTGTTTTAATTGTCGAAGACGATCTAATTAATGCTCGTGTTTTTTCCAAAATTTTGTCCAAGCGTGGCGGCTTGGGTGTGAAACACACTGAAAATGTCGAAGAAGTAATAAAAATTGCCCAATCAGGAGAAGCCGACCTGATTTTGATGGATGTTTCTCTGTCTAGAAGCGTTTACCAAGGTAAATCTGTTGATGGAATCAAAATTACACAAATGTTAAAATCTGATCCAAAAACAGCAAACTTACCCGTTATTTTGGTGACGGCACATGCTATGGAAGGCGATCGCGAAAACTTTCTCAAGCAAAGCGGCGCTGATGGTTACATTTCTAAGCCAGTTGTTGACCATCAACAGTTTGTTGACCAAATCATCGCACTTCTACCCACAGACGACCACTGAGAATTGACCACTTATTTCAGGAATACTCGCCCGCAAACATTTTTGGGCGACTAGTTCCGCAAGGCGGAAGTCAAAAGTCACGCATTCAAAAGTCACACATGCTTTAATTTGGGCTTTCTGGATGTAATGAAATGATAGGTTTATTTCCGCCGACCTGTACTAGTTCCTGTATTTAATCAGTTTAGTATAGATGTACTACGAAAAGGTGCTATTAGGCAAGTGGTAATAAGAGAGTTAGGAGTTAGGAGTTATGAGTGAGGAGTTAAATCAGTGAACAGGGAACAGTAAACAGTGATCGCGGTTTCAGTCAGGGATTTGACACTTCGGCAGACCTACGTGACCACCCCGACTGAAACACACCACTTGTTAGTTGTGGGGGACTCTGACTCCCAACGGACAAATTAACTGATAACTGTTGAAATATTTAACTCCCAACTCCTAACTCCTAACTTTTAACTCCCCACTCCCACTCCTATTGAGTAGGCTGTTGTCCAGGGGCTGATGATGAGTTTTCTCGTTGCTGTAGGGCTGCTTGAATACGAGGTAATTCTAAGAATTTTTTCGTATCAGACAGTAAGCGATCGCCCCAGAGATTTTCTTTGAGGAAATCCAAATTAGCATAGCGCTGATCGATGCGGAGTGCGGCTTCTCCCAAGCTTAATCCTTGTTGGCGTAAGCGTAGCTCGCCGGAGGCATCGCCTTTAGTATACAGTGCCACTGCCAAGGCTAATAAAGGTTCGGCGGCTTGCTTATCAAGGGTTACAGCAGATTGCCATCGCTTAATCGCTTCGGGGATATCACCCTGTTCGTAGTTGATTAAGCCAATATTGTTGAGCGCTGGCCAGAATTTTTTATCTTGAGAAACTGCTGTATTGTACTGTGCGATCGCATCTGGCAATCGACCCAGCAAATAGTAAGCATTACCCAAATTAAACAAACCCTCTGGATCATTGGGTTTTAACTTCAAACCATCTTGGTAATTGACAACAGCTGCTTGGTAATTTTTCTGCTGAAAATTAGCTGAACCTAAAGCAAACAGAATATCACCATTTTTGGGGTTGATAGATTGCGCTTTTTTCAGGCTAGCGATCGCCCCGTCAAACTCTTTAGTTTGCAGTTGCAATCCACCTAAGAGCAACCAAACTTTATCATTCTTAGGAGCGAGTTGACTAGCCAGCCGCGCTCGTGGCAAAGCTAATTCAACCTGTTGAAACTGAGCCAGTTGAGCCGCTTCCTGTGCCAAGCTCAACCCCTGCTTCTCTAACTTTGTCCCATCTAGCTGCAATGTATGGGGTATTAATGCCTGCGCGTTAGCGGCTTTTGGCATACTCCATAAACTACAGACCATTAGAAAAGAAATCAAACGAACATGTTTAGGCACACTACCGCCTTTAAGCCACTAATCAAAGAATCTTTCAGCTAGCTTAAACGATCTGCGCTGTTGACGGTAGCAAAATCTTACAAAGAAAGGCAGGAGGGAGTGGGGATGAGGGGCAGGGGGAGCAGGGGAAGCAGGGGAGGCAGGGGAGGCAGGGGAGGCAGGGGGGACTTGGGGACTTGGGGACAAGAGGTGAGAACTTGCAATAAGTCTTTCCCCTTGTCCCCAAATCCTCTTTCTCATGCCCAATACTTCGGCTTACCTCGGCAACTCTTGGAGACGCTACGCGAACGCTCGGCACAAATCGCTCAGTACAAGTGCCCAATGCCCCATTCTCCACTCCCTATTCCCCACTCCCTATTAAATAATTCGTAATTCGTAATACTTCGGCTTACCTCGGCAACTCTTGGAGACGCTACGCGAACGCTCGGCACAAGTCGCTCAGTACAAGTTCGTAATGGGCTTCGCCCCGCAACGCTTTCGTAAATTTTGTTTTGTAATGGGGATTTAACCCCAACACAAAACAAAATTTTTATTGAACCGGGGGACTTAAACCCACGGAACTAGTTAAAAAAACTTATGACTTTGGTCATACATCAGTCTGGAATTACTAATGACTTTGGTCATACATCGCTTTGGACGTTTTAAGCAATAATTAATATGTATGAATTTATACGAAGAGGTAAATATTAAACACCTTCATACCAAAACAAAAATAACTGTCTAAAGATTGCTGAATTCAAACCTCAGCAAAATATAACTTTAATGCAAATAAGGAATCAATTCCATGTTAAAAGCAAACCGGATATCGATAGTCTTAGCTGCTGCTGCCCTGATCATTGTTCCCACTCTCTTGACTGCCCCTGCAAGTGCCCAGACGAAAGTCTATGTTGTTGGCGATCGCAATAGACTTCCCAACGGGGATATTCTTCTTCCTAATCAGGAAATTGTTCCTGCTGGGAGATTAGTTAGAGTGCGATTACTTCAGACTTCCTAGTGGATTGGTACTGCAAATAAACCTTTAAAACACTAAAAACTCAAAATCATTGTCAGTATAAGGCTACCAGGCTATAGTTTTAGCCGTTCTTTATAGACAAATCAGATATGAAAATTGATACAAATAACACCGTAGATTCACCAGTTTTGGTTCCAGAGGTAAAGAAAAAAAAGGGGGGACGTAATTGGCTCTCTTGGCTAATTGCTCTTTGCCTTTTGGGTGGAATTGGCTATGCCGTTTATTACCAAGTAACGGTTGCTCCCCGTCAACAAGCCAGCCGCCGGGTGCTGACACAGCCTGTAGAAAGGCAGAGTTTAACAATCACAGTTTCAGCGAACGGAACGGTGAAACCTGAGCGGTCAATCAACCTCAGCCCGAAAAATTCAGGCATCTTGAAAACACTGCTGGCGAAAGAAGGAGATATCGTCAAACAAGGACAGATTGTCGCTTACATGGATGATTCCAACCTGCGGGGGCAACTCACGTCTGCTCAAGGACAATTGGCACAAGCCGAGGCGAATCTGCAAAAGGCGATCGCAGGCAATCGCCCTCAAGATATTGGTCAATCACAGGGAGCATTAGACGAAGCCCAAGCGAATCTGCAAAAGGTACAAGCAGGCAATCGCTCTCAAGATATTGCTGCTTCACAGGCACGCTTGCAAAGCACTCAAGCCGCCCTCCGCCAAGCAGAAGATAATTTTGTTCGTAATCAACAACTTTACAATGCAGGCGGTATTTCCCTTCAGACTCTTAACCAAAACCGTGCCGATCGCGACAGCGCCCAAGCTAATGTAAATGAAGCACAGCAAGCACTGGCTCTGCAAAAAGCCGGGTCACGTCCAGAAGACATCGAGCAAGCACAAGCTGTGGTGAAGCAAAGACAGCAAGCTTTGGCACTTGTGAAAGCCGGAACGCGCCAAGAAGATATTGACGCAGCCCGCGCCCAGGTAACATCTGCTCGCGGTTCGCTGCAAAATATCCAAGCCCAAATCAATGACACAATTATTCGCGCACCTTTTGATGGTGTGGTGACAAAGAAGTTTGCTGATCCCGGCGCTTTCGTGACACCTACAACTGCCAGTAGTGAAGTAGCTTCTTCTTCTTCTTCTTCAATCTTGTCTCTAGCTTCAACAAATGAAGTTGTTGCAAATTTAGCGGAAACAAATATTTCCAAAATCCGCCTTGGTCAAAAAGTCTCGATTAAGGCGGATGCCTACCCAGGAAAAACCTTTGAAGGTAAAGTGAGCCAAATTGCTGCCCAAGCAATAGTAGAGCAAAACGTCACTAGTTTTGAAGTGAGAGTATCACTTTCAGACCCTCAAAGGCTACTGCGGTCTGGGATGAATGCGGAAGTAGATTTTCAAGCCGGCCAAGTTCAAAATGTTTTAGTAGTGCCAACCGCCTCGGTAGTGCGGCAAGAAAATGCCACAGGTGTGTTTGTGGCAGGAAAGAATAACAGACCTGTATTTACTCCCATTGAGACTGGTGTCACCGCGAATAACTTTACCGAAGTTAAATCTGGATTGACAGGAAACGAAAGGGTATTGCTCAGTTTCCCACCAGGATCGCGTCCGCAATCAACACCAAGAGGAGGAGTTTTCCCTGGTCTAGGAGGAGGCGGAGGCGGAGGTGGTCGTTCTGGTGGTGGTCGTCAAGGCGGTGGTTCCCCTTAAAGTTAGTTTTAAATCAATACGGTTTAGTTAAAAAGAGGCAAGGGAGCAGGGGGATGGAACAGAAACGGGAGTAAAAAGCAATACAGTTCAGTTAAGCATTTCTTTCTTCTCTTCCTTTGCGTTCTTTGCGTCTTTGCGGTTCGTTAAAAAAATTAACTTTGACAAAGAGTTAAGCCTTAACTGAACCGTATTGGAGCAAAAAGGCTCAACTGTCGAGTAAAAAGGCTCAACTGCCGAGCAAAAAGGCTCAACTGCCGAGCAAAAAGGCTCAACTGCCGAGCAAAAAGGTTCAACTGCCGAGTAAAAAGGCTCAACTGCCGAGTAAAAAGGCTCAACTGTCGAGTAAAAAGGTTCAACTGCCGAGTAAAAAGGCTCAACTGCCGAGTAAAAAGGCTCAACTGCTGAGTAAAAAGGTTCAACTTTTTTAACGAACCGCAAAGGACGCAAAGGAAGAGAAGGAAGAAATGCTTAACTGAATTGTATTGAGTTTCAAATAAAACTTTATGTTTAAGATATTTAAGGGCTTTTACAAAACTAAGAATACTCGCACAGTGCCGTTGCTGGAAATCTTGACAATGGCGGCAGAGACTCTGTGGAGTAACAAATTACGCACAGGTCTAACTATGTTGGGCGTAATTATTGGGATTTCTTCAGTCATTGCCATTACTTCTGTCGGTCAGGGAGTGCAAAAGGGGGTTGAGCAACAGATACAAGCATTGGGTACAGATGTCATCCAAATTTTAGCGGGTGCGGCAAGAAGCGGGAATGTCCGTCAAGGGGTAGGTTCTAGCAGCACGTTGACTTGGGAAGATGCAAAGGCGATCGCTACACAAGCGCCATCAGCACAGATGGTTTCTGCTTATCTTCAACGCAACGCCCAAGTTGTATATGCAGGACAGAACACCTCAACAACCATTTATGGCACAGATTTGAACTACCCAGAAATTAGAAATACTCACCCCCAACAAGGGAGATATTTTACTCAAGAAGAACTAGATACTGTCGCACAGGTAGCTATTCTTGGCCCTACAGTTCAAAGAACACTCTTTGGACAGGGTGTAAATCCTATCGGTGAGAAAATTCGGATTCAGGGAGAGGCTTATGAAGTAATTGGGGTGATGGAACCTAAAGGTTCTCAGGGGCCGATGGATCGAGATGACCAGGTTTTCATTCCTCTAACTAGTATGTCGAAGAGACTAGTTGGGAACAATGCTCTGGTAGGTGTTTCTGTAAATGGAATTTTAGTTAAAGGCGCTAATCAGGAGCAGTTAGAAGCCGCTCAGTTTCAAGTTACCAATCTTTTACGGCTACGTCACAACATTTATCCGCCGCAAGCTGATGATTTTCGGCTGACCAATCAAGCTGATATTGTTAGTACCTTCACTAGTATTGTGGGTTTATTTACAGTAATGGTGGTAGCGATCGCTGGAATTTCGTTAGTGGTTGGTGGAATCGGTATTGCCAACATTATGCTGGTTTCCGTGGTTGAGCGGACGCGAGAAATCGGGATTCGCAAAGCCGTAGGAGCCACCAATTCGGCAATACTTAATCAATTTTTAACTGAAGCGATCGTGATTTCCATTGTTGGCGGATGTATTGGGATGGTCACTGGTATTTTATTAGCCTTTATAGCTGCAAACACTTTCAAATTTCCCTTTGTAATTTCTTTATTGTCGATCATTGCTGGCTTTGGACTCTCATTGAGCGTTGGCTTAGTGGCCGGGGTAATTCCAGCACGGAATGCATCTAAATTAGATCCAATTACTGCTTTAAGAAGTGACTAAATAATTTGTAATTCCTAACTCCTAACTCCTAACTCCTAACTCCTAACTCCTAACTTTTATGCCAACAATGATTTGGATGGAATCTATTACTAAAACCTACTACTTAGGAGAAGTTAGTGTTCCAATCCTTAAGGGAATTGAACTCTCTATTGAAGAAGGGGAATATGTCTCGATTATGGGTGCGTCAGGTTCGGGTAAATCCACGCTCATGAATATTTTGGGATGTCTGGATCGTCCGACAACTGGAGACTATATTTTTGAAGGCAGAAACCTGACGACTTTTGATGATGATGAATTAGCCTATATTCGTAACCAAAGAATAGGTTTTGTTTTCCAACAATTTAACTTATTGGCGCGGGCAACAGCGCTGGAAAATGTTATGTTACCAATGGTTTACGCTAACTTGCCTAAGCCAAAACGCCGTCAAAGGGCATTAGATGCTTTGGAAAAGGTGGGACTAGGGGGACGCATATCTAACCGTCCGAGTCAACTATCTGGGGGGCAACAACAACGGGTAGCGATCGCTCGTGCTTTGGTCAACCGACCTGCATTAGTTTTGGCAGACGAGCCAACAGGAGCTTTAGATACTGAAACTTCCCATGAGGTGATGAGTTTGCTGACAGAACTTAATGACCAAGGGATCACGATTGTGATTGTCACTCATGAACCAGATATCGCTGCTCAAACCAAAAGGATTATTCGAGTTCAGGATGGCTTGATTGTAGGCTAATTTGTTAATATCAACCCTTGGAGGGGGAATTTAAGATTTAAATTTCTGTAGGTCAATCAGGATGAAAACTTTTGATTGTTCCCTCAAAGAAACCTAATTAATGACTAGATTTATTTATGAATTTCAGCTTATTGTTCGTGCATTCTACCTGGGTTAGCGTAGCGTTGGCGGTAGCCTTGCCGTCAGGCATCGCTATTTTTTTTCCAAATGCAGCAAGTGCAGCAACTCCCCCAAAACCGCAGAATTCCTCAAGCCCTGTACAGGTTCCCGATTACCTCAACCCCAATCCCAATCCTCTGCAATTTCCTACCAAACCGGAAGAAGTAAGGATTCAGAGAAATGTACCAATCAGTTTGGCACAAGCTTTAGAACTAGCAAAACGCAACAATCGAGACTTACAGGTAGCCATATTAGAGCTAGAACGCAGTCGCTCCTCCCTACGCGAGTCTCAAGCTGCCTTATTTCCTACTCTTGCAATCAACAGTAGTTTAATTAACAGTGGTAATGGTTTTACTAGCAATTCATCTCAAGCCAGCACCTCTTTCAATGGTTCAGCACAACTGAATTATGGCCTCTACACTTCTGGGAACCGACAAGCTGCTATCCGAGCCGCAGAGGAACAGCTACGGGTAGATGAATTAAATGTTGAAAGCACATCTCTGGAAGTCGATCTGAATGTTACTACTGAATATTACGATTTGCAACAAGCAGATGAAGAAGTACGAATTAATCGGTCTGCTGTAGAAAATGCCCAGGCTAGTTTGCGGGATACCCAAGCAAGAGAACAGGCTGGAGTGGGTACGCGGTTCGATGTCCTGCAAGCTCAGGTGAATTTAGCAAACGCCCAACAACTACTGACTAATGCTATCTCAAACCAGCAAATTGCTCGTCGTCGGTTAGCAACTCGGTTAAGTTTGGCACAGTCGGTTAATATCACTGCGGCAGATCCGGTACAATTAGCGGGCCTTTGGCAGCCAACACTGGAAGAAACTATTCTCCGAGCATTTCAAAATCGTCCAGAATTGCAACAGCAATTAGCACAACGTAACATTGGTGAGCAACGGCGACGACAGGCACTTTCACAGCTAGGGCCACAAATTAGTTTGGCAGCCAACTACAATCTGCTAGATCGCTATGATGATGGCGTCAGCATTACTGATGGCTATTCAGTGGGACTTGAAGGAAATGTCACTTTGTTTGATGGGGGAGCAGCAAGAGCAAGCGCGGCTCAGTCGAGAGCTAATATTGCGATCGCAGAGAGTGAATTTGGTAGCCAGCGCGACCTAATTCGCTTTGATGTAGAACAGTACTATTCTCAATTACAATCCAATTTAAATAATGTGCAGAGTTCTACTGTGGCTTTAAATCAAGCTAGGGAAGCTCTGAATTTAGCAAGGCTGAGGTTCCAAGCTGGTGTGGGTACTCAAACAGAGGTGATCTCTGCTGAAAATGACCTGACAAGAGCAGAAGGAAATCGAATTGCAGCTATTTTGGATTACAATCGCGCTCTAGCTAATTTGCAAAGATCAGTAACTTCCAGGGCTTCGCGCTAAGGTCAAATCATTAAAGAAAAGTTTACTTAATACTGCTTTACGTAAAATCGTAGCGAATTGAGGATTGAAATTTCAACGCACAGGGGAGGCAGCGCGTTGCGGTGAATCCAGCGCTGTAGGCGGGTTTCCCGCCGTAGGCGACTGGTGAACCCGAAGGGGGGTTCCCACGCCACTTGCTTTATGCAGGTGTTCCCGTCCACCGCAGTGGCTCCCCGTTGTAGCGACTGCCGATGCTGTAGGGGCACAGCATTGCTGTGCCCTTACGAAAGATATGGTTTTTAACCTTAATTCATATTTGGTATTTCTTGTCAATGCCTAAGTCCTAGTCATTAGTAACGGTAAGATTATTATGCGCGATCGCCCCAAGCTGTAAATTCAGCAGCAAAGCTTTGCTCATCAACTTATTTTCGAGCGCGAACAAAGAACTTTGTAGTGTCTTCCCAAATACCTTGATCAGTTGCTAGTTTCTCAATTTCTGCTTTGTACTCAACTTGTAACTGATTTAATTGTTCTTGTGATAATTTTGACAACAAAAGATTACCTTTAAAATTTATATTAATTGCTATCTCAGATAATTCGTTATCCCTAAGAGGGCGATAACGTCCTGATGGCTCAATCTTAATTTCGATATCTCTAAAACCTGCCTGATTGAGCAAATTCCGACATTTTTCTGGAGTCCCCAGTGGTTCAAGGATATGTGGTAACGATACACCCAAAACTCTAGCGCAGATACTCTGATGAAGAGACGCCATATAAGCAGTTTCGGGAGGACAAGTAAATGCCACAAACCCTCCTGGTTTTAAGTAGCGATACCACTTTTGCAAACTAGCAAGGATATCAGGAAAAAGTACAATTCCCTCACAGCAAAAGACAACATCAAAACTAGCATCACTAAAGTTGAAATATTCTGCATCTGCCTCAATCAACTCGATATTTTCTAATTTTGCTGCTGCAATCTTCAGTCTTGCTTGATGCAACATTCCAGGGGTCATGTCAATTCCAATCACATAGCCCTCTGAACCAACTTTTTCAGCTGCGGGAATCGCAACTAAACCTGTTCCAGTCGCCACATCAAGGATTTTCTGTCCCGAATGTAGGGGAACAAATTCTAGTAGAAGCTTGGCATCTAGAGGATGGCGAGTACCTTCCTCATGGTCATAAGTCGTCCTACTACCATAAAATTCTTTTAGTTGCTGCTTATAGCTATCCAGATCAGTCATAACCAAATGTCAAATTTTTTACACTTTTTTCTACAATTTATAGTAACTCTTGTTGTGATGTTGAGTTGCTTGCTGGTGAATCCAACTCTGTCAGCACAAGCCGCGACTGGTGCGATGTCTACGACGGGCTACGCCTACGCTGTTTACGAACAACGGATAATCCATAGTCCAAATGGTATCGGCAAATATTACATGGGGCGAGAAATTGCCAAAGTCATGGGATACACAGGTGCTGGGTGGCTAGAACGTCCAAGCCGAGAGGGAGAGGAACAGCCAAGTAAAATAGTCAGCCTCCTCAACCTAAAAGCTAACGATGTAGTGGCAGATGTTGGCGCTGGTACAGGCTACTTAAGCTTTCGCATCGCGCCGCTATTAACAGCAGGTAAAGTGTTGGCTGTAGATGTTCAGCCAGAAATGTTGGAAATCATTGAGTTATTCAAAAAAGAGAAAAATATCACCAATGTTGAGCCTGTTTTAGCAACCCTTAGCGACCCAAACTTACCATCTGAAAGTATCGATTTGGCGTTGATGGTAGATGCTTATCATGAACTTGAGTATCCCCAAGAAGTTATGCAAGGAATTGTGAAAGCACTTAAACCAGGTGGTCGGGTAGTGCTGGTTGAGTACCGGGGTGAAAATCCCTTTATTATGATTAAAGGTCTGCACAAGATGACCCAAAAGCAAGTCCGTAAAGAAATGCAAGCTGCCGGTTTGGTTTGGCGTGAAACTAAAAACTTGTTACCTCAACAGCATTTAATAATATTTGAAAAACCTGATTCTAGCGATTTTAGTTTACTCTGAACTTACTTCGATTCCTCTCTCCTAAAAGGAGAGAAGCTTTGATACTTACTCCCATTCTCTACAAGGGAAGGGGCTGGGGGTTAGGTCTGTATTGAACTCAACCCAGAAGCGCTATATAGTGATTTAGTAAATCTGTAGAAAAATATGCACCAAGCCATAATAAAGTAAAACTCCTTAGCAGAGCAGAAAATCATGGTCAACCTATCACTCAAGCAGCGAATTCCTCCTTTAGAGAATGGCGATCGCCTGACTCGCTACGAATTTGAGCGCCGCTATCAAGCAATGCCCCGTCATCAAAAGGCAGAATTAATTGAAGGAGTTGTATACTTGGCATCCCCATTACGCTTTGAAAGTCATGCTGAACCACATGGTCATCTAATAGGTTGGTTGTGGACTTACCAAATTGCCACTCCTGGTGTGAGATTGGGAATTGAGCCAACAGTCCGCTTAGATCGAGACAATGAACCGCAACCAGATGGAGTGCTATTAATCACACCAACAGCTAAGGGACAATCTCGTTTTAGTGATGATGATTACATCGAAGGTGCGCCAGAACTCGTAATAGAGATAGCAGCTAGCAGTGTTGCTATTGATTTACATGACAAGAAAAAAATCTATGGTCGAAATGGGGTAAAAGAATATATTGTTTGGCAAATATTTGAAAACAAATTAGATTGGTTTAGTCTGCAACAAGGAGAATACGTGTCCTTAGAAGTGGACGCAGATGGAATTATCAAAAGTCAAGTATTTCCTGGTTTGTGGTTGTCAATGTCAGATTTACTTGCTGGCAATATGCAGCAGGTATTGGCTGTGTTGCAGTTGGGATTAAATTCGCCAGAACATCAAAGATTTGTGCGGCAATTGTCTGGGGAAGAAAGATAGTTAGTCAGAATTCATGAGCCAGAATAGTTAAAAAATCAGGAAAACATTTGATAAATATTTTGGTATCAGTCTATTTTTTTGGGAATGAGACTGGCGCTTTTTATTGCACTATCCCAAACAATCCAGCTAATAGAATTATCTAAATCATCGGGGCTATTTGAAACTTTGAAATATAACTTTTCTGCGCCTTTAGTTTCAACGGCAAAATCTGCATTTTGAGCATAAACGACTATAAAACCTTTGTCTCGCAAACAATACATCGCCCAGGCTTTCAATGATTGCTTGTATGGTTCGTGTGGAATTGGCGGTTTTTTGATTGTGTCTTCAATTAGTTTAAATATTTGCGTGATTTTCGCAGTCATAGTAGATACTTTTGTTATTACTCTTAAGTTAACTAGCTTCTGGATCGCAACGAATTTCAATCATAAAGCCATCTGGATCGTAAAAATACACACCTCTACCAGTAGGACGAGTGACTGGGCCATGTGCGATCGCTATTTTATTTTCTCTGATCACTGTCACCGCTTGCTCAAATAACTGCGGATCGATGTCAAAGGCTAGATGGTACGCCCTGGTGAAAGTCTTTTCTGGGTCTGGATTTGGTGGTGATAATTCTGGTTCCCCAAATAAATCCAGAATCATCCCATCCGGGGTGATGAAGTTGGCTACTTTCCCAGATGCGACAAGTTCCGTTAGAGTTGCGGGTACTTCGTCGCCTGTGAGTTCATGCAAACCCAGGATTGTGCCATAAAAGTAGCGGGAAGCTTGCATATCTTGGACGTTGAGGGCAATATGATGCACTTTACGCAGATTTCCTGGCGCAAGGACACTGTTCACGGATTGGGTGCTAGATAGCATAATCAAACAAAATCTCAATACTTAGATAGAAGTTGAACTTTTTTTTAAAGTTTACTATTCCTAATAAAAATCTATCATGGCTTTTGATTATTCTTTAGACTTTAAAAATATTGATTTTCGCCAACATCCTGAACTCTATCGTGTTGGCAAGGGTGAGCAGGGTGTGCTTTTGGTTGAACCATACAAATCAGAAATCCTTCCCTACTGGCGGTTCAAAACTCCTGAGATTGCTAAAGAGTCGAGTGAAAAAATCTACGAGATTTTTCTTGATTATTTAGAGAAAGATGATTTTGTCGGCGCGGATATGGCACGAAAGTTTATCCAAATGGGCTATACTCGCTCTCGCCGTTATGCTAATCATAAAAGCGGTAGGAAGTATAAAAAAAATTCTGAAACTTCAGATTCCAAAAAAGAGATTCTTCCTTATGAAGTAGATGCAGTTAAAGCGGAATCAGCAGCAATATTTAAGGCCAAGTGGGTAGAAGCAAAGACAAATGAGAAATATCAAGAGCTTTTAGCCAAGCATAAGCAGATGTATGAAGTAGGTTAGTGACCTTGGAAGGTGCGTTAAGAACTTAAAGCACCTTCCAAGATGTTTTTACTGCCTTATGCTGTCGCTAACACACTCTACCAAACAGCCGATGAGTCTTTGATACTCGCCGACGAGTCTTTGATACTCGTGAATGAGTCTTTTATACTCGCCGACGAGTCTTTGATACTCGTGAATGAGTCTTTGATACTCGTGAATGAGTCTTTTATACTCGTGAATGAGTCTTTTATACTCGCCGACGAGTCTTTTATACTCGTGAACGAGTCTTTTATACTCGTGAATGAGTCTTTTATACTCGCCGACGAGTCTTTGATACTCGTGAATGAGTCTTTTATACTCGCCGACGAGTCTTTGATACTCGTGAACGAGTCTAGAGGACTGATTGCATAAGCTGGTTATATTGTCGCCAATTAATTTAAGAGTAACGCGATCGCCTTCGGCGATCGCTCTGCGCCATCGCATTTCCCCTTCAACAACCCGAACAAATCATACTGTGCAACAATAGCTGTAGCTTAGTCGGAGTAAAAACTATGGACTGGCGACAGTACATTCATTCAGACCCCAAAATTCTGCTGGGTAAGCCGACTGTGAAAGGAACTCGTTTATCTGTAGAGTTCTTATTGGGTTTGTTTGCTGCGGGATGGACAGAACAACAAGTGCTAGAAAACTATCCTACTCTTACCTCAGAAGCACTAAGAGCGGTGTTCGCTTTTACGGCAGAGTGTATGCGTGAAGAATCTTTGTACACTCTACCGCTTTTGTCTGAGGCGGGATGATGCGGTTTCTAGCAAATGAAAATTTTCCTCTGATGAGCGTTAGATATTTGCGCTCTGCTTCACCGTATTATCACCTTTTTCCCGAAATTATCGCCGATACTCGTCGCCACAATCGCCGATTAGCTGGTACAAATCGCGTGATTGGCGAGATACTGCATTGATGCGATCGCGATCGTCTGCATCTAAACTAAAATTAAATACTTTGGCGTTATCTTCTATATGTTCAGATACACCAAGTTTTGCACCAACTATCACACCGCCCACGGTTGGCTGATCTAAAATGTAACGCACTGCTACGTTAGAAATGCTTACCCCATGCTTATTAGCAATTTCCTTTAGGATAGCTAGCAACTCTTGAAATAATCGCCAACCACCCCAAGCATCGATCATATTTTTATATTTTTTCAAACTGGCAGTAGATAGATCAAATCCTCGCGGTTCCGGTTTACCCAAATAGTTTTCTGATAACAAACCGCCGCACAGTGTACCGTAAGTAAAAAGCTTTATGTCATGCTGTTGACAAAACTGCACCATATTAACTTCGGGACGGCGGTCAACAAGGGAAAATTGCACTTGGTTAGAAACAATTTTGATACCTGCTTCGGTAATCAGCTTCAAGTTTTCTGTGTCAAAATTAGTTAAACCTAGATGCTTAATTTTACCCTCAGTCTGAAGCTCTGCCATATATTTGAGGGCATCCAGGTAATTTTTATCCTGATATTCCCACCAGTGGAATTGCATCAAATCTAACGATTCCACATTCATCCGTCTCAGGGAAATATCAATATTTTCTTCAACGAGTTTTTTCGTCATTTTGCCAGGACGAGGCACCCATTTTGTAAAAGCTTGCACCTGAGATAAAGCATCTTTCCCACGAGTGTCAATTAGTTGACAGCGAAACTCACCAATAAAGTCTTCTGCGGGGCCATAGTGGTCTGCTAAATCCCAAGTGGTAAAGCCTGCATCTACATATTTGAACATAGTCTCAATAGCGGCATTGGGATTAATGCGTCCGTGTGCGCCGGAGACTTGCCACATCCCATTTAATATGCGGCAGATATTTAAATCGGGAGTGAATTGGAGACGGCTAGCTGTGGGTAAGTTCATTTTCCAGTTTAGGAGGAGTGATAAGTGAGGAGTGAGGAGTTAGGAGTGAGGAGTTAGAGGAATGAAGAATTAGTTAGTAAACATCTTATTACAACATTCTTAGGCTTTATACCTTCTTAAGAACCATTTATAACAGCGATAATCAATAACTCTTAAATCTTAACTCTTAACTCTTGTACAGACGCGATTAATCGCGTCTCTACTCCTAACTCCTGTACAGACGCGATTAATCGCGTCTCTTCTAACGCCAGCCTTTTTCAGCTTGTTGGAGAACGTAAGCAGCAACATCTTGAATTTGCTGTTCAGTGAGGCGTTCTTTGTAGGCTGACATATTATTTTTACCATTGGTAACTATAGATGTAACTGCCTCTATTGAATCCATACCATACTTTTTCAGCGCTTGCTTTTTGAGATTTTTACCTCGCCTGATGATGTTGCTGCCGTTAATATGACAACCAGCACAATGAACACTAAATATTTGTTCACCGTTAACTGTGTCTGCTGCACTAGCAGGTAAAGTAAAAGTGCTTATCAATAACAAAAACATTACTAATACTAATGTAACTAGTCTTTTCAATTAACTTCTCCTGATTTGGACATATTGGTTGCAGAGATTAGTGTCAGAACCAATACTACAAGGATTCAAAGTCAGTTGTAAATCCAGCAAAATTTGCACAATCTTCTTGAAAGGCTTCGGCATCGCTAACATCTTCAATTTTATAAGACATGATGCGAGTCCCATCTGGCATTTTTTTGGAACCAATCAATTCACCTTGATATTTTTCTGCGATCGCTTTAAATTCAGTACCATAGAGCTTCCAGGCATCGGCTGAACAAGTAATATTTACTCGCCACATATTTTCATCTCAATTACTACCAACAATTAATCATCTCATGAATGGGCAACATGCTACACATCACCTCTTAAGGGTTATTATTTTCTATCTAAAGGAAGTGCCGAGCTTTATCAGACTACGCCATAATGTGGGTATGGGAACATGTCTAGAAAATATTATCCAAAATAGTTAAACCCTAAGAGTTGAAAATGCCTAACAATATCAAACAACAAATTCAAGCAGACCTGCAACAAGCTAAAGAAACTGGGCAATTAAGAACTGAGCGGATTCGGGAAATTGTGAAATCCGCAGTTTCTCAAGTAGGTTCTGAGTTTAAGCAAGGCTCTAGTGAACTTCGTAATCTTGTTAAAGATGCCGTTTCTGCTGTAATTGAAAACTTCCAAGAAAAAGGTGGCGAACTTAAAGATGAAGTGACAGCTTCCATTGAAGGAGCGCTGGAAGGGATTAATAGCAAAAGACACGAAAGCATTGCTAAAACTCAGACAGATATAAAACGGCTACAGGCTCAACTAGATGGTGAAGAAGAACAACTCCAGCAAGAGGTTGATGTAATTTTGGCAGAAATTGAAGAGACGGGTAAGGAAAAACCTGCTAGTACTAAAACTGCAATTGATTCTGCTATCAATGCTCTTAAAGATAGTGAAGAAGCAGGATTGTTAAAGAAACGTTACGCCCAACTGCAAGCGCAGCTAGCGATTGTCCGAGCTAACTTAGCTGCACGCTATGGCGGACGTAATATGGAGGTTCAGGATTATCTAGACGAGGCTAAACACTGGTACGATAAAGCTCGTCCTCAAGCAGAATCTATGGCTGTGCAGGTAGAACAGAAGCGATCGCAGCTTGAAGATAAACTGGGTGAAGCTGGTACATCTCTAGCAAGAAAAGAGCGCCAAATCAAACAAACGTTGAGAGAGTTACTCTTAACGGCGGCTGACTTATTCAAAGATAAGGAACCTGCCAATAAAGAGCGGGATACTATTCATAAATAGACTAGACTGCTGTTCACAAAAATCCTGGTACATATAGAATTTCGTAGGGACACGGCATTGCCGTGTCCTATCAACGTATTTGTATAATTATTAGAAACTTAGCTTTCTTAGGGTGCATTAGCGTTTGGTACAACCCACCGCTTGATAGGCTGAAAAATATCTAAATTGCATAATCGTAGGACTTACGTTATAGCGGTTCTTGACCTAGTAAGGTACAATTATAACCTCTCTTCCAAACCTCTCTCCTTTTAGGCTACGGTGTACACACAAGTGCTGTCCACATAGGTTTCAACTCTTTTAGCCACATTTTTGTCAGAGTTAAACTATCACACTCACTGACATCCCGCCCAGAACTAAAGTTCAGGGCTAATAGCTGAAGTCCACGCTTTGTGGACTGAATAATCAATTTAGTCCACTTAATTGGACTTCAGCTATGAGACTCGGAATGAATTCCGAGGCGGGATAGAAACGCAGTGCGAGATTTATTAATAAAGATATGGCTGCGACGAGACTTGTGTGTACACCGTAGCCTAAAAGGAGAGAGGCTTTGAATTTGAATTCTTCCCCCTTCCCGCTTCGGGAAGGGGGTTAGGGGGTTAGGTCTTATAACTATCTTCTAATTCTAGTAGAAACTAAAATGGTACGTTACGGCTTTAGCCATAACGCACCCTACTTAAGATTCTCTAAAATTAATCTTGCGTATTAGTAAATATTTCCTTCTCTATTCAGTTGTTCATCATGCTTGGCAATAACCCAAATTGCATGAATACTACCGGGTAGCCAACCTAGAACTGTGAGCAAGATGTTAATAAACAAGGTTGGGCCAACTCCAACTGTCAGGAAAACGCCTAAAGGAGGCACTAACAAACCTAAAAGAAAACGAACTAATTTCATGATTTTGCCGTATTTTTGTGATTTTCTTTAATTACATTCTGCTGAAGATGCCGAATTAGGAAATCCACCTTCGGATATTTATTTGGAGTAGAGATGTGAGAAAACTGGTATTTCTACTCCTTATAATACTTATCTAGAAGGTAATTCACCTTGGGTTTTTACATCACCACTGCCGGTTAAAAGGTTTCTTTCAACAAAGTAGTTGTTAATGAAGGTGTTAGCAAAAGTTAGAATCACTGGCCCAAGAAGGAAACCAATAATTCCGCGAACTGCGAACCCAGGAACTAGCACTGCTGCTAACCAGAAACACAAACCGTTAACGATGAGTGAAAATGCTCCAAATGAGAGAAAGTTAAGTGGTAAAGAAAGAGCAGACAAAACTGGTTTAACTGAACCGTTAATTAGACCAATTACTAAAGCCGCAATCATAGCTGCGGGAAAATTAGCAATATTAACGCCTGGAACAACTAAATCAACAATCAACAGGCTCAAAGCTGTAGCTAGGGCGGTTAATAATGGTGTTAACATTTTTCTTACCTAATCACTAAAGATTTTTTGTAACTTCTTATCTCATCTTCAACTATCTGCTAGGTTTTAACCTCTCTTGCAAGATAGAATTTGCTTCTACCGTTAGGCCGATCATTGAGAAAAATATAGCGGTTATAATACTGCGTAGGTTTTACTTAAAAAAGCACTCCAAGGTAGGTTGGGTTAAGGAATGAAACCCAACATTCTCAGAGTTTTGTCGGGTTTCACTACCTTCAACCCAACCTACAAATCTTCTTAGGGACTTCCAAGAAATAAATTATCCAAATAAACGAACCACAGAGGCACAGAGGACACGGATAAATGAGAGTTTGAGAGATTTTTTGTGTTAGGTGGTTGAGTGTTTTTTTTGGAAGTCCCTTAACCGATTAGTATTGCGATCGCTTAGATTTTCCCGACTCAGGCTGATAGTAAAGAGCTGATTTATACAAGATTTGTTCTTGATGGGTTTCTAAAGTGCAATTAGATAAGGGGTAAGTTACACAAGTAACAACATAACCAGCCTGTACTTCACTTGGACGCAGAAATTTTTGCTCAGTTTGATTGACTTCACCGCTAATGAGTTTAGCGACACAGGCAGAACATTCGCCTTGTTTGCACCCAGATGGTAAACGGATACCAGCTTCTTCTGCCATATCCAAAATATATTGATCGTCTGGTACTGGAATAGTGCGATCTAACCCAAGTGTAGGATTGATGAATTGAACTTGATAAACTGCCATCTGCTGTTTGTAATTATTGTTTAACTGCTTTCATCGACAAACTAATCCGCTTGAGTTTCTCGTTGATTTCTAGCACCTGCACTTTGACTACTTGTCCGACTTTGACCACTTTGTTGGGATCGTCTACAAATCTATCAGCAAGTTGGGATATATGCACCAAGCCATCTTGATGTACGCCGATATCAACGAAGGCGCCGAAGTTGGCGACATTTGTGATCATTCCCTCTAGTTCGATTCCCACCTTTAAGTCCCTGATTTCCTTAATTCCTTCTTTGAAAGTGGCATACTTAAATTCTGCACGGGGATCTCTACCTGGTTTTTCTAGTTCGCTGAGGATGTCGCGCAGTGTGGGTTCGCCGACGCTATCGGTAACATATTTCTTCAGGTTGGTCTTTTTGAGCTTTTCGGCAATTTGTGTGACCTGATTTAATGGCACATTTAAATCAGATGCGATCGCTTCTACTACAGAATAACTTTCTGGATGCACTGCTGTATTATCCAATGGGTTGTCACCGCCGCGAATCCGCAGAAAACCCGCCGCTTGTTCAAAGGCTTTTGGCCCCAGCTTCGGAACTTTCAAAAGTTGTCGGCGATTTTTAAAGGCTCCATTTTGGTTCCGATAGACGACAATGTTATTGGCAACTGTTGCCGTAATCCCAGAGACGGAAGTCAGAAGTTCTTTGGAGGCCATGTTCAAGTCTACGCCGACGTAGTTAACGCAGCTTTCTACAGTCTCATCCAATTTCTTTTTCAGCAACTTCTGATCGACATCGTGCTGATATTGTCCCACACCAATAGATTTGGGATCGATTTTCACCAGTTCCGCCAGAGGATCTTGCAAACGACGGCCGATACTAATTGCACCGCGCACGGTAATATCTAAATCGGGAAACTCTTCTAGCGCCACAATACTAGCAGAATATATAGATGCGCCAGATTCATTCACCATCACCTTAACTGGTTTGCGTTCTATGGTTTGCAATACTTGCGTGACAAACTCCTCTGTCTCGCGGGAGGCTGTACCGTTACCAATGGCGATTAACTCAATCTTGTACTTTTCAATCAGATTTTTGACAGTTTGTGCAGCTTTAGCACGTTGTTCAGCAGCTTGGTGGGGAAAAACCGCCTGATATTCCAAAAATTTCCCCGTTTGGTCGAGGACAGCAACTTTACACCCAGTTCTAAATCCAGGGTCTATCGCTAAGGTTGGTTTCATTCCTGCTGGTGCAGACAGCAGCAACTCTCGCAGATTAGTTTCAAATGTCTTGATTGATTCCATGTCTGCGTAGACTTTATTCTCAGAAATTACCTCTCCCATTAGAGAGACTTTCATCAAACGATTAAATGCATCCTTCAACATCACCTGATAAAAATCCCGAATTGTCCGAATTTTGGTTTTAATTTCTTTCGACTCAAGATAGTAAAGTACCGTATCTTCATCAAAAGCAATTTCAAAACTTAATACTTTCTCCGTTTCGCCCCGACACAACGCCAGCATATTGTGGGGTGCAATATTTTTTACCCTAATTTGATAGTTACGGTACATCTCAAATTTGGTTGTACCTTCGGGATAATCATCTTTGATGCGGGAGACAAAGACCCCTTCTTCTAGAAGATAATCGCGAATATATGCGCGTAATTCCGCTTTTTCAGCCACTTCTTCCGCTAAAATATCAGCAGCACCTTTAAGTGCTTCTTCTGCTGTTTTTACTCCCTTGGCTTCAGAAATATACTTAGCCGCTTCTTCTTCCAATGAAACCGTTGCAGCATTTTTGGCATTTAATGACTTGATGAATTCCGCTAATGGTTCGAGTCCTTTTTCTCTGGCGATAGTGGCGCGGGTGCGTCGTTTTGGGCGATAAGGTAAGTATAAATCCTCAAGTTCGGTTTTTTGTAAGCAGGATGAGATTTTGGCTTTAAGTTCATCTGTGAGTTTACCAAGTTCTGCGATCGCACTTAAAATCACAGATTTTCGTTCTTCCAGTTCTGTTAAATAAGTATATCGATCAGCCAGTTCACGTAGTTGCACTTCATTCATCTCATCGGTGCGCTCTTTACGATAACGTGCAATAAAGGGAATTGTTGCACCCTCCGCCAAAAGTTCCAGCGCGTTTTGCACCTGATGGGGTTTGAGGTTTATTTCAGTTGCCAGTAATTGAGGAATGTTCAGCATTGAGTGTCTAAAATGAAAAAATGAAAATGCTACTTCTAAAGGTAATATGCTAGATCCTGATCCTGGCGCAAGGCCAAAGTTTTAAGCTAATTTACCAGATGATTGCTCACAAAAGTGCAATTGGCTAAATAGACAAAACCCACCTTCGCAAGTTTTAAAGCCTTCCAATCTGCGTGTGTAAACAAGAGTTTGTATAGCATAGCGCAGCTATACTGAGTTGGGATGTCACCAGAAGGGATTTTGCACTCCTCACCAAGCTACGCCTAGCGTCTGGTAACCTACTGTTAAAGCCAGCTTGGCTCACTATCGACCACAGAAGAAGGAGTTATTAGCCAAGCTTTTGGGCGCTGCTTCTGTCGCAAGAATTATTCCAATTTGTGTAAGATACGACGTTGCGTAATCTTGATTTTCTATAATATTTATTTCAATGGGCTATTGTGGCTAAAACCTCATTGGATGTAAAATTAACCACAATTCCAAAAAACAATTTCAGTTTGTTTTATAAGCACAACAACTTATAGTTCAGAAGTTAGTAAAATGGCTTTGTTCTTTTTGATACCACTCTGTACGGCTTTAGCCACTGGCTACTTCTTTCAAAAGAGTAGTGATGAACTTGCATATATTGCAGGTGTATTTGCGGCTATTAGCTTAATTTTCAGTTTAGTATTAGCACCCTGGCAGATTCAGTTTGGATTGTTAATCATTGTCTTAATTATTACCAACAGACTTTTGCAGGAAAATGAGTCCAAACAAACTCCAAGCAAAGGAGAACAATTTAGAGAAACTAAATAAGAGCGGCTCTTCATTACATATTATGCTAAATATACTCCACAAAAACCATGAAACCCTTGCTATCCAATAAAAATTGACATTATTTACTAACTTTTTAGGGGTTGAGGATTGATTTTGGTTTTTAACCTTGATTTTTAAGCCAAGTTTTCATGTTTAACTAATAATTTGGCATAACAGGTACTGAAGAAGCATAAAGTTTGATAAGAGAATTCAGAAATAGAGTCCTCTGGCTTACTTAGTGTCTAAGTCAACCTTCGACTAAGTTTTGTCTGAGATATCTGAATTTGAAGATTTTCATGGATAAATAAAAAACGTTCAGACTATCGGTTAGCATCTATGATCCTTGATGCATTAAGTATCTTATTATACAAGAAATAATTTATTTACACTATTGTTCAAGTTTAAATTCTGCTTTATAAAACTCTTAACTTTGCACTTTTATTAGCCAGAAAGTGGTATATAAATGTACAAATTCTTAAAAATAAAGATTCATCAAGAGGAAAGTGTAGATTTTATAAAGTTTTTGTTTAGGTATATTTTCTTAAAATGAATTTTTGATGAAGTGTGGCGATAAATTTGCAACATTGTTTTCTCGTGGTATTCTAGTAAGTGATTATATGTAAAAATTAATTTTGAGATAAAGCTCTAGTTAAAATTACATATAGTTAAGAACAATCGAACAACACTAATACTTAAGATAATGTAAAAACATCTCAAATCCACTTAACTCAACGTAAGTAAGCTGCGAGTTGATCACCAAACGCTAGTTTACATTAGCCCTTAGTCCCGTCAAAAACTCCATTTTGACATTCAATAAAATTCCCCAAAAACCTGTAAAGCACATCACTGTAAAGTTATCTATAGATGGTTTTCGCTCTCAGGCAGATTTCTGTTATCCATTGTGTTCCGATGTCCAAAAAGAACATCTATGCACACTCGATTTGAGTACAAATTTTTATGAATCGGCTTAGTCTCCAGCCGAAATTGCAGATATGTCTGTGAGCCTGGATAAATTCTATGGTATGTCATAAAACTAATAAACACTTCCTGGAGAAAATTAAAAACATTTATCAATCCAGCTTAGTTTTGATGCACAAGTTAATGGCTTGAGAAGTTGAGTAGTGTCTTCAACAAGGTTTCTATAGCAGGATACAACTGATGAAAGTTAATGAATGGATTAATCAAAAATTCCGGAAATCCATTATTATTCGCTTAACTCCATCTGTTGAACATGGGGGCCGAATCCGAGTTCAGCATAAGCGATGTCTCACTGCTAAACTTTGTCCACAAATTTGTGGCAGAGGACTCAATGTTTCCTATATCTGCATCCACTATGACATAGATATTGCGATCGCACTAAAACTAGTCTGGAAACATAACTGGCTGATACGGAAGACATCTGCAATTCACAATTGGGCAAAGCCTAAATTGATTGTACCAATTGTCAAGCAAGGAAACTGTTATGTCTGCAAGTGTAACCGATTCTACTCGGATAATATCGGGCGTTGCCATGATACAGCAACCATCCCACAAGCTGCATAGTATTTAGTTGCTAACTCTTGGACATGAGCTTCGACGATCATTTTGATATTAGTCACTTCAACATAGGCTTCCTAATTTTGTTGTCTATTTATTGAAATGGAAGTCGAATTGCACAGAAGGTGTGACCTAAATCCGAAACTTTCTAAACGATGGGCTGTTTACTGTCCGGTTCATACCTACTATCTCGATTGAGGTAAATGTACTATGAAATCTATTTCGCAAACTTCAAACGTTAAAATAATTCCTTATATTATCCTGTTTATCAGTATTTTATTTAGTATTTCTGGGCAACTGCTGATGAAGCATACCATGAGTCATACAAATGAGGGACTATTTAATTGGGTATTTATTCAACAATTAGTATTAGCTATTAGTGTTTATTGCTTGGGAGTGGTAAATTGGATATTGGCTCTCCGATCTGTAAAATTGAGTATTGCTTATCCACTGACTAGTTTAAATTATGTCGGGATACTTTTCGGCTCATACTACTTTTTTAATGAAGAGATTACACTAACTCGAATAGCAGGAGTAATTACTATTTTTTTGGGTGTTCTTTTAGTAGTTATTCCAGTGAAAAAATCTACATAAACTTATAGTAAATCTCATCAGGAAGCATTCACAAATGAACATCATTACTTGGCTAGTTTTAATGCTTGTGGTTTTATTCGGAACAACAGCTAACCTATCACTAAAGTATGGACTTTACATTTCTAGTCCTACTAAGGGAGCAAGCGCATCTATCCAAAATCTGTTATTGTCTCGTTATTTTTGGATTTGGTTTGTTTGCTATACATTTATGACTATATTGTGGCTTTATGTATTGCGGACAATTCCTCTGAGTCAAGCATTTCCAGTTCTAGGATTAATGTATGCACTTATACCCATTGCTTCTCACTATTTTCTAAAAGAGCAGGTTATATTTAGCCAGTGGGTAGGAATTTCCATTATCATAACTGGTGTCGTTCTTGTTGTAAACTAATAGCTAAATGGGCAGAGAGCAAGACTATTAGAACTAAAATTCTCTGAAAATATAATTTCCAAGACATCCCTACAAAAATCTGAATTAAATTTATGAATATAGGTATCATTGGCGGGGGTATAACTGGGCTGGTATTAGCCCAACGTCTTTCCAATCAAGGACATAAAGTAACTGTATTCGACAGTAATAAGCAGCTTGGTGGACTTACCACTTATCATGATTATGGGTTGTTTACCTGGGATCGGTTTTATCACGTTATCCTCCCTTCTGATACTCATTTAATAAATTTTCTCAGAGATATTGGCCTTGGAGATAAACTGCGCTGGCATCGAAGTTTAACTGGCTTCTACGACAATCAAAAGTTTTATTCTATCAGTAACTCTATAGAATTCCTCCGCTTTCCTCTATTTGGACTTATAGGTAAAATCAGATTAGCTTTCACTCTCTTGTATGGTTCACGGCTTAATAACTGGCGGCGCTTAGAGAAGATATTAGTTGAAGATTGGCTATTGAAACTTGGTGGTAAAAGCACATACGAAAAGCTCTGGAAACCCTTGCTTCTATCCAAATTAGGAGAGAACTATAAGCGAATATCAGCAGTTTTTATCTGGGCTTATATCAAACGGTTATTTTCAGCGCGGGATTCTTCATTAAATAAAGAACAACTTGGTTATGTCTCAGGCGGTTACAAAACTGTTTTTGACCATATAGAAAAATTAGTTTACGCGGCTGGGGGTGATATCCACACAGGCGTTTCGGTGGAATATATCGCACCTCATCCAGAGGGTGGAATGTGGGTAGAATATCTGGGCAAAAAGGAGCATTTTGATAAAGTCATCTTTACTGGGCCAGTTAATATTCTGCAACAGGTTGCTGCCAAAGAACTGGTGAAAGTTTCAGACACAGGTGAAACAGTAGAATACCTGGGCGTAATCTGCATGGTACTTATTACTCGCAAGGCTCTAATTCCTTATTACGTAGTAAATATTGCCGATAGAAATGTTCCCTTTACTGGAGTCATCGGGATGAGTAACCTAGTTTCTTTGCAAGAGACAGCAGGATATCATATCACATTTCTACCAAAATATATCCTTTCTACTGACCCGTTGTTAAAACAGCCAGATGATGAATTGCGCCAAGTATTCTTCCAGGGTATACGTTTGATGTTCCCAGGACTTAAAGCAGATGATATTGTCGCAGCACACATTAATCGAGCTATTAAAGTACAGCCGCTACAAGTTTTAAATTATTCAAGCCTTGTGCCAAAAGTGAGTACTGAAAACGATGATTTTTTCGTCGTCAATACCTCACAGTTGGTCAATGATAGCGTCAATAACAACGCAGTCGTCCGACAAGTCGATGAATTTCTCAAGAAATCAACATTACTGAATTCTTGAAATTTGAAAATGATATTTTGAAAATCACACGAGGTACTTATGAGCCTTTTTGTTCTTTTACCCGCATACAATGAGCAAGAATCAATTCGCCCCTTGTTCAAAAAGTTTCAGGTATTGCAGGAAATCTCTAATCTGGAGATACGGCTGATTCTTGTTGATGATGGTAGCAAGGATGCAACTGCTCAGACTGCAATAGATGAATCTCAATCGTTAGGGATATCACTGAAATTAGTCCAACATGCCAAAAATGCTGGTTTAGGTCAAGCCATTAAAACAGGTTTCACAACTTTCTTAGAAATTTCTAAAGAAGGCGATTTTTTAGCCGCGATGGATTGCGACAACACTCAACCACCAGAACTATTAATTAAGATGTATGAGACGATGATAGCTGGTAGCTATGATATTGCGATCGCATCTAGATATCGAAAAGGCTCCAAAGTCATAGGTTTATCAAAATTTAGAGAGATAATGAGTTACGGAGCTAGCTGGCTTTTTAGAATTGCAGCCCGTGTACCAGGTGTAAGAGACTATACTTGCGGCTACAGACTGTATAACCGTACTTTCGTCAGCAAACTAGATATGTATTATGGCGAGAGTTTATTCACTGAAAGTGGATTTGCTTGCATGATAGATTTACTGCTGAAAGCCAAACCGCTCAAACCAAAAATTGTAGAAATTCCAATGGTTTTGAGATACGATCAAAAGCCGAGTGCCAGCAAAATGAAAATTCTTAAAACTATTACTCGAACTCTAAAGCTATTGTTTAAGAATTTAACATAGCCAGCGCCAACTGCTGCTAATTTAGGTCAGACTTTCAATCAGCAAGAAACAGCAAGAATTCCACTGAAAATAACAAATCGTAAATAAACCTGAGAAGGAATAGGCTCTCACCAAGAATTAACTGGATGTAAAAATGGTAATTTATCAACGGTATCATTCTAGGGACGAGCAAGGCAGAAATCAAAAATAAGTTTGATGAAATTGTTGCTTCTACCAATATATGTGCATCTTCTTTCCTATAGTTTAAGAAATTGGAAGACAGTCTTATACTGCCTTCCAATTATTTATGTATGAATATTTTCACTTTCTGATTTGCTCATTCTCTGCGTCTAAAACGTTACACCCAGTATTGCAACTGATTCTCTAAATATTCTCTTCACTTATTACCAGGGTGCAACTATGCCATAGATATTTTGAATATTTTGCTTCATGCCAAGGTCAGTAACAGTGACAAGATATTGTAACAACTCTACATGATAGCGATCGCACTCCAAAGGGCGTTACTTACAATATTTCACTCACGCTTAAGAGAGGGAAGTAAGTTTCCCAGGTGAGGAAACCCCTACTATTTAATTGCCGACTCTGGCTTTCACTGATTTGTTAGACTGAACACACCGGGATTTTTCAGTCAAATCTCTGAACTACGCCAGCAGACGAGGCTACCCATGCTTACAAGTACGCTACTTCTCTCGAATCAACTTCCCACCCTGCAATATTCCTCCACACCAGAGCGTTTCGATGAAACCTGGGAAGCCCCCCTGGCTACCCTCCTGGGACTAGGACGCGCCGCAGGTGCTGACTTCATCGAATTATTTTTAGAACGTCGCAACTATATTAGTTCTCTTGCAGAAGACGACTCCATCACCAGTATTTCACCCAGTCTGTCTACAGGCGCGGGAGTCAGAGTATTTCGTGGCAAAGCTGATTGCTACGTCAGCACCAATGACCTTTCGTTTTCCGGTTTGAAAGCAGCTTTAGAAAAAGGTCTTTCTATCCTGGGATTGCAACTACCCACTGCTAAAGCTTTCATCCCAGAAATCAACCTAGAATTATTGAGAGATTACGCCACCAAAAGAGGTAAAGATGCCTGGCTACCAGTGTGTAGCTCCATCCGAGAAATGGGAGAAGTCCTCCTTGATGGTACTGCCCACCTGAAGCAAAAAGCTAGCCACGTCCAATCGCGCCGTGCTACCTATTTCCGGGATTGGCAAGAAGTTTTAATCGCCGCCAGTGACGGCACTTTTGCCCGTGACATTCGCCTCACCCAATCAGTAGGATTTAACCTGTTGTGTGCTGATGGTGCTAATCGTGCTTCCATCGGTGAACGCGCTGGTAACACTAGCGATGCCAACTTCTTGAGGACTTGGGATTCTCAACAAGCCGCCGAAAAAATAGCAGAATCTGCTGGCAAAATGCTCTACGCCGATTACGTAGAATCAGGTACTTACCCGATTATTATGGCCAATCACTTTGGCGGGGTAATCTTCCACGAAGCTTGCGGACACCTGTTAGAAACCACTCAAATTGAACGCAATACCACTCCCTTTGCTGACAAAAAAGGCGAAAAAATTGCCCACGAAAGTTTGACAGCCTGGGATGAAGGGCGTTCTGAAAATGCCTTCGGAACAATTGACATGGATGACGAAGGTATGCCTGCTCAAAGAACCCTATTAATTGAAAAAGGCATTCTCAAAAACTTCTTAGCAGATAGAACAGGTTCTGCACGCACCGGACACCCCAGAACTGGAAGTGGACGCCGCCAAAATTATACCTATGCTGCTGCTAGCCGGATGCGTAATACTTATATTGATTCTGGCGAATATAGCATTGATGATTTATTTACCTCTGTTGATAAAGGTATTTACTGTAAAAAGATGGGTGGCGGAAGCGTTGGTGCTACAGGCCAATTTAACTTTAGTGTTGATGAAGCTTATTTGATTGAAAATGGCAAAATCACCAAACCGCTAAAGGGAGCAATTCTAATTGGTGAAGCTAAGGAAATTATGAATAAAATTTCTATGTGTTCCCAAGATTTGGAAATTGCACCAGGTTTTTGTGGTTCCGTCAGTGGTAGTATTTACACCACAGTAGGACAACCCCACATCAAGGTTGATTCTATTACCGTCGGTGGAAGATAATAATTTTGGATTTGAGATTTTGGATTTTGGATTGTGAATGTTCAGGATATTACGTCAATAAAAAGCTACGAGACAAATATAAGTCATAAGCTAAACCACATCTAGCATAATACTCAGTTGTAGGGTGGGCGTCTCGCCCGCCCAAGAAATACAAGCAAATTTTATGTGGAAAAGCTTAACATCCAAAATTCAAAATCTAATATCCAAAATAAAATTGCTTCAAATCTAAAATTCAAAATCCAAAATTGAACTATGCCAAATATCAATGAAATTGCAAATTCTGCCAAGGATAATGCTGAGAAGCTTGGTATTAAGAAATTCGACATTTATGGCTCAACAGTAGATGATACTAGCGTACAAGTAGACCAAGGTGAGCCAAAACAAGTCAAAGCCTCAAATCGCTCTGGTGTTACTGTTCGTGTCTGGAATGAAGATAATACAATGGGTGTCACCAGTACCACAGATGTAGACCCCAAAGGACTGGAATTAGCTTTGAAAACCGCCTACGAAGCCAGTTTTTTTGGTGTTAAAGAAAATGTTCCTGATTTTAGTCCAGAAGCTACTGCTCCTATTGCAAATAAACCACAAGATAAGACACCCCAAGCACCTGTTGCTGAACTCATAGAAAGATTGTTGGTAGCTGAAAAAGAACTACTAGCAGCTCATCCAGCAATTAAAGGTGTGCCTTATAATGGGTTATCGCAAAGAGATATTGACAGGTTTTATCTCAATAGTGAGGGTGCCGTGAGAACTGAATCTCACTCCTTAGCATCAGTTTATCTTTATAGCAAAACTGAGGAAGAAGGAAAAAAACCTCGCAGTGCAGGTGCTTTTAGAATCAACCATAGTTTAGATAATCTAGACATCAATGGTTGCATCAAAGAAACCGCAGATAAAACTATCAGTCACTTAAACTATGAAAAAATTAAAACTGGTAAATATCGGGTTGTTTTTTCACCGGAAGCTTTCTTAAGTCTGTTAGGTGGTTTTTCTAACTTATTCAACGCTCAAAGTATTTTGGACAACCAAAGCTTATCTACTGCTGATGATTTAGGTAAGCAAATTGCTTCTCCTCTGCTTTCAGTTTTTGATGATGCACTTCACCCAGCTAACGTTGGTGCAGAAAGTTTTGATGGTGAAGGAACTCCTACTCGTCAGGTTTCACTGATTGAAAATGGCATTTTAACAAGCTTTCTCCACAGTGCAGGCACTGCGAAAAGGTTTAATACCCAGCCAACAGGTAATGCCAGTATTGGTGCAAAAGTTAGCGTTAGTCCCAATTTTTATCACGTTTTGTCAACAGCAACTCCTGAAGAAGAGTTAAGTTTAGAAACTGCTGAAAATGTGATTTTTATCGATGATTTACAAGCTCTCCATGCTGGAGTTAAAGCCTTGCAAGGTTCGTTTTCTTTGCCGTTTGATGGTTGGCTAGTGAATAAGGGTGTCAGGACGAGTATTGAATCAGCAACTGTTGCTGGCGATTTCTTGGAAGTCCTGAAGTCAATTATTTATGTAGAAAAAGAGCCAGAGTTAACGCCCGGGGGAGTTTGCCCGAAAATCTGGGTTAATGAACTGTCGATTACTGGTGAGTAAAAGTTAAAAAGTAGAGAGTTAGGAGTTGAATATAACTCTTAACTCATCACTTTGAAATCATTATTCACTATTAGTATTCACCACCAATGCTAATGGCAGTATTAAATACATCAGCACCGCTTAAATCAATATTAGCCATAACAGCGCCATCTACGTCACTATTATATAAACGCGAATTACTCAAATTAACGTTGGTGAGATTAGCATTATTTAAGATAGTATCGCTGACGAATGCTTTTGTGAGATTAGCAGACTTCAAATTTGCACCAGTTAAATCAGCACCTTCTAAGTTAGCACCTTCGAGATTAGCAGACTTCAAATTTGCATTTCTCAGGTCAGCACCTATTAGGTGAGCGCCTTTGAGGTTGGCTCCTGTTAAATTACATCCAGAACATTCTCTAGTTTCCAGCAAGCGCCGGACAGGGGCGGAGTTTTCTGCTTTGACGGAAAGGGGAGCAGCTAAAGATAGCGTGCTGAGTAAGGCTGCTGCCGTCAAAAAAATTGCTTTCATAATTTACCTCCGACACTTCTAAAAGTCATTAAATTCTTGACTTCTACGCTCCCAGTGTCCCAAAATTTGAGAATACTGTCCTCATGCGATCGGAGTAATACATAATTTCTATGAGAATAGGTATTCTTCGGTAAGCTAGTCCGATGGGACTAATATTAAAAGATTGTTAGCAATAACTCCGCAGGCTACCGCAAAGGAATAAGAGTTTCAGACAATTTTTGCATAAGTCTTATCTGACATCACCAAACTGCTATCGGGTGAAAATGTATTGCCAGGATGTAGCTTGAGTCTATCCTGTTATTAAGCTTTGCCGCTACCTAATAAATACAACAGCGCCATACGAACGGCGACACCACTGGTAACTTGCGATTGAATGAGACTAAATTCTGGGTCATCCATCAATTCAGAACTAATTTCAACACCACGGTTAACTGGGCCTGGATGCAAAACTTTGACGTTAGGTTTACAAAGTTGTAACTTTGTACGGGTAATGCCAAATAGCTGATGATATTCTCGCAAACTTGGCAGTAAATGAGCCGTCATACGTTCCTTTTGCAGGCGCAAAGTCATTACAAAATCGGCATTTTGCAAAGCTGGTTCTAGTTGCCAATGTAGAAATAGTTGGGGAGTGGGGAGTGGGGAGTGGGGAGTGGGGGATGAGGAGATAATAAACTGCTGATTCTTCACTCCTGCCTCTTCCAAGATATACTCGGCAAATAATTTGGGTAAGAGGGTGGGTGGGGCTGCGAGATGTACTTCGGCACCACTGGCGATTAAACTCCAGATATTCGATCGCGCCACGCGAGAATGAAGAATATCCCCAACAATGGCAATCTTTTTCCCCTTTAAAAGTTCTAGTCGAGGACTAGCTGGGTCAATTAGAGTACAAATGGTAAATAAGTCTAGCAGTGCTTGGGAAGGATGCTCATGCTGACCATCACCAGCATTGAGGACGCCAACTTTTACACCTAGACGATCCATTTCAGCCGCGATCGCATTTGGTACTCCTGCCTCTCGATGGCGGACTACCATTATATCAGTTCCCATCGCCAAATAGGTTTTCGCCGTGTCGAGAATTGTTTCTCCCTTAGTCATAGAAGATGTGGCTGCGGCGAAATTCAGCGTATCTGCACTTAAACGTTTCGCCGCGAGTTCAAAACTGCTGCGGGTGCGGGTAGACGATTCAAAAAATAAATTCGCCACCACCTGTCCCTGCAAGGTTGGTACTTTCTTCGTCCGCCGTGATAGCACCTCTTGAAAACTGGCCGCAGTTTGCAAAACTGTATTGTATTCAGTGGTAGTGAAGTCAGCCAGGGAAAGAATGTGATGACGATTCCAGGTAGTAGTAGGCATATTTGGGGACTGGGGACTGGGGACTGGGGATTGGGGACTGGGGACTGGGGGAGATAAGGGAGAAATAATCAATGCCCAATGCCCAATGCCCCATTCCCAATCCTTTCAAGTTGGTAAATGCAAAACGTTTAAAGCTAGAGAAATTAGGCTGAGGAATGTTAAAAACCCAATTGTATCTAGCATTGTAGTCACTAAAGGGCCACTAACTAAAGCAGGGTCAAGCTTCAGTCGTGTCAAAGCCATTGGCAGTAAAGTGCCGAGTGTAACAGCCACAATTGTATTAGTTGCCATTACCATTCCGGCAATTAAAGCCACCCATCGTTCTTGGGGTCGCGCCCAAATTAAGGAAAGCAGGATCATCGTTGTGGCTAAAGCTAGGGCTGTACCTAAACCAGCTAGAAGTTCCTTGCGGAGAATTTTCAAGGTATCTTTGGGTGTTACCTCGCCTACCCCTAAGCCGCGAATTGTCACCGTTAATGATTGAATCCCAACAGTACCACCAGTGTTAGAAAAAATCGGCATGATTACTGCTAAAACTGGCACTGCGGCAATTACAGATTGAAAAGGCGCGATCGCACTAGCTGCACCAATATACATTGCCATGATTCCCAACAGCCAAGGTAAGCGGTTGCGGATGGTGAGTAAGGGAGAGGATAAAGCTGCTTCATCACCACTGACACCCGCCAGTTTTTGAATATCTTCTGTGGCTTCTTCTTCCAAAATATCCATGACATCATCAATGGTGACGATGCCCACCAATCGGTCTTCTCGGTCAACTACGGGGATAGCGATTAAGTCGTAGCGCTGCATGATTCGCGCCACTTCTTCTTGGGGGGTTTCAGTTCTAACTTTGATGACGCGATCGCTAGCAATATCCTTGATGAAAACATCGGGAAAGGTAAACAGCAATTGGCGCAGTGAAACTACTCTCACCAGCGTCCGATTGTCATCTGTGACGTAGGCGTAGTAAATCGACTCCTTGTCTTCGTCCTGACGGCGGATTTTGCTTAGGGCTTCACCTACTGTCAATCCTTGGCGCAACCGGACATATTCAGTTGTCATTACCCGCCCAGCAGTGCCTTCTGGATAGCCGAGAATCGTTGCTGTTGCTTGCCTTTGTTCTGGACTCAGTTCTTGTAATAGCCGTTTGATTACCCCAGCAGGTAGTTCATCAAACAATTCTGCCCGTTCGTCGGGACTCATCGCTTCTACAAGTTGTACTACCTGGACATCATGCAGAGAATTAATGAGTTCTTCCTGCACCTCTGTGGGCAGATATTCAAATACATCAATTGCCTGAGCTTTGTTGAGTAAACGAAATGCGATCGCGCGTTGTTGTTCAGGCAATTGTGTAATGTAGTCTCCCACATCCACAGGTTGCAAGCGATTTAAATCCCATTTCAACTGGTTTAAATCGGTAGTATCAGTCAGCAAATCACGAATATCTTGTGTAAGCATGATAAATATCTCCTAAGTCTCCCCCGCGCTGGGAGACTTCCTCGCCAGATCAGAGGAGGTTGATACTGCCATCTGGTGGACTATGGCCCATAAAATTTCAACAAATCAATATCGATATCTAAATTAAGGCATCGCTAGTCATCATCCTAACCCGGAATAGCGCTCTCCGGGAGATACTGAATATTAGCATTCAGTATTTATAATATTTACCACTAATAGCTAACTTAATTACCCTGAAATTTAGGTAATTTTCGTCTAGCTTAAAGTAGATTTTACTATTGCTATAAGCTATGTGTCTTGCCAATCAACGATTTTTTTCGCAAACTTTATAGAGTTAAAATATTTACAACACTATTAAGTAATCTTTGCCATCAACCAACTTCATGCATAGTCACCTGGACGACGCAGAATCAGAAATGGGTTAGCAGGTTTCACTTCATAGTCATGGTAAGGTGTTTGAGCTTTAGCGATCGCTCTTGAGAAAAACTTTGCGATTTACTGATTGTACCTTCGAGGTGAATTTTAAGCTAATCTGCATTTAAGTTGCATAAAAGCAGGGCTGGAGCCAGGGTAAGCGCATATAATTTTGTAGCTAAAAATACAGAATATTTAACCAATAAATGTAGAGAGAATCGGATTTTAGTATTAAATATGTTAATAGGACTTACGCACTGTACAAATTGATTATCTTGTGTATCAACGAAAATGCGTCGTTTCAGGCTTTTAGAAATCATCCTGGGATAAATAGCGTAGGCGTAGCCCGCCGAAGGCATCGCCTAAAAGGGGTCGAAAAATCAAGGTTTAATCCCTGGAATCCATACCCCATATTTGGGTTTTCCTGTCAATGCGTAGTTCAAGCGTAGTAATCGTCAAAAATCCAATCGAGCTGCTATGGATAACAATTATATGTTGACGATTTTAGCTGCTTGTTTATCTCATCATAATGATGCTGAAAAAGCTTGTTGTCAATAGGGTTTGAAATGCGCTTACCCTGTGACAGATGCTCACCTTGAAACGGCTAGCTATCTGCGATCGCTACTACACTAAAACTAACTCGAAAAACTTTTGAAATAAGAATACAATCAGCACCTTTTGCAGTCATCAAGAGTGATGCAATTCTACTATAAGAATAGTATTTGATTTTTGAAATATACGTAGGGTGTGTTACAAGGTCAGCGCATCTTAACAATCATTGACAAAAAAATGAATTTGTGAGTTGCTTGCACCGTAAGCGTTTACCGCTAAATTAACCAGAGTTAACCTCTTGGATTATTAAGATGCGATCAGATAATTGTTACGCTAGATTTACAATTATCCTGTCTTGCAATAGCCTGAAAGAACGGAAATACGTAAAACCCACAAAATATTGGTTATGTCAATAGCATTTGAGATGCGCTTGGCCTGGGGTGTGTTAGCCAAGGGTAACGCACCATTTCAAGCTTTTAGTACGTTACGGCTTACGCCTAACACACCCTACAAATACTTAGATTTTTTCAGAAATCAAATATGATTCCTATATCAACAAAAATCATTCATTATGGCTGAAAAATATTTCAGTATAAAATAATTCGATAGACTGAACGAAGTTTGAACAAATATCATATTTTAGCTTGCGATCGCTAAAATTCAGTACCCAGAGGCGTATTAACAGGAGATAATAATAAGCTCACACCACCCTTAGCTGTTGTCCCATCAACCATTACAGAACTTATTCTGGCTTGGTTTAGCTAATTCACTTGACAGTCACAGGGTCAAATTTTGCAAATTGTTCTGAACCAAACCATGAAAACATCTACCAAATTGCTAGCTCGTCTAGACTATTACTACCAGCAAATCAAAACGATCATCCTGACTCGCCAGAATCCGATTACTGGTTTACTACCTGCGAGTACAGCGATTACAGCCCACGGCGATTATACTGATGCCTGGGTGCGAGACAACGTTTACAGCATTTTAGCAGTTTGGGGTTTAGGACTTGCATACCGCAAGATTGACGACGACAAAGGACGCACCTATGAATTAGAACACAGCGTCATCAAACTGATGCGCGGGTTGTTGTTTGCGATGATGCGACAGGCTCATAAAGTAGAGACATTTAAACATACTCAGTCGCTACTGGATGGACTGCACGCCAAATATAATACCGCGACTGGTGACATTGTTGTTGGTGATGATGAATGGGGACATTTGCAACTTGATGCCACATCTATATTTTTGCTGATATTGGCGCAAATGACCGCAGCAGGATTACAAATAATTTATACGATTGATGAAGTGAATTTCGTCCAAAATTTAGTTTACTATATTGGACGAGCTTACCGCACACCAGATTATGGCATTTGGGAACGTGGTAATAAAATTAATCGTGGTAGTGCTGAGTTAAATGCCAGTTCTGTAGGCATGGCAAAAGCTGCTTTAGAAGCTATTAATGGGCTGGATTTGTTTGGTGTGCGTGGTAGTCAAGCATCGGTAATTCATGTGCTACCAGATGAAATCGCCCGTGCCCGGATTACCCTAGAATCCTTATTACCGAGAGAATCTGGTTCCAAGGAAATTGATGCGGCGCTGTTGAGTATTATTAGTTATCCTGCCTTTGCAGTGGAAGATTTGGAGTTACGCGATCGCACTTTAAACGATATTATCAATAAACTCGCAGGTAAATACGGCTGCAAACGCTTTCTGCGTGATGGACACCAAACCGTTTTAGAAGATAATCAGCGCTTACACTACGAACCGTGGGAACTCAAGCAATTTGAGCATATTGAATGCGAATGGCCGTTATTTTTCACTTATTTAGTTCTAGATGGATTATTTCGCGGCGAACAAGAACAAGTTAAAAAATACCAAAATCTTTTAGAATCATTACTTATAGAACAAGATGGTTTGCGTTTATTGCCAGAACTTTATTATGTTCCAGCCGAAAACATAGAGGCAGAAAAATTAGCACCTCAAACACAACCACGTTTGCCCAATGAAAATATTCCCTTAGTGTGGGCGCAGAGTTTATATTTTTTCGGTGAAATGTTGAGTGAAGGGTTACTAGCGGTTGGTGATATCGACCCTTTAGGAAGACATTTGTGTGTGGGTAAACAGCGCGAATCGTTGGTACAAATTGCTTTATTGGCAGAAGATGAAGATTTACAAACGAAACTAGAAGTTCACGGAATTGAAGCACAAACGCCTACTCAAGTAGAACCGATTCAGGTGAGAAAAGCTGGAGAATTTTCAGCTATTTATACCCAAATCGGACGTAACAATAAACTTGGTTTAACTGGACGACCAGTGCGGCGGCTGCGAAGTTTGACAACATCTAGAATCTTTCGGATTAGCGGTGAAACAATTGTATTTTTGCCTTCATTCTCAGACTCTCAACAATTTTACTTAACCCTTGATTACCATTTTCTGTTAGATCAAATTAGAAGCGAACTAGCTTACATCCAAAAATATTGGAGCGATTTAGGGCGTCCTACCTTGACTTTAATGTTAACGCACACCATGTTACAAGCCGGTTCGGAAGCATTACTAGAACTAATGCAAGAACTGAAAAATGGTGTTTGTAACGGTGTGCGGGTGAAATTAGGGCGGCTAAATCAGCTAATGCTAACGGCCGGAATCCAAAGAATTGATTTTCTCCCCAATGCAGAATTCTCGCGATCGCCAGTAAAAAATGCTAGCCCACGTTGCTATTATCTAGCTTATCATCCTGAGAAAAACTGGCGTTTAGGACATACCCAAGAATTTCAAATGGAGTATGAAACTAACTTCGGATTATTACTTTCTTATTTGCGTTCATCAGAGAATATCTACGAGCAAATTGAGTTATTGCAAACTTTGACTCGCTTGCAGGGAATGAAATTTGATACGGGGTATGGTGGCCCAGGATATCCTGTCACCGTAGCCGATTTACTAGATGAAGTTTACATCAAAGCTGGAGATTTAGGCATTTGGGCAGTAGTGCGTCGGGCTGCGGGGTTACGGCAAATGGTTGATATCAGTTTATCAGATGCAGTGACGAGTATTTTGGTAAGGGGTAAGCAAATTGCTGTGGGTAAAGCTTACAGTGAAGCGTCCTTGATTACCGTACCCATGTCGCACGATGAAATTGCCGATAAAATTAATCATTTTTGTCGTGAGGATATACGCGATCGCGTCCTAACACAAGAGATTTTAATTTATCTTGGTATCTTAATTCGCTCAGAACCCGAACTATTTCAGGGACTACTAACGCTGAGAGTCGGCTATCTCATCTTATTGATCACCAGCGAACTAGCGCGGGAATTGCATGTCACTCAAGATGAAGCTTACGATCACTTAATGCAACTTTCACCCTTTGAAGTTAAAGTGCGCTTGCGTCAGGTATTAACTGGATATACTGGCATGAGTAACCTGTTGCGCCAGCAAGAATCACTGCACGTCAAACAAAAAGAAAGTGATATTGCTTGGGTGGTGCTACCAGGAATCGCCGAAGGGATAGAAGTTCCGCCGGGCGGTTGGCGACGGTTTCGCCAAGCCGAGGGTGCGACGGGGCGCGTACCAAAAGAATTTTTTAAACAAGTTTGGCTATTAATGCAACATTGCAAGGGTTTAGTAATTGGCGATAAATTAGAGCGCCGCAATCGTTTAGATAGTGAGATAATGTTGTCGGAGATGACAGCCGGGGAAAGAAATTTTGCTCTGTTAGTTGAGCATTTGCTGAATAAAATTGAAGCTCCAGAATACCGCCAAGTTAATATTGAAGCATTAATCGAATTAGGAGCGATCGCAGCCAATAATCCTAAGCTACAAATTGAAGAATATATTGTATTAGATGTGTTAATTGGTCATGCGGTGCGATTGGCGTGGTTGGAAAACCATACTCATCGCAGCGATCGGTATGATGAGGATAAGGCGAGTGCGTGGCGATCGTTTTACAATACTTCACCTAGAGATTGCGCTAGTTATATTTTGAAGGCATTTAGGTTCTTGACGGAATTTGTGAAGGATTTTTAAACGCAGAGGGGAGGCAGCGCGTTGCGGGGGTTCCCACGCCACTTGCTTTATGCCGGGGAACCCGTCCACCGCAGTGGCTCCCCGTTGTAGCGACTGCCGTCGCGCAAAGGTAAACGCAGAGGAACGCAGAGGATGAGAGAGAATGAGTTGAGTGGGTTGATTATTGGTTGTGCGATCAGGGTGCATACTGCTTTGGGGCCAGGTTTGTTGGAGTCGGCTTATGAAGAGTGCTTAGATTATGAGTTGAAAAAAGCCGGATTGAATGTTGGTAAGCAAATTCCATTACCTTTGGTTTACCAAGATGTGCAATTGGAATGCGTTTATCGATTAGATTTGATAGTCGAAAACAAAGTAATTGTAGAGATTAAATCTGTAGAATCCTTCCACCCGATTCACTCCGTTCAACTTCTAACCTATCTCAAACTAGCAAACTGCAAACTAGGTCTTCTCCTCAACTTTAATGTCCTCCACCTCAAAGAAGGTATTAAACGCGTAGCCAACAACCTCTAACTCCCCCTCTGCGTTCCTCTGCGCTTCCCTTTGCGTTCCTTTGCGTTGAAAAAAATATCCCCCACCTCAGATTCCAAAAGCAGGGGTTTTGTTAAATTTACTTAACAGAAACAGAATCAACATCAATAGTGCTTCCAGTAGAGGTAGAACCCTCAGTAGTATTAGATGCTTCAGTACCCACATCACCCTTACGAGCTTTCCAGCCCTCAATTACTAGCCCAGACACCTCAGAAACTAGCAGAGTCAAAAGGAAAACATCATCAATCTGTCCCGCAACGGGTATAAAATCTGGAAGAATATCAAATGGACTGACCAAATAGGCTAACGTTCCTAAAATTACCCACCAACGGTACTTCGGGTTACGAAGCACATTGCGATACCAAGTGTAAAGTGATTCGATTGAAAATTTCATATTTTGAACCTCCAGTTATCTTTAATTTTGACAAATTATCCTATAAATTGGCGGTGGGAATAACCGCCCTAGTTAGTCTGGAAGACGCTACTCGTAATGACATACGTTTTGAAGCAGATGTTGAACTTTTTGCTTAATTTATGGTCAAAGTCACACTACCCCAACTGTACTTACAAAGTTTGCTGTAACTGAGAACTCTGCAATTCAGGTATCAGCCATTACTGGAAGCTGGTAGCTTAACTGAACTTTTCTCTGAGCGTTAAATGAACTATTCTCTGAGCCAAAACTGAGGTTTGAACTCATATTTGCTTTAATGGTAAACCCTTAATTGTAGCTCAACAGAGAGATATCAATTTAACACAAAGAAGGAGATCGAGTTATGCTAAATGCTGTAAAAAAAATTGCTGTCACTTCTTGTACACTACTGACTCTTGGAATGCATAACCCAGCAATTGCGTTGGTTGAGCAAGACGTGTTTTCGAGTGGATTAGTATCTATTAATACTAAAAAATTGACGCCCAAACAGTCTAATTTAGTTGCAGATAACAGTACTTATTGGAGTCCGCAGGGGGATTGTAAAATTTTAATGCCAGGTATAGTCACAGACAGTACAGAGGAACAATTGACATCTGTAAGCGCTACTACGCGTACAATATATACTATTATACATAAAGAATTTCCAGAAGCTTCCAGGATACCTATTCTACAGGTTCGGCAAGTGTTGCAAAGTGCAATGCGGGAAACTATTGGTCGTACTGGCAAGGTTATTAGAACTACCAATCTTGTAATTGATGGGCATCCTGGTTTGGAGCTACTGATGGAACACTCGGATGAAACTCTGGGACAATATCGTGCATTTGTGGTTAATCAGCATCTTTATTTTATGGGAGCTATTACACCAAATGAGTTAACCACAGAATCTGTTAATTTCTTTGATTCTTTTCGGGTTTATCCTGAGCGGATTCGTTACTCAAGCTTCTGAATTTATTAATGATTAAAACAAAAGATGATCTTCATAGATTTGTTGCTCAATCAGGATCTAACCTAGACTGATTGCTTAACAATAAATGAAGTTGTCTTGAATATTGCACAGCCTAATGACAATCATTAAATTTAATTTTTGTTACAAAACACTTTGATTGGATATCAGGAGTTGTAAATTGAATTTGATTCAGACGTTCCCCATAATATCTTGGCAGTATCTTGTAGAGCAAAGTTTCTTTGATAAGCTAAAAAGTATTGAATGGCAAGCAATATTTATGAGACTTATCAAATCTGAACAAGGTCAAAATATGAGTGTAATACAAGCCTTATTTGCAATTCGACAGTATGGTTTGTTCTTATTTTTAATCCAAAAATACCCATACCTGAGAATGGTTCCTAATCAAGAAATTGATGCAGTTTTACACGCACATATAGCTAATATTCATCAGTTTGAAAAAGACTGCCAAAGCCTCTTTAGTATTTGTCTGAAACACGTTCCCGAATTTGGAGTTGGAGGAGAAGCTGAACATTTAGAATGGCAATTAGCTTTTGCTCAAACTCAGAAACTCTTCGATCTCAATTTTGGGCAAGGTACTATGGGCAGATCCGCAGCCGCTTGTTGTGAAATTCTTTTGAATTTTACATAGGGCTTGCTGCTTTCAAAATCATTCTGAAGAACCAGATAGCCGCCTTATTAGAGAATTCGGCTATCTGACATTTCTGTATCTAACGTTTGCAGCAAATTTTGTGTTTCCTCGACTTCCAGTAGCATCCCCAATTTCTCAAAATTTTCTAATGCTTTACTAGCCCAATAGTGAGCATCAAATAAATTGCCTTTCGCCTTTGCCAGAGAGCATAATGAGCGTTGACAAAATCCAATACGGCTCTTGTCTTCGTTAGCTTCAGCTACGCGTAGTCCTTCTGTTAAAAGTCCTTCGGCTTCATCCAATCTTTCTTGTTTGATGGCAATGTCAGCCAGCCAATTTTGAGTACAAAAGATGGCGCGTATCCAGTCCATCGCTTGTGCGAGTTTTAGGGTTTCTTGAAAAATTATTTTTGCTTCCTCGTATTTTCCATTTTTAAATAAAATTTCACCTTGATAATATTGAATTTGAACTAATTGCCGCGATCGCTGCTGTTGATCTAATTGTGTTTGTTCTAGTAGTTCTACTGCTTGGGTCAGCCAAACCTGGGCCTCATCAAACCTTTGCTGTTGAATGCGTAAAACTGCTATATTTCTTGCCAAAGACAACATAAATAAACTTTTTTGATAGTGACGTAGTTCCCAAGCTTTGCTAAATAGTTTATCTGCTTCTTCTAACTGCTTCTGCTTTCCCATCGAGGTGAGAGTCCAAGCACGGTCAACCATCACTTTTGCTGTAACTGACCAGTTCCCACGTTGTTCTGCTGCTTGAATTAGCCATGTTGTCCAAGTAAGGCGATCATCCCAGTATTGCAAACGACTTTCTCGCCTACCCATAATATGGGTGTATGCCTCAAGATTTTGCCAGAAGTTCAACATCTCGGCGTATCGACTCTCAACCATACACCACTCAATGGCAGCTTGTAAATTTTGCCACTCCTCCTCCAAACCATTGAACTGTCCTTGCCACCCTTTAGCATCTTGTCCGGCGTACCTTTGGGAAAAGCTTGAGTACCAACCAATCCACCTCTCCCTTGCTTGCCGTTCAAAGTCAGGGTGAGCCTTTAGTTCGGCTAGGGCATACTCGCGGGTTAGTGGTAGCATACTATAGCGATTATTCTCTTGTCTGACCAGGGAAAGTCCTCGCAGTCGAGCTAAGTCTGCATTTGTTGTATTCAAGTTAACTTCTGGGACTGCAACTTGTACCAGAGCATCCTGCAAAGCTGGCATTGGAAACAGCGCTAATGCCATGAGTAACTTATGGGCTGATTGTCCTGTGAGTGGTTTGACGGAAGTTTCAAAGCAAAAACGGGCAACATCTCCCGTAGACTGAGATACTCCTCCCAATACTTCTTTAATGGGGTAGCCGTTAGCTAGCTGACCAATTGCGTAGCTGATGGCTACTGGAATACCCCCTGTGACTTTGTAAAGTGTTTGACTATCTTTATTGCTGAGGGAAACTCCCTTTTCTTTAGCTTCGTGCTTAATTAAACAAAGACCATCTGACTCTGGCATTGATGTCAACCGCACGGGTACAAATAAAATTTGTTCGCGGGTGGTAATGACCGCTTTGACAGTTGGTGGCAATTCATACAAAAATGCCAAAACATCCTGTTGATTTTCCACAGTCTCTAAATTATCGACAATTAGCAATGTGCGCTGACAGGAAAGGACATCTTTAATTAAATCTAATTGCTCTTCAAAACTCACCCCTGTAATATCTAATTCATCTAATATCCGCACAATCTGACGGAAAATATCGTGCAAAGTTCTTCTGGGAGCCAAACTTGGCAATAAACCGAAGGGCATGAGGTAAGACTGTTTGGCCGAGGTAAAAATAATGGTATCGAAGGTAGGCACACCCAAGCAAGTTTCGTTGTTGTAACTGGCGTGCAGACAGCGATAGGCTGCTTCTAGGACAAGTGTTGTTTTGCCTACACCTCCAATCCCATCGACGCTAACCAAATGTGCAGAATGTCTGGGTGAAACTAACTCCAAAAGCCGAGCAATTTCCTCTTCTCGACCAACAAATGCAGTGCAGCTAGGAGCAGGTAAGTTGTGACGTAGCTGTTTGGGAGAAATAGGCGGGGGAACTAAAGGCAGTTCGAGTGTAACAATTTCGCTGCCATTACTTATGTTGTATTTAGGTTCTTTTAATAATTTTTCTAAAATCAATTTCACTGTATTAATACGTACTTTATGCCCTGTAGCGTTTGATAATAACTCCCAAAGTTTTGGGGAAGATGCTCGCTGCACAGTGCCGTCGGTGTATCCAGAAACCTGAATATCTTTAAGCTTCTTCCCTCCCAAAACTTGCTCCAGGATAGACTTTTGCACATTTGTTAAAGGTATTCCTGTTTTTGAGAGAACTAGAACATTTGCTATTCTTATGAGTTCCGATATTTTGTCAGTGCTCATCTGTCCACTGGAAATAATTTCTTTTAGTGAGCTTAACTTAATTTGAGAGATAAATTAAATCTTTAAAAAATTGAGCGAACAAACTGAAAATGTTGAATATTTTGAACTTTATAGTTGAATATATGGTTGAAATTCCAGCGAAAAAATCAATAAAATTTCTGATAGTTTATGAATAAAGCCTCAAGGTAAAAGTATATAGATTTAAGTTTTTGCCATGTCAAGGAAATTACTTATTACAAAAAATAGTAATTTCCAGGTTTTTAAAAAATAATTCTTGTCAGGAGAAAAATATGTTTAGTTTTTTCAGAGCTTCTCTGAGGTTAGTTCCTGCTGTCTTGATTTTGGTACTAGCTCCCTTCGCCAGAGTTCAGGCTGAAGATTTACTAGGAGTTTTAACAACTGAAAAAAGCACTGATTCCCTTCAGAAAGTTAGTCAATATGCTCAACTTGATTCTCCACCAGTCACTTCAGTTACTCAGCTTTCTGATGTGCAACCGACAGACTGGGCATTTCAAGCGTTGCAGTCTCTAATTGAGCGTTATGGCTGTATCGCTGGATACTCTGATGGTAGTTTCAAAGGCGATCGCGCCATGACTCGCTTTGAGTTTGCGACTGCATTAAACGCCTGCTTAGACAAAGTTAACCAAAGAATTGATGCTGATATCACACAGATGGTTAACAAAGAAGATTTGGCGACTTTGCAAAAGCTACAAGAGGAATTTGCAACAGAACTTGCTACCTTACGGGGTAGAGTTGATGTTTTAGAAGCACGTACCGAACAGTTAGAGGAACAACGGTTCTCTACCACTACAAAACTTAATGGTCAAGTGATATTTGCTGCCACAGATGCTCTTGGAGATGCTAGCCCTAGTGGAAATGGGGATCAAAGCAACCTCACATTTTCTAGTCGGGTGCGTCTCAACTTTGATACCAGCTTTACTGGAAAAGATCGGCTGCGGATACGATTTCAGGCGAGTAATGTGGTAAACCCAACTGCACCCGGAAATGAAGCTCGTTTAAGCTTCCTATCTGGTAGTGATACAAATAATAATGTTTTCCTCAGTAAGCTGGAATATCGTTTTCCCATAGGCGATAAAGTAAGTTTTCTGTTGGGTACAGGTTTTAATACTTACTTCGATGATGCGGATGTGATTAATCCTCTACAAAGCGATGCGGATGCTACTATTTCTCGCTTCGGTCGATACAGTCCAATTTTTCGCTTAGGTGGAGATACGGGTGTAGGTGTGACTTTTAAGCCGAATGGCAATTTAAAAGCAGAGATGTTTTATTTAGCAGCTAATACCAACAACCCTGGTAGCGGCTTGTTTAATGGTAAATATGGTGCATTGGCACAGATTGTATTCTATCCAAATGAAAAAGACACAAATACCAAAATTGCCTTCACTTACGTCAATGCTTACAACGAGAATGGTTTAGGACATAATACTGGCAGTTTAGCCTCCAACTTGGGCGGCAGAAAAGTTTCTTCTAATTCCTATGGTATTGAAACGAATGTAGTAGTTAGTGATGGCTTGCAACTTGGTGGATGGATAGCTTACACCAATGCACGAGCATTGAGTGGCGAAGTCAAAGGTGATGCTGATATCTGGAGTTGGGCTGTCACTTTAGCCTTCCCTGATTTGGGCAAAAAAGGGAATTTGGGAGGGATTATCGTTGGGATGCAGCCTAAATTGACTAGTTCTTCAGCAGAGTTATCAGGCTTACCTCGTCGTGACCCCGATACGGGATTTCATATTGAAGGGTTTTATCGGTATCAAATCAACGACAATATCAGTATTACTCCTGGTTTAATTTGGCTGACAGCACCAAATCACAACGAGCAGAATGGGGACATTTTTGTGGGAGTAATTAGAACTACGTTCAAGATATAAAGAACATTGTATCAGAACCCTGACTTTATTAAAAAAGTCGGGGTTGCAAAAGTATTATTTTTTGCAAAAAACATTAGTTGCAGGATGTTACAAGAATCATGACTGTACTAAAATTATTACGTAAGCAATACTGCTGAAGAGGTGAGCGTAACTTTAATCTAATTCGTAATTGCTTACGTCAAAGCTTTTACCTACGTAATTTTTAGGTTTAATATCCCCGCCTCTATAGCAATTCTAAATTAGCTGGGAGCATCCCAAATGTGTAAAAACATATTTTGTCATTGCGAGCGTAATGAAATGAAGCGTTCGCGGAGCGTCTCGTAGAGAAGCAATCGCAACATCTAGACTTTGTGATTGCTACCCTACGGGAACGCCAAAGGCGAACATTCCGCTTTGCTTCATTCGCAATGACAATCTATCATCTTGGTAAATTTGCTTGCATTGGGATGCTCCCAATTAGCTCCCCGACTTCTTAGATAAATCGAGGATCTGAAGTTATCGATTCTTCCAAATTAAACAATCTTTTGTTATCCAGGGTTTAATTAAACTAATTTTGGAGATTAATCAATGCAACAACCAATGGAAGTTTACTGTACTCGTCCAAGTTGTACAAAACCTGAAAATACTATTCCAGGCGATTTTTTAAATTCAAATACAACAGAAATACTTTGCTCTAATTGTAAAATGCCATTGATTTTACAGGGGAATTTTGTAGCCCTAAGTTTTATAGGAAGCGGCGGATTTGGCAGAACTTTTAAAGCACTGGATCTGCACTTTCCGTACACAACCCGTGTAATTAAACAGTTGCACCCCAGAAATACTTCTGGACAAATATTAACTCCAACAATTCTCAAACGGATAGAAGAAATGTTTGTGAGAGAAGCAATCACTTTGGACAGACTGAGACATCCACGAATTCCCAAATTTTTGGCTTTTTTTACTATGGAACTTGAGGAAGAAACAGGCTATGTGCAAAAGTTTTTTTATTTAGTGCAGGATTATATAGAAGGAAAAAATTTAGCTCAGGAACTCCGGGAGGTGGGAAGCTTTTCAGAGGGTGAAGTTATAAACATTCTCAAGGAAATTCTGAACTTACTCAATTATATCCATAATTATGACGGTACTAACGGAGTTATACATAGAGATATTAAGCCTGCTAATATCATACGCTGTAGTCAGGACGATAAGCTATATCTAATAGATTTTGGTGCAGTTAAACAGATATTGCAAGGATTAGAGGTTGAGACAACATCTATAGTGCTAGATCCGCATTTTGCACCGCCTGAGCAATTTGATCGTGACAAAGTATCCCCTGCATCAGATTTATACGCCACAGCCACAACTTGTCTGTGTTTGTTAACAGGAATTACAGATACTCGTGAGCTTCTCTTGAATTCAAGTTGGAGAGTTCATGTGCCAGTGAGCGATCAGTATTTTGCAAAAGCTTTAGACGAAATGCTCAAACGCAGACAAGAAGACCGTCCTCAGTCTGCTCAAGAGGTTCTTAAGATTCTGTCTGGTGAACCTAATTCAGGCTCACATCCTACTCAAAGACCTAATTCAGGCTCGTCTCCTAAACCAAGAATGTTGAGGAGATTTCTTGATTGGGTGAGGCAACTTCCTAGACGCTGGCGTTCGATAATAAGTTTTGTTTTTCCGTTTTCATTAGGAATTGCGATCGCAGTTGCTTTCACTGTTATATTTTATCCTAAACCATTAGTCCCACCACCTTTTGCCAACTATTTTAGCAGAGGGGAAGAATCTTTAATTGCTCAACTAAATGCAAAAGCTGTTGATCAAAGTTGCAAAAAAGCTTACAATCTCAAGCAAGAAGGAATGAAAGCTTTTAAAAGAGCTAGTTTGTCTGGTAATAATAACGATTTTCAAGAGGCTTACAGTAAGTTTACAGAATCTATAGCTATGGTAAGAACCTCTAGCCAAAATTCTTGTATATCTGATCCTGAAACATTCATTTATCAATACAACTCTAAGGTCGCTCAAGCTACATCAGCGCGTAACCTACCAACAATTGCAGTTGTTATTCCAAATATGCCCGAAGATAATATTGCATTAGAAATACTACGTGGTGTAGCCCAAGTTTTACAAGAACAAGACACAAATTTACCATTGTTTCAAATACTCCTAGCAAGTAACAATAATATAGACCAGGAAGTAAAAAAGCTAGCTGGATTTATTTCTGATCAAAATATTCCAGAAGAATTTAATCATTTTAAGAAAAGTCAAATTTTAGGAGTTATTGGCCGCTATACAAGCAAATATCTTTTTAATCAAAATACAAGTACACAACAAAAGGTTGAGGGTGTAGGAGAAATTTATGGGAAAAAAGAACTTGTTTTGATTGCACCTACAAGTACCGCTACCAGGACAATCAATTCTCAATCAATAATAACAACTCAAGGAAAATATTTGCATCGTTATGTTTTCCGAACAGCTTCTAATGATTCCATTGCCGCATCAAAATTATCTAAATATGTATGGGATGATCTTAAATTAAATAACGTCCTGATTATTTACGATTCTAAAGATATTTATAGCCAATCTTTAGCCGTAGAATTTCAATCTAAATTGAGCGATAAATATCCAGAAGGAAATTACAATCTTTGTGATGTATCAGCATCTATAAATAATGCTTTACTTTGCAAAAATCAGTTGAAAAATTCCGAGCTACAGGCATTAATGTTAGCAGCTCCTAATGTAAATTATAATGAATACCTGGATATTATTAGAAGAGTAACGAGCAGAAAAGTTCAAATTTTAGCAGGAGATAATTTGTATAAAAACATACAAAGTTCTGCTAATAAAATAACAATTGCGGTGTCTTTTCATGCAGATAATGCTAAAAAAAATTTTAATGATAAAACTGAAGAGCTTTGGGGAATAAGAAAAGTTAGTTGGAGAACAATGACTTCGTATGACGCAGCGCAGGTATTTGTGCAAGCTTTAAAAAATAATAACAATCCAACTCGTCAAAGTATATTCAATAAGTTGAATGATGAGAATAATTTTTCTGCTCCAGGTGCTACTACAGAGGTAAGATTTAATCGAGATCACGATCGCAAAGCAGTCACAGGGGTTGGTGTTTTAGTACAAGTTAATCAAAGTAATCCTAACAGTGATGAATATGGTTTTACTCTTCTGGAAACACCACAACGAAATAATCCCTAAAAAGACGTACAAACTGTCAATGTAAGAATGTAATTTTTTCACATAAACTTGAAATTTATGCCTGAACGCTTTTCTCTCAAAGCCTCTCAACAGGGAAAAAAACTTATCAAGGAAGCCTGGAAGAGGCTAATTCTGAAACATGGAACGGCGATTGCAAGTGCTTCAGATATGAATGAAATATTTCTTCAAGAAGCAAGTAAGATTTTACAACCAGATAAAAACTGGGATAATGTTTCAGAAGACCATTGTGCTGTATCATCAGCTACTTTGAAACGCTTTCGGGAAGCAAAGGAACGTATTACTGCCTCTACTTTTAAGACTTTTTGTCAAGTTTTGGACTTGAACTGGGAAGATATAGCAGAAAATGAAGCAGATGCTAATAGAGATTTGAGCGAAGCACCCCCTCCTATTAATTTTTATGGACGTACCCAAGAATTAGCTGAACTTCAGCAATGGCTTATCCAAAAAGGTTGTCGATTAGTCCTTATTCACGGAATGGGGGGAATTGGAAAAAGCGCCTTAGTTCGCCATTTAGTAGATAGGATTGCTGACAAATATAATCGCTTACTCTGGGTTTCTCTAGAATCTGCACCACCATTTAAAAAGATATTGAATAGACTGGTGCAATTTTTATCTAAAGGTGAACAAGAAGAAGGCGATATTTACCAACTCATGCAGTATTTACATCATCAAAAATGTTTAATAGTGCTGGATGCTTGGGAGGAAATTATAGACAATTATAGCGAAGATTATACAAAGTATAATGTATTTGTCGAGAGAGTTGCTAAAGAATCCCACAAAAGCTCTTTGTTATTACTTAGTAGAAGAAAACCTGACAATATTGCAATATTAGAAGGAAAATTTGTTTGTTCCAAAAAATCGTTACCTCTTATGAAAAAAGACGTAAAAGAATTTTTAAGTGCAGAAGGTCTATTTGGTACAGATATTGAACTAGAAAAATTTAGTGAGCGTTATAATAATCCGTGGATACTTAAAAGAATTATACAAAGCATTCATAATGTGTTTAATGGTGATATATCACCATTTATAAATAATGGTGAAGTTACAACTGTTATTGATGAATTAACCACTGGTTTTTTAAATCAGCAATTTAAAAGACTTTCACAAGTAGAAATAAATCTGATCTATTGGGTAGGTATCAGACGCAATACAGCCTTATGGAATGAATTAGTACAAGACAGTCAGCAATTTTTAACTTATCAGCAGTTATTTGAGACTGTAAATAATTTAATTGTAAGGCATTGTTTAATGTCTAAAAATACAGAAGAAATTTCAGTAATTTATATACTAGAACCAATTATTTTAAAATATAGTAATGAGCGATTTATCGCAGAAAATTACGTGCAAATTAACCAAGTATTTCAAAATGGGATCATTAATGGTTGTGAACTCTTTATTACTCATGGTTTCATTACAGGAGACCCAAAAGATGAAGAACTCAATCAGGAACAAATGAGGCGGATTGTTAAACCCATTGAAAAAATGCTATTGGCTAACTTTCGTAGTCAGCAGCAACTTGAAAACCAACTTAAAAAAGTTTTGTCACTATTGGAAGATAAAGGATTATCTCAAGGATATGCCTCCCAAAATATTTCACATTTGATCTCGGCTGGCAAAGAAAACTAGCTAAGTGTCCACCCGTGTATAAGTAAGTTGGCACAATAAAACTAGACTAAAACCCTCTTCCCTCGTGCCTCTTGCCTTCTGCCTCCTGCCTTATCCCAATGTTCAGCAGTCTAAGTCAAATACCCCATGCTTGCACTGTCTTTTTAGGTTTTCGGTAAATTTATATTTTGGAAGTCCCTCATTTTGCATTAATCTCTAGAATTAAAATGCCTAAGCACATTTGCTCTAGTCATAGAGGGAGGAAACTTAAACAGTGGATATTTTAGATTTATTTTATAAGGGCGGGCCAGCAATGTGGCCTTTGCTTATTCTCTCAATTCTGTCTTTGAGTGTGATTTTTGAGCGTTTGTGGTTCTGGTTACGAATTTTGACTCAGGAAAAGCAAATAGTCGATCGCATCCTGGATGCTGCCCAGAATAATTGGCAAGAAGCTGCTGACATTGCTAGACTTGCAAGCCATCAGCCTGTCGGGCGTTTTCTCTATGCTCCTCTACGTTTTCCAAAAACTGATGCGGAAACCTTTCGACTAGCACTGGAGTCCACAGCCGAAGATGAATTAGCTGGAATGCGGCGGGGCGAAAAACTTTTAGAAGCCGTAATTGCCCTCGCGCCCCTGCTGGGATTGTTAGGTACAGTTTTGGGTCTAATCCAGTCCCTGCGCTCAATTCGGATTGGCGATTTAGGAACTGAATCTACCGCCGGGGTGACTACTGGTATTGGTGAATCCTTAATTAGTACGGCAGCAGGGCTAATAGTTGCCATTATTAGTTTGGTATTTTACCGCCTATTTCAAAGTTTTGTAGTCAATCAAGTCAAAGTTTTTCGGAAGGCAGGGAATGAGATGGAATTGCTTTACCGCCAGTCCCCCCCTGATTTTAGTAATAGTACATCAGCAATTGTGCGAGAAAATTTCACTCCACCCCGCAAGCCAGGAAAGACTAGGTTGCCTGAACCTCCTGAACCCCCGAATTCACCTAATTAGTCAATAATTCAACCCCCGAACTAGGCATTTAAATTGAGAAAATGAAAGTTAATCTACATACCCCAATTGAAGAAGTCCAAATTCAAATCATCCCTTTAATAGATGTTGTTTTTTGTATTCTGACGTTTTTTTTATTAGCGGCATTACAATTTACGCGCCAACAGGCAATAAATGTTGATTTGCCCAAAGCCAGCGCCAGTTCAGTATCTGGAATAACATCACAGAGTGGAAGTCTGATTGTAACTATCGATGCCGTTGGCAATACTTACATAGAAAAACAGCCTGTACAACGCGATGATTTGGGAGCGAGGTTAAAACAGTATCTCCAAGCAAACCCTAGTGCCGTTGTGGTGCTGAATGCTTCGCGGACAGCAACTTATAATGATGTAATTGAGACATTGGATTTGCTACGGCAAGTAGGAGGCGATCGCGTTTCTTTGGGAATTATTCCTGGCCCATCTCAACCACCTACAAACTCACTCAACCAGCCTAATATTCCTTCTTTCCCAATCAATCCTGGTGCAGCACCAATACCCACAACCGCACCATTTCCAGGCATCAATCCCGAAGGGAATCTTGCCCCTAAATTTCCCTCAGCACCTAATTCTGTACCCCTTCCTGGCATAACTCAGCCTCCAACGGGGCAAGGCATCAGCCCTATCAATCCTGGTATTTCCAACCCACCAGCATCTCAAGCGCCTGTAGCACCTAAACAAACCCAACCTAATCCCAAAAGATGAGATAGGGGCATGGGGCATTGGGCATGGGGCATGGGGCATGGGGCATGGGGCATTGGTTATTTCCCCTCTACTTCCCCTGCCTCCCCTACTCCCTACTCCCCACTCCCCACTCCCCACTCCACTTCAAACTTTTCCCAAACCTAAAGATATCTAAAATAAAATTCCGTTAGAGAAAAATTTCCTGCTAATTTATAGATAATTGGTTGAGCTTTAAAGATTTTTTTCACCGAGAAACTGAAGTAATTTATCACCAATTGCCATTCACGTTTCAGGGGTTGTGGCATGAATATCGTTACGCTTTTAATTGTTTGGTTAGTAACAGCTATTAGCCTGTTGATAATTAGTAAATTACCTTTAGGAGTTGAGATTGATACTCCTGGTAAAGCCTTCCTTTCTGCCGCAGTGCTTGGTATCGTGACGGCAATAGTCAGACCGATTTTAAGCCTCGTTTTTGCAGTACCAAACTTACTCACATTGGACTTACTATCCAGCATTTTCACATTTATGATTGCCGTGGTTTGTTTTAGTATTGCTGCTTGGTTAGTAGAAGGCTTTCGCTTGCGTTACGGTATTTGGAGTGCCGTTATTGGGGCATTTGCGCTGACTATAATTAACAGCTTAATCTACAAATTATTGGGCGTCTAAAATTAAAAGAGACGCGATTAATCGCGTCTCTACTAAGACGCGATTAATCGCGTCTCTACAAGAGTTATTAACAACTCTTAACTCATAACTCATCACTCCTCACTTCCATCTCCTAACTATTCGTTGGAACTTGGGGGAGCAAGGGTGGTAGTTGATTGTTGTTTACGTTGTTCGCGTTTTTTGCGATCGGCTGAGAGCATATCTGCCATCACTATTAGCGCTTGCGCCATCTTCTCTAGGTTAGAACGATATAGCTCCAAATCCTTGTTGAGTTTGTCATCAGAAAGGTGCAAGCCAGCAGCGATCGCTTTTAGCGCCTCCGTGAGTTGCTTTTCATCTTTGACTAATTCAGGATCTGACTGTTCTAATAACGAAAATACACCAATTGCGAACAAACGGTTGTATTTAAAGTTAGGATTGTTGGCGATCGCTTGCAATTGTGCTTGCAAGTCCCCATCTCGATCTAAAAAAGTAGTTTGGCCTAGCCACCCAATTAAATCTTTAACTGGCAAACCTTTAGCTACAGCTTGCAATCTTTCGGCATCCTGTCGATAATGTTGCGGATCTTGTTCCATAGCCCGACATAGGGCGTTAAAAATTGATTCTTGATCCCGTTCTGGTTCATAGCCTTGCATGAAGCGGTCAAAAGTAGTGACGACGCCCAAGGCATAAATTGAATTGTAGCTAAAATCGATATTTACTGACAGCAGATGCATTTCCACCATCAATTCTTCTACTACCCGACGATAAATAGTGTTGATCGGACGGGTATGAAGATTGTAAAAAGTTCGTTTTGTATCAGAGACAGTACGGACGTTGTTCACAAAGAAAATGTTAAGGGCGACGTATCTTTATTTTCTCGCTTAAAGGCTACTTTGCCAAGTTTAGCTTTTGACTGGTGACGGTTTGATTTACAATGTAGACAAATCAGAAGTATTTTATAAGCTAGTAGCCACAGGGGATTAAGACCCTTTCCTCTAAAAAACTAGCCAAAAATATTTATTTTTAATGATTTGTTTATCGCATTTATGAACTTTTCGCCACAGTTAATTGCTTTGGGTGAGTATCTAGCTGGTGAATTTGATAATCAAGAACAAGCCATAGGAGAACCAATTTGGTTTGTCCACCTCCGGCTGTGGCAAAGACCAATTAATCTGTTCACAGAAGATAGCATCACCCTCTTTGCCGAACAGGCTAGCCTTGTTAATCTAGATAAACCTTACCGCCAGCGAATTATGCGGTTGCGTCAGGGCAGCAATGACACATCTCTGGAAGTACAATACTACATGCCTCAAGATCCAGGTGCATTAATAGGCGCAGGCAATAACCCTGCTCTACTTAACACACTGACATCCGAACAATTAGATTTACTACCAGGTTGTATCCTAACAGTAACTCAGGAAACACTAGCTGGCGATCGCTATAAGTTTACCGCTACCCCACTACCAGAAACTCGTTGCAGCTTTACTTATCTTGGCAATAGCATCAATGTTTCCTTGGGTTTTGAAGCTACTGCTTTAGAATTTCACAGCTATGACAAAGGAATCGATCCAGCAACTGGAAAAGCAACTTGGGGAGCGATTATGGGGCCTTATCGCTACACCAAGCGAAACCAGTATTCAATAACATAAAGTTATAAGTTATGAGTTATAAGTTATGAATTTTGAATTAAATCCTGTACAGACGCGATTAATCGCGTCTGTACTCCTAACTCCTAACTCTTTTTTAGCTAGCGATGCTACGAGGTACACCTTCTAAAGCTTCGTCTTCTGTTTCAAAGATTTCAAAGACAGTATCCATCATCGTCACTTCAAACACGAGTTTGGCTTCTGGATGTACATTGCAGATGCGGAAACTGCCCTTAACTTTATCAGCATCACGCATCCCAGCAACCAAAGATGTAAGACCAGAACTATCAATAAAATTTACCTGAGCCAGATTTACAACTACATGGCGGCTGAGTTTGGAAATACACTCCTGTAACTTCAGGCGAAATTGCCAAGCAGTGGTAATATCTAGGCGACCTGCTGGTGTCAGGACAATAACGGTGTTTCCGTCTTGGGTTGTATAAGTTTTTTGGTCTATATGAATCACTAAAGCCCTCCCCGTGACATTCTTCTTAAGATTAACTATTTACAGAATTTTCTAATGCTGCCACTTGAGGTTAACAAGCTATAGCTAAAATTGTCACCTTTTTTTGCTAAGTGCTTAACTTTAGTAGTTTAACTCAGCAAAATAGTGGGGAGTGGGGAGATGAGGGAGATGAGGAAGTCGGGGAAGATCGGGATAATTATCATAACTCCTGTACAGACGCGATTAATCGCGTCTGTACTCCTAACTCCAAACTCCTAACTCCTAACTCCTAACTCCTAACTCCTAACTCAGCACTCAGCACTATTTGGGTGTCCAGTTGATCCAATCTTGAGGCTTAAGGAAAGTTTCATACAACTCGGCTTCGGGGGAATTGGGTTCCGGTTGATAGCCGTATTCCCAGCGCACTAAGGGCGGTAGGGACATGAGAATTGATTCGGTGCGTCCGTTGGTTTGTAGACCAAAAATAGTACCTCGGTCATAAACCAAGTTAAATTCTACATACCGTCCTCGGCGGTAGAGTTGAAAATTTCGTTGGCGATCGCCATACTCCATCCCATTGCGCCGTTCTACAATTGGTACATAGGCTGGTAAAAATGCTCTACCACAGTCTTGCACAAAAGCAAATAAATCTTCCCAATTGCGGGTTGCTGGTGTTCCCACCTGGTTGCTATGAATAGCCCCTTCCCCATTCGGATTTGGCCCGCGATATAAAGCACCCTGACCATCTTGGTAATCAAAAAACAGACCACCTACGCCCCGTGTCTCATCACGATGCTTGAGGTAAAAATATTCATCGCACCACAGCTTAAACACAGAGTAATAGTCTGGGTGGTGTTTGTCACAAGCCTGTTTTAACGTTTTATGTAAATGTGCCGCATCTTCAGCAAAGGGGTAATAAGGTGTCAAGTCAAGACCACCACCAAACCACCACACTGGCCCTGCTTCAAAGTAGCGATAATTTAGATGAACTGTGGGCACGTAAGGATTGTGAGGATGTAATACCATTGAAGTGCCTGTGGCATAAAAGCCATGCCCTGCTGCTTCAGGGCGTTGGGCTAAAATTGAGGCTGGCAAATGGGAACCCCAAACTTCAGAAAAATTTACACCTGCTTGTTCAAATATTGCACCTTCTCGCAGCACGCGCGATCGCCCTCCACCCCCTTCTGGGCGTTCCCAACTATCTTCATGAAACTTAGCCACACCATCTAGTTTTGCCAATGATTCGGTAATTTCGTCTTGCAGTTGTTTCATAAACTGACTGACTCTAGTCTGAGCGTCAGGTGCTGGCAAAGACTTGGATGATTCTGCTGCTACAGTTGGTGTTTGCGAGTTGGTCAACATAGATTCCCGAACCTAAATTACAATTTCCAGAAAGCCACAAATTTCTTATCTTAAAATTTGGGGGAAACACGCGCCAACAATCAAGCTCTATTTGCCCAACCCGCTTTTTCTTACTGGTTAAGCATTTATACGATTGATGGGCATCACTAGAGTTATTTTCCCTCAAATGCGTATAGGCTTGTATATTGACTGAGTTTTTTTTGAAATTCTTAATTGGAACATTCTGGTATAAATACTAGACTTTAGTCGTAACCTTGAATTATCAAGGGTTTAACTGGCCTGCTCAAAACTTCTTTGCCATATTGCTTATGTTAGCTGTTAGGCTCTGTACCGAATAGAGGCTTGCTATGTTTAGGGCATTTCTGAGAAAGTTTTAATTTAGGCAGGAGTTACGCAAACAATAGTCGAAACCCTGATTTTCTTCTTAGGGCAATTCATGTAGACGCAAAGCGGCTACTCTACGAGTTCTCCAACGGAGTAGCCGCAGGGTATTGTCCCTGAGCGCGTGTAGTTTTGCGTAAGTCCTATTAGGGTTTGAGCGTAGTTGCCCACAATACCAGAGTTACCAGAAAGTGTCTAGGAGGAGGATTAGGAAAATGCAAGGTTGGTTATCCAAATTCATCCACCGCAAACGTCGTCGGTTTTGCGCTTCTCTGGTGCGGACGTATCGAGAGATAAGTTCTGCTTCTGTAGATGAACTGTGGCAAAAAGTTGCTGACTTAACAGATGTTTCCTGGCATCCACTACTTAAGAGTACTAACGTGCCCTACGGATTAGTACCCAAGCCAGGATTGATTTTTCATGCTGTAACACGCTTTTGGCCGATTCCCATCCGAATTTTTGTGGAACGCGTCAATCACAGGGAGATGCTGAGTATCCGAGTGCTGGCGATTCCTGGGATAGAGGAACGGGTGACTTATCAAGTAGAGTCAACAGTTTGTGGTACTTGTTTGTCTTATTCTGTAACACTACGGGGTTGGTTATCGCCCCTAATTTGGTCTTTATCCCGTCCTTATACAGACCGCGTAGCACGGTCTTTAGTAGAGGCAGTAGAAAAGACGGCATTGCCAACGGTATCTGGTAAGAAAAAATCCCTTAATGACAGTTGTTTGGATTTTTAGGGACTGGGGGCTGGGGACTGGGGACTGGGGACTGGGGACTGGGGACTGGGACTGGGGACTGGGGACTGGGGACAAGGAGAATAACCTATGCCTAATAACAAATGACTAATGACAAATGACTAATGACTAATACCCATTCCCAATACCCAAAGAAAGTTAAGATTCTATTAGGTGATAATGCAATTTGCTAAGTTTTATTACGGGATTGACAGTGAAAATACTAAGCTGACCTTACTTAAGAAAGCATCCAGTTAATAGCTAAGATGTTCGCCACAAGTGTATTTATTCATTTTTAATTTTGAATTTTTATGTACGATGTCCTCGATTCTCACTCTGTCTTAGAAGTGTTGCGACCAGTAGAAGACCCAGAACTCCGCAAAAGTCTGGTGGAACTGAATATGATTCGCAACGTAAAAATTGACGGTGGCAAGGTTAGTTTCACTTTGGTGTTGACCACTCCTGCCTGTCCTTTACGTGAATTTATTGTCGAAGATTGTAAGAAAGCGGTCAAAAAACTCTCAGGTGTTACAGATGTAAGTATAGAAGTGACGGCAGAAACACCGCAACAAAAAAGTTTACCTGACCGCACTGGTATTTCTGGGGTGAAAAATATCATTGCTGTTTCCAGTGGCAAAGGTGGCGTTGGTAAAAGCACGGTGGCGGTGAATGTAGCAGTGGCTCTAGCTCAAACTGGGGCGAAAGTCGGTTTGCTAGATGCTGATATTTACGGCCCTAATGACCCCACCATGCTGGGACTGGCTGATGCCCAAATTACTGTGCGTTCCAGTGAAACAGGTGACATCCTGGAACCTGCTTTTAATCACGGCGTCAAATTAGTTTCAATGGGCTTTTTGATTGACCGGGATCAGCCAGTAATTTGGCGGGGGCCTATGCTCAATGGTGTAATTCGCCAGTTTCTCTATCAAGTGCAATGGGGAGAACTGGACTATTTGATTGTAGATATGCCACCAGGAACCGGAGATGCTCAGTTAACTTTAACCCAAGCAGTGCCGATGGCAGGGGCAGTAATTGTCACCACGCCGCAAACTGTAGCCCTGTTAGATTCTCGCAAGGGATTGCGGATGTTCCAGCAGATGAATGTCCCGGTATTAGGGATTGTGGAAAATATGAGCTATTTTATACCCCCCGATCAACCAGATAAGCAGTATGACATATTTGGTTCCGGTGGTGGCTCTAAAACAGCTGCCGAATTGGGAGTACCACTTTTGGGGTGCGTACCGCTAGAAATTTCCACACGAGTTGGCGGTGACAGTGGTGTGCCAATAGTTGTTGGTGATCCAGATTCAGCTTCGGCAAAAGCATTAACAGCGATCGCTCTTACCATTGCTGGTAAAGTATCAGTTGCTGCCCTGACATAATTAATTTTAATTTCTATCTTCTTCCTGGGCTATAGCTTGGGAATACTAGGTACTGGGGATTGGGGATAAGGGAGATGAGGGAGATGAGGGAGATGAGGGAGCAGGGGGAGCAGGGGAAGCAGGGGAAGTAGAGGGGAAATAACCAATGCCCAATTCCCAATTCGCAATCCCCAATTCCCAATTCCCAACAATTAAAGCTAAAGTCTAAACTTACACAATGTTGTTAAAACGATCGCTCCCCAAAATTCGCTGGAAGTCTTGGGTTAAGCCCTGGCAGAATGTAGATTGGCTACTATTTTGTTTGCCGATTGTTATCAGTATCTTTGGCGGCCTGATGATTCTCAGTACGGAACTGAAGCAGCCAGTAACTGACTGGTGGTGGCACTGGATGGTAGCAGGTATCGGCGTGCTTGTAGCCCTGTTTTTAGCTCGCGTCCGTTATGAACTCTTGATGCAGTGGCACTGGGTAACTTATGCACTAACGAACTTCAGCTTAATCGCCGTGATGATTGCTGGTACTAGCGCTAAAGGGGCACAGAGGTGGATTAGTATTGCCGGCTTTAACGTGCAACCCTCAGAATTTGCCAAAATCGGCATGATCATCACCTTAGCAGCTTTGCTACACAGGCGCACTGCTTCTACCCTCGAAGGTGTTTTCCGCGTTCTGGCAATCACTGCTATACCTTGGGGACTGGTATTTTTGCAGCCAGATTTAGCAACATCACTGGTATTTGGTGCGATCGTCTTAGGAATGCTTTACTGGGCAAATGCTAACCCAGGCTGGTTAATTCTGATGATTTCTCCTGTGGTTGCCGCCATTTTGTTTAGTATATCTTGGCCTTTATCAGAGCCGATAGTTTTATTCAAAGAACTATCTTTTGGCCCATTAGGAATAGTTTGGTCATTTGCGATGGCTATTGTGGGCTGGCAAACTCTTCCCTGGCGTCGATTTGGTTTAGGTGCTATTGGTGCGTGGACTCTCAATATACTGGGTGGCGAATTAGGAGTCTTCGCCTGGAACCATATTTTGAAAGAGTATCAAAAAGATCGGCTAACTGTATTCATGAACCCCGATCACGATCCACTCGGTGCTGGGTATCACTTAATCCAATCTCGCATTGCTATTGGTGCTGGTGAAATTTGGGGATGGGGTCTGTTTAAGGGGCCAATGACGCAACTGAATTTCGTGCCTGAACAGCATACAGACTTTATTTTTTCCGCAGTGGGGGAAGAATTCGGTTTTGTTGGTTGTTTAGTAGTGCTGTTTGTCTTCTGCTTAATTTGCTTCCGTCTACTGCATGTTGCCCAAACCGCCAAAGATAACTTTGGTTCCTTGTTGGCTATTGGGGTTTTGTCTATGATTGTATTTCAGCTAATTGTCAACGTTGGCATGACAGTTGGTTTAGCGCCTGTGGCAGGAATCCCGCTACCTTGGATGAGTTACGGGCGTTCTGCTATGCTGACCAACTTCATTTCCTTGGGAATAGTAGAATCAGTAGCAAATTTTCGCCAAAGGCAGAAGTATTATTGATTCGTCATTAGTCATTAGTCATTTGTCATTTGTAAGAGCCAAGGGCAAATGACTAATAAGAAGTATTAAGCTATTAAAAGGAAACAAGCGAGGCTAAAAACATGATTCTGCCTGGAGCAACTGTTCGCGTCAAGAATCCCGCAGATACCTATTATCGCTACGAAGGACTCGTGCAACGACTGACCGATGGCAAAGTAGCCGTATTATTTGAGGGTGGTAACTGGGATAAATTAGTTACCTTTCGTCTGAGCGAATTGGAACTCGTAGAAACCACAGCCGGACGTAAAAAAGCCAAATAATATTTAGTTAGGAGTTAGGAGTGAGATTAGTTAGGAGTGAGAAGTTAGGAGTTAGGAATTATGATTCTTCAACTCATCACTCCTCACTCTTAACTCATCACTCCTAACTCTTAACTCCTAACTCAGCACTCCCATGCGCCTCCCCCTACCACAGTTTGCTACTGACGATCGCCATCCCAACCACATTGCGGAGGTGATTGAAACCACTAGTACTGAATTTTTAGCTCAGTGTTTGGAACCACCAGATTTGAGCTTTCCCTCTATGCCACCCTTTGGTAGCTGGGTCTGTTCTGTAGATGAAGAATCGGGCAATCAAGTTTATGCTGTGGTATATTATGCCACAACTATGCCCATAGATTCCGTACACCGGGCTAGAGCTTTGGGGTTGTCTTTGCAAGACTTACGCGAAGAACAACCCCAGATATTTGCCATGCTCAGAACAGAATTTCGATCTGTGATCGTGGGATTTGAGCAATCTTCCCAGAATCGAGGTTATAACCAAAGAATATATCAGTATCTACCACCCCGTCCCCCGCAAATTCATCAAGCTGTTTATCGGTGCGAACCAGAAGCAATCATTAAATTTACTGAAGAACTAGATTTTTTGCGGACACTCCTTTGTATTAACGGTGCGCCAGTAGAGTCTTTGACCGCAGCTGCCATTCGAGATATATACCAGTTACGCAAAGCTGACCGAGAATGGCTAATTAAAGCTGGACGTAGCTTGAGTGTGCTACTTAAAGACGACTACGATCGCTTGCGGTTCATTTTAAGTCAAATCCATCCGTAGGTAGTTAGTTCTGAGACAATTGCCTAGTTAGTGTAAGTTAATATATTTGATTTATTTGATTTTTGCTCAGGTGGCTTCTCTATCTATTTATATCGATTAAGCGATCGCCCCAAGGTAATCGCGTTTTACCATAGCCCCTTCAATTCCTACATGATGGAACTCATATCACAAGTTCTTGCTCTGGAGCCAACTTCCGAAGTTCTTGGCAAGGAACCAATTGTTCCCTTTGCTATTTTGCTGGTGGTTATCTTAGTTATACCCATCATGTTTGAGCGGCTAAGATTACCAGGATTAGTGGGTTTGCTTTTCTCAGGGCTAGTACTCGGGCCCTCAGGCTGGAATCTATTTCAGTCGGACTCGCCGATGATTAACCTGCTATCAGACATTGGGTTAATTTACTTGCTGTTTGTCGCAGGGCTAGAAGTTGATCTAGAACAGTTTCGCCGGCAAAAAAGTCGTGCCTTCGGGTTTGCTAGCTTAACTTTCACTCTACCCCTGGTGATGGGAACTTTAGTAGGGCTGATTTTAGGCTATGGCTGGAATACTTCAATATTAATTGGCTCTTTATTCGCTTCCTATACTCTTTTGGCATATCCCATAATCAGCCGTTTGGGAGTGGTCAACAACGAAGCTGTTACGGTCACCATTGGAGCTAAGATTTTTACAGATATTGGCGCAGTACTTATCTTAGCCCTTTGTGTAGCCGTCGCTGATGCTGGAGCATTCAGCTTTGCTAAACTACTCACCTTGTCGGGTTGGTTAATTATTTACTCTGTAGCCGTTGTCACAGGCTTTGATTGGGCAGGCAAAGAATTTTTCAAACGGTCTGGAGACGACGAAGGAAACAAGTTTTTGTTTGTGTTGCTTTCTGTGTTTCTGGCGGCTGTGGGCGCTCAATTGATTGGGATAGAGAAAATTGTTGGTGCCTTTTTAGCGGGTTTCGCGGTAAATGAAGCTGTAGGGGAAGGCCCAGTCAAAGAAAAGGTGGTATTTATTGGCAGTGTGCTATTCATTCCGATTTTCTTTGTTGACCTTGGCTTAACGATCAATCTACCCGCCTTTGTGAACAACCTAGACACGCTCAAGTTAACGCTGTTGATGATAGTCGGTTTGATTGCCAGTAAATTGATTGCAGCTTTTTTCACAAAACTGGTTTACCGCTATAAGTGGCAAGAAATGCTAACCATCTGGTCGCTATCACTTCCCCAGGTTGGTACAACGTTAGCAGCAACGTTAGTGGGATACCGGGCTGGGTTGCTGCCACTAGAAGTATTACACAGCGTCATTGTCTTAATGGTTGTCACATCAACCTTGGGGCCGTTGCTCACTAGTAGAATAGCTGTTGGTTTGAATTCCGCAACCGCCGGAGAGCCAGCCCCCCCCCTACCTGACCAAAACGCACCAGGGACAGACAGTGCTTTTACTATAGTCGTACCTGTCTATAATCCTCACACCGAGCAGTATTTGATTGAAATGGCGGCATTATTAGCGCGTCAGTCTAAGGGCAAAATTATACCGCTTGCGATCGCTAATGCCACTGCTCAAATGGATGCACCGCAGTTAGAAGCGTCTCTACAACGGAGTGAGCAATTATTAACCAAAGCCACGGTACACAGTCGAGTATTGGGCGTGGCCGCAGAGCCAATGCTGCGAATTGATGATGCGTTTGCTCAAGGAATAAGCAGAGCGGCTCGTGAACAAAAGGCTAATTTAATCGTTATGGGTTGGGGTAAACGGACTGGGTTGCGAGCGCGTTTATTTGGGAATGTGATTGATGGTGTGCTTTGGGCATCCCATTGTCCAGTCGCGGTAACACGTCTAGTAGAATCACCGAAAAAAATTCAGCGTATCTTAGTACCAGTAGAAAACTTAACAGCACCTACATTACAGCCTGTACAATTTGCCCAGATGCTGGCAGAGGCAAATCAGAGCCACATTACTGTACTGAATGTGTGCGATCGCCGCACTAGTTCTAGTAAAATTGCTTGGAGGCGATCGCATCTCTCCCTATTGGTATCTAAATTGGCTTTGACCAATGCCCCAGAAATTCAAATTATCGCTCATGAAAATGTTGCTCAAGCAATTTTGCAGGCAGCACGATTATATGATCTAGTAGTTTTACCTTTTATACGTAATCGTACCAGCCCTGGAGGGTTAGCCATTAGCGATGTCACAACTCAGTTAGCCAGACAACTCACCTGCTCCATTGTCATGCTTGGAGAACCGCAACGCACTCAAACCACAAATTTAGTTATGTCTAAGACGGTTACTAGCATTACCTCTGCTGTATGATATGAAGCAAATATGGGTAATTGTAATCCCTTAAACTGTGGAAAGTGTCAACCTATTCCTACATCCAATTGAAAACAGTAGTAGCCGTAAAAACACTTTATATTGTTGAAGATTTGATGAACTTTAGGTGGAAGACTGACAATTTTTGTTATTTTACTAGTTAAATTATTAAGGAAGCAAGTAAAAAATAATAAAACTATAACCGTAGAAAAATAGGTAAATTCAACAAGACTTTTTGCTTGAACATTGTTCTTTTTTTCGTTTTGTATTTTTGTACCCAACCTGGGTAATCTAAAAGTAAGTGCAATAGCTACTGAAAATATTTGTAAGTAACTGGGAAACTATGAGAATTTTGGTGACGGGTGGTGCTGGGTTTATTGGTTCCCATCTCATCGACCGACTAATGAATGATGGGCATGAATTAATATGCTTGGATAATTTTTACACTGGTCACAAACGGAACATCCTTAAATGGTTAGGTCATCCGTACTTTGAACTGATCCGCCACGATATTACCGAACCAATTCGGTTAGAAGTGGATCAAATTTATCATTTAGCTTGTCCTGCTTCACCAGTACATTACCAGTACAACCCAGTTAAAACCGTTAAAACTAACGTGATGGGAACACTCAATATGTTGGGGCTGGCTAAACGTGTGAAAGCTAGGTTTTTCTTGGCTTCAACCAGTGAAGTATACGGTGATCCAGAAGTTCATCCCCAACCCGAAGAGTATCGGGGTAGCGTTAATCCCATTGGGATACGTTCATGCTACGACGAAGGTAAAAGAATTGCTGAGACTCTAGCATTTGATTACTATAGGCAAAATAAAGTTGATATTCGAGTTGTTCGGATATTTAACACCTACGGGCCGAGAATGTTAGAAAATGATGGCCGGGTGGTGAGCAACTTTATAGTTCAAGCCTTGCGGGGTAATCCTTTAACCGTTTACGGTGATGGTTCACAAACTCGTAGTTTCTGCTATGTTTCCGATTTAGTCGAAGGATTCATTCGCCTAATGAATAGCGATTACATAGGGCCAGTAAATCTGGGAAATCCTGGTGAATATACGATTTTGCAATTGGCACAAGCAGTGCAAAATATGATTAACCCAGACGCACAGATTAAATTCGAGCCACTACCTTCGGACGATCCCCGGCGTCGCCAACCTGATATCACAAAGGCAAAAACTTGGTTAAATTGGGAACCGACTATTCCTCTGCAAGAGGGGTTAAAACTAACAATAGAAGATTTTCGTGATCGCATTCAAAGCGATGAAAATAATTCAACCACCTAAGCAGCACCTAGCGTTGCTCTAAATTTCATCCAGGCTCACCTTATCGGTAGCTAGTTCCGCAAGGCGAAGTCAAAAGTCAAAAGTTTTGTATATCAAGCTTTTTGCAAGTTTTAAAATGGTAGCTTGATTTACGCAGCGCTGTACTAGTATGCTTGGTGGCTGAGTTGACTGCCAGTGTTTAAGTCTCATCTTGATACTTCTTTTTAAAGACTAACCCCAAAAAAGTGAGGAGTTAAAAAATGCGTGTTTGCGTGATTGGTACTGGTTACGTTGGTTTAGTTACAGGTGCTTGCTTGGCTCATATTGGGCATGATGTAATTTGCGTAGACAACAACGAAGAAAAAGTTAAGTTAATGAAGTCTGGGCAGTCCCCAATTTTTGAGCCGGGACTTTCAGAAATTATCCAGTCTGCCATTCAAACAGAGAAAATTCATTTTACTAGCGATCTCGCTGCTGGAGTTTCCCACGGCGAAATTCTGTTTATTGCTGTGGGAACGCCACCTTTACCCACTGGTGAAAGTGATACTCGTTATGTTGAAGCTGTAGCCCGTGGGATTGGTGAAAATCTCAATGGTGGTTATAAAGTCATAGTGAATAAATCTACAGTACCCATTGGCTCAGGTGACTGGGTGCGGATGCTTGTTCTAGATGGTGTTGCTGAACGGCAGAAAACATTAGTACCCGCAGGTGGGGTGCCGAGTGATGAGAAATTACCTGAGTTTGCAGCCGAGTTTGATGTAATCAGCAATCCAGAGTTTTTGCGCGAAGGTTCGGCAGTTCACGACACCTTCAACCCCGATCGCATTGTACTAGGAGGCAATAGTCAAAGAGCAGTAGCCTTAATGCGACAACTTTATGCCCCAATTGTAGAACGCAAGTACGCTGACGATCAATCTTTACCCCCTGTGCCAATTTTGGCAACAGACCTGAGTTCGGCGGAGATGATTAAATACGCCGCTAATGCTTTTTTAGCCACTAAGATTAGTTTTATTAACGAAGTTGCTAATATTTGCGATCGCGTCGGTGCTGATGTCACCCAAGTAGCCAAAGGTATCGGTCTAGACTCCCGTATTGGTAACAAATTTTTACAAGCTGGTATTGGTTGGGGTGGTTCTTGTTTTCCCAAAGATGTCTCCGCCCTGATTCACACTGCTGATGATTATGGCTATGAAGCCCAGCTACTGAAATCTGCTGTCAGTGTCAACGAACGCCAGCGATTGATTGCTTTGGAAAAACTCCAACAAGTTCTGAAAATTCTCAAAGGCAAAACAGTCGGACTACTCGGACTGACCTTCAAGCCTGATACTGATGATATGCGCGATGCTCCAGCACTCAACTTAATTGAACAACTAAACCGACTAGGAGCCAAAGTTAAAGCCTACGACCCCATTGTTTCCCAAACAGGTATGCGTCATGGTCTTTCTGGTGTGCTAGTAGAAACAGATGCCGAAAGACTAGCTGATGGCTGCGATGCATTGGTACTCGTCACTGAATGGCAGCAGTTCAGCACTCTCGACTACGTGAAGATGGCAAAATTGATGGCCCACCCCGTTATCATCGACGGTCGTAACTTCCTTGACCCCGAAGCAATGATACGGGCTGGATTCCAATATGTAGGGGTAGGAAGATAGAGATTTAGGAGTTAGGAGCGATCAATGATGGATAAGAATTGCTTACAACTACAACTTATAATCCATAACTCTTAACTCTAACTATCTTAAAAACCCAAAGATTCACAATACCGTCTAAAACGATTTAGGCGGTATTTAATTTTGTTTTATAGCTTTATGCGAAGATGCTAAAAAACGTAAATTCGACTGTTCATATCATGTCCACCAAATTACCCATAATAAAAGAACCCCATCCTCAACCCCTCCCCACTCTTCGGGAGGTTAGCTCAAGCTTAGCTTTGCTGGGGTGAGGTTCCGGGTATTTATTATGCTTAATTACCCGGACATCATATCATCGCTCTTCCATCACTCTCTATAGAGAAAACAACAATAATCCTTGCTAGACAAGACTTTCAGACAAAAGAGATGATTTTATCCATAATTTTAGAAAATAAAAGTCAAAACAAGGCGTAAGCGCCATCGACTGATTGACGCTTACACCCAACAAATTTGGGCTGTATCTTCTTAAGTTGACACCAATGCACAGCTAGCTGTGCGCCTTTACGGAAAATCTATATGTATCAAGATTTTCGTGAAATGGTAGAAGTCCTATAGTTGTATCCAAAGATAGATGTTTTAGCTCCTATTAATTCCTATTGTTCATGTCAAGCTATGGAAACAAAAGTATAAAAAATGTTGCCTTTATAAAAATATTTGTTATATTAGTTTACATAAGGCAATAAACCTTAAAAATTAAGCTTGGAGTCCGAACCATGACAAATGCAACTACAACAAAAGTAACTACTCCTGTAATTGAAGATCGCAACGCTTGGCGTTGGGGCTTTACCCCACAAGCAGAAATTTGGAACGGTCGCTTGGCAATGATCGGCTTTTTGGCAGCCGTTTTGGTTGAGCTTTTTTCTGGTCAAGGCTTTCTACATTTTTGGGGCATCCTGTAAGTTTAAGTTTTAATATCTAAGATGACCTATAAATAAAAAAACCTGGAGTGCTAATTCACTACCAGGTTTTTTATTTGTTTTGTCATTAGTCAGTTGTCATTTGTTTTTTGTTTATTTACTAATGACCAATGACTAATGACTAATGACTAATTGACTACCGAATATATTCTTTGAGAACGCTGTTACGATTTGGGTGGCGTAACTTGCGGAGTGCTTTCGCTTCAATTTGACGAATGCGTTCGCGGGTGACGTTGAAAATCTGTCCGATTTCCTCAAGAGTCTTCATCCGACCATCATCCAAGCCGTAACGCAGTCTGAGAACATCGCGTTCACGAGGACTTAGACTGTCGAGGACTTTTTCAAGGTCTTCGCGTAGAAGATTTTTGGAAACTTGGTCTTCTGGCGTTTCACCATCGGATTCAATAAAATCGCCCAATCGAGAATCTTCTTCTTTACCAATGGGTGTTTCTAATGAAATGGGTAACTGGGCGGATTTAGCAATAAACCGCAACTTCTCAATGGTCATTTCCATGCGAGTGGCGATTTCTTCTTCCGTGGGTTTGCGACCCATTTCTTGAGACAGTAACTTGGTAGTTTTCTTAATCCGAGAGATGGTTTCGTAAAGGTGAACTGGAAGGCGAATTGTGCGGGATTGATCTGCGATCGCGCGGGTAATTGCTTGACGAATCCACCATGTAGCGTATGTAGAAAACTTATAACCTTTTTCGTGGTCAAACTTTTCAGCGGCACGAATCAAACCGAGACTGCCTTCCTGAATTAAGTCTTGGAACGACAAACCACGATTCATGTACTTCTTAGCAATTGAAACTACAAGACGGAGGTTAGATTGCACCATCTTGTCTTTCGCCCTGCGACCAACATGGAGGCGATAACGAAAAGCTGGCAAAGGTAATTGTACTGCTTCTGCCCATTCACTATCTCTAGGATCGCGATCTAACTGTTCTGAGAGTCTTTCGCGCACCCTCTCTAATTCCAGCAAATCGGCTATTTTCCGCGCCAATTCAATTTCTTCGTCTGCCCGCAACAGCCGAATTCTACCAATTTCTTGCAAGTAAAGCCGAATTGAATCTTCGGTATAGTGCTTCTTCTTGCTTTGTGTCCGACGACGCGATTTAGCGGCTTTTCCAGACTTTGCGTCGTCCTCATCAGACTGAGGCTCTAAAAATTCCTCGTCACCTTCATCGATGATCAGCAAGTCCTCTTCATCGTCTATTAAGAGTTCTTCTAACTCGAGCTCAGGCTGATTTATTATTTCTAGGTCAGGCTGATATATGCTTTCGAGTACGTTGTTAGCCTGGTTCATGCCGCGTTCCTCATGCTCCTTGCAGAATCAATTACTCAAGATGTGTTTACTGCTCTTTTAAACGAGCTATTCATCAACCGAAAATAAGCTTTTTGGCCGATTTGCCAAAGATATTTTCGGACGTTTTACACCTCCGGTCGGAGGTTTTTTACTTTAGTTTAAGCGATTACTAAAAGTGACTTGCTCATCTTAGTAAATGTTATGTGTGTTGCTATCACACAGTGCTTTCAACTAACTAGTCAAAAAAAAGACTCGTCTTTATCAAAAAATTTGCCACTCTATACTAATAAGTTCAGACTGTTGGCAGATTTTCCTAGAAAGACTCTTCCGATTGTAGCCTGTTTCACAGAAATTGCACTCTTTTTGTGTATTAATCATGAACTTCTAAAGCAATTATTAGCCACTATTACCAAAAAGACATTAAAAACGGGAGTTATACCCTTAAATTTTTCTCCACTTTTCCCAATTGCAGTGACCCTCTTATTACATTACAAAGTAAGTACGTTTGCTTTTGCCGAATTTCATGTATTTTACACAACATTCATTACTTAGGAAGAGTGAATTTTATGTTAACTCAGACGATTCGTCTTAATTTACCCATTTTTACATTTCCTTCACAAATTACGCATTCCTTAGACTTAAGCGGGTATTGACCTTGGGTAAATACAACAAGGGTGATGGTGTTTGCCTTGAAGCAGTTAACCTTCTGCGTACTAATTACCTTAACTGAGGAGTTGAGGTTGTGGCAGAATCGACCTGATAGGAGATCAATTTAGGTTTAACTAATTTGGTCTTATTCACACGTTAGCGCACTGTGGCGATTTCAGCCCTATGAAACTTGACAAACTTTTCTTATTGTAGACAAGGATATTTTAATCAATACAAAAAGAATTTGTCCTGCGAACTCGCCAGTATAGTCTTATTTAAGGCAAAAGTTTATTGGATACATCCGATACAATAGCGATCGCTACGGCAGTACATGAAGATATTAACAAGTTTGCTGCCAGATGGTGTCCGCTTCCAGTAGGCATTACCTCGAAGAAGGAGAAAGACAGAAGATTGCCTGATGATTTGGTTACAAACTTGATTTACGTAAGTATGCTGTAAACTTCAATACTTTTGTTTCGGTAAGTTTCTGTCATCTTATTATGAGAAATCCTTAAAATACTTATTAATTGCTGTTTGATAGATGAGATTCAGTTATTTTCTTAAAGCATAACAAATGTGTTTCTAGCTGGTAGACAAAATAAATCAGCCAGTCAGTGCAAAGAGTATTATCTTAACTAAACTTCCATAAAGTTGGTAGTTTAGCTAACACTATAAGATTGAACTTTTGTAAAATATTGACAATAAGCAAATTATATGGTTGTTGACTAAGTGAAAAATTGAGAATTTTTGTAGTTATGTCGCACTGACCTACGACTGGCGTGGTAAAGCAGAGAAAGCGGCGTCAGTAGGTGCAAATATTGTGTAAGGGCCTGGTGCAGAAAGTTGTTCAGTTAAGCCTGCGGCTTGCACTGCTCGGATGAGGGTTTGAAACTGTCCCTGACTGGCTGCTGACTTTGCCAGTTCTGCTAAATTTTGGGTGGCAATGGTGGCAGTAGGAGTTGGGGTGACAGGAGGGACAGTTACTGTAGGAGTTTCGACAGGTTGAGCGCAGGCAGACAGAGCAATCAAGCTACTTATGCCAATAATATTGAACAATATTTCTACTATGCCTTTGCTCGCTTTCATAGCTTTGTGCAGAATCCAGTTAAATAGGATATTAACAATACTTATTGAATTTATGGATATAGTCACTCATCTAACGACATAGTTTGTAGTCTGAAAAATATTAATACAAAAGATTTATATGTTTCGTAGTTTGTCGTCATCCAAAAGAGGTAGTTTTTATGGCAATTTTTAGATATAAAAAAGGTAATGGGTGAAAACGTATCACCCATTACCAATGTCACAAATTATTGGAGTCGTGTCAGAGAATTGATATTAGATATCTAAATCGGTAAAGTTGAGTTTAGAACCATAGGTTTCGATGAATTCTCGTCTGGGGGCGACGCGATCGCCCATTAAAATTGTGAAGATGCGATCGGCTTCGGCAGCGTCCTCAATTTCGACTTGCTTCATTTTGCGGGTTTCTGGGTTCATTGTGGTGTCCCAGAGTTGTTGTGGCATCATTTCACCCAAACCTTTGAATCGTTGGATGGTATAGTTGGCGTTAGCAGGGAATTTGGCGATCGCTTGATTTTTTTCGCGATCGCTATAGCAGTACTCATGATTACGTCCCCGTTCTACTTTATAGAGTGGGGGACAAGCAATATAAATAAAGCCTTGTTCGATGAGCGCTCGTTGATATCGATAGAAGAATGTTAACAACAAAGTCCGAATGTGCGCCCCATCTACGTCAGCATCCGTCATAATGACTATGCGGTGATAACGCAATTGGGTGGAATCGAATTCATCACCTTTGACACCTAAACCGAGTGCTGTAATTAACGCTTGAACTTCGTTATTTTTATAGATTTTGGCGTCGTCGGTTTTTTCAATGTTGAGAATTTTACCACGTAGAGGCAAGATAGCTTGAGTGCGGCGATCGCGTCCTTGTTTTGCACTGTTATGGACAAATACACCACTTGCCAAAGCAAAGTTGTGGGTATGAGGAACTTCAATGTCGTAAACGTCTACCTTTTCTTCTAAGCGTTCTATAGAAACAACGCGATGATTATAGTTAGCAACTGCTTCACAAGCAAGAGCTTGATTATCTTCAAAGTAGCGCTTACAGAACGTATCGAACTTTAACAGAGACTTGTCTCGTGTCTGTAGACGGTAAGCTTGATAAGCATCTAATTCAAGCGCACCTTGTTCAATTTCGATTTGCTTGAGAGCAGCAATAGTTTTGCGATAGTAGGTTCGCTGTAAAGCAGCGTGGCGTTTGGTACGGAATTCAGGCGTCCATTGTTCCTGTGTTTTTTCTCGCCGCCATGCCAACAAAGCCTCATCTTGCCATTGTTGCTTGGCTATAAGTGAGTGAGTTTCACGCGCCTCTGGGTTATTAGCAAAATAATTGCTAACTCTTTGAGCTTGAGCTAAACAATTGGTTTCGTCATTCCAATAGTTTTGCTGTGCTTGATTGAGATGTTCGCGGTTTTGCTGACGATAAGTTTCGTTATTGTCATAAAACTCGCGCCATTTGCCAGTCATATAGGCTTTGTAAGCTGTCGAAGCCCATTGCATCTTAGCCTGTTGTGACAAAATCTGTCGCGTTTGGGGCTGCTGCATTCTTTGGCTCATCTTGGCCCGAAATTCCTGACTCTGATGAATTTGGCGGCTCTTTTCAATTACATCTGGTCGATGTAATGTTTTTTTCAGGTGTTGGCGATGCAGATTTAAGTGTACTTCACGATACATCCGCTTGATGTTTGTCGGGTTGTTATTGAGTTTGTTGAAATCAACATGATGGCGATCGCTGCCATCTGACGACTTATAGACACCATGCTCAAGGTTGTAAAAATCTGCCAGCAAATGAGTGTAAATCCACTTATCATTCAATGGATTCCAAACCATTTCGTAGCCAATAAGTCCCGTTCCCCCTTCATTCTTCTGCGATATCTGACGATGTAGAGGCATGAGCGAGTCTTCTGGAGTCAGTAATTCTGCTGCCTTATAACTGCCATCTCGCAACATATGTAGGTGATCCGGTGTACAGATTAGGGTTTCCCCATTATCTAATGTAATTTTGATGACTTCGGCATTGGCCTTTGTCATTCGGGCATTGATGATTCTTTCTATCCCAATATTCCCACTTTCTCTGATTGTGTAGCAAAAATGCTCCTTTCCCATCGCCTGTTCGGTAACAATTTCTTCAAGGCTAAGATTACGTCCATCAGCTAATGCTACTAGCGTACTACCAATGTAACACCCACCGGCTGAATCCCCTTCCACGATGAATATCTCAGATTCGCTGGGATCACGAGAACTGCAATCTGCCAATTTACCAGGTAATGGCGAAGATTCCAGTACGGATTTGCGCCGAACTAATTCCCGCGCATGACGGGCTGCTTCTGCGGCTTTGAAAGCTTGGATAGCTTTATCTAAAATTGAGTCTGCTATAGCAGGATGAAATTCTAGGTATTCGGTGAGGACTTCTCCTACCAAAGAATCAACAATCCCTCGAACTTCAGTGTTACCGAGTTTGGTCTTGGTTTGTCCTTCAAATTCTGGATCTGGGACTTTAACCGAAATTACCGCAGTCAAACCTTCGCGGACGTGTTCGCCACTGAGGTTAGGTTCATTCTCTTTAATTTTATTGCGTTTGCGAGCGATCGCATTTAATGTCCGAGTCAGAACTGCTTTCAACCCTTCTAAGTGCGTACCACCATCTACTGTACGAATATTGTTGGCGAAACCTAGAACATTATCTGTGTAAGCATCAGTACACCATTGCAATGAGACTTCCACTTGTACATTGTTGCGTTCCCCCTGCACATAGATAATTTCTTCATGCAGTGGCTGCTTCTCGCGGTTCATGTAAGCGATATATTCTTTAATACCACCCTTGTAATTGTAGGATTCTACTTTCGGTGTATCGCTTTTTAGTAATTCAAGACGGTGGTCAGTAAAGGTAATTTTGACACCTGCATTCAGATACGCCAATTCCCGTAGGCGACCTGATAAAGTGATGTAATCAAACTCAATGCTAGTAGTGAATATTTGGGTATCTGGCTTAAAAGTAACAGAAGTTCCAGTTCTAGCTTCTTTGTAAGGCTTGACTTGCAGTTCACTAACTGGGATACCGCGTTCATAGCGTTGGATATGAACCTTTTTATCTCGCCAAACTGTAACTTCTACAACCTCTGACAGGGCATTAACAACAGAAATACCAACCCCGTGCAATCCTCCAGAAACTTTGTAACCACCGCCGCCAAACTTACCACCGGCGTGCAGTACCGTCATTACGGTTTCCAAAGCCGATTTTCCGGTGCGCGAGTGAGTATCGACGGGAATACCGCGACCATCATCTGTTACAGTCACTGAACCATCAGCGTTGATATCCACCTCTATATGAGTGCAATGACCCGCCAAAGCCTCATCGATTGAATTGTCCACCACCTCGTAAACTAAATGATGGAGTCCTCGCGGCCCAGTGGTACCGATGTACATTCCTGGTCTTTTGCGGACGGCTTCCAGACCTTCCAGAACTTGAATCTGATCGGCACTGTAACTGCTCGTCATGTAAACTCTCCTGATGCGTGAGGTTGAAATCGCCGAAAGGCAAATAAAAGTAAAAACACTCCAAAATTGTAACACAAAAGCCTTGCTGGCGTCTGTAGGGCATTTTCTAGAGAAGTTTATACTGGGGTTGCACTACCGTGGAAGAGGGGCAGAGGGAGCAGGGGGAGCAGGGGGAGCAGGGGGAGCAGGGGAGGCAGGGGGAGAAGAACTATTAATCATTGTCTAATGCTCAATGCCCAATGCCCAATGCCCAATGCCCAATGCCCCATAACAAATAACTAATGACTAATGACTAATGACTAAATTAATTGTGATTTGTGGGGCGACGGCAACGGGGAAATCGGGTTTAGCTTTGGCTTTGGCGATGCGGTTGGGTTCTGTAATTCTCAGTGCTGATTCTCGTCAAGTTTACCGTGAGTTTGATATTGGGACAGCTAAACTAACTGTAGCTGAACAAAAATTGGTGCCGCACTATTTAATAGATATCTGCGATCCAACAGACATGATGACAGTAGCAGACTATCAGGAGCAAACACAAGCCTTAATTGCTTCTGTTGGTGTTACACCACTGTTTCTAGTTGGTGGCACTGGTTTATATATCCGTTCCATTGTCCAAGGGATGAAAATTCCGAGAGTTGCACCACAGATTGAATTGCGATCGCAACTTGAATCTCTCGGTCAAACTCAACTCTATGCAATGTTACAACAAGTTGACCCCGTTGCAGCACAAAAGATTCATGGCAATGATTTAGTGCGAACTTTAAGAGCCTTAGAGGTATATTATGTCACTGGTCATTCAATTTCAGAACAGCAAGGGGAGAATCCACCCAATTATCCGATTTTGCAGATTGGTTTAGATTGCAATGTTGAAAAGTTGCTTGCTCGGATTCAACAGCGTACTGAGCAAATGATAGCAAATGGTTTGGTTGCTGAAGTGGAGTATCTTTGTCAAAAATATGGCGCTGATTTGTCTTTGTTGAATACTTTGGGCTATCAAGAAATCAAGCAATATTTGGCTGGGGATATTTCCTTAGATGAAGCGAAAGAATTAATCATTTTGCATACCCGACAATTTGCCAAGCGACAACGCACTTGGTTTCGAGCATATCCACAAATTGAATGGTTTGATGCCGATGATCCTGATTTATTAGAGAAGGTTTGGCATCGGATAAATGAGTTTATAATTCGCACAAGTTAGTGAGAATTTTTTTGCTCATGCAAAGACGCAAAAAAAACTTTGCGTCTTTACAGTTGAGTGTCCTAGATAGTGTCGGGATCTACGCCCATAGCCCGTAGCCTATCTGCTAGCAATTGGGTGCGTTGTTCTGCTTGTTCGGCACGTTGTCGTTCCTGTTCGGCGTGTTCATCTCCAGTCGATAAAACATTACCATCTTGGTAGCACCAGCGTAACCAAGTATCTTGTCTATCTTCAAATTTCCCTTCCCACAAAGTTACACCTAAACCAACTTGTTCTAACCAATTTTCTGAAGTTTCAAAGTAGCGCCTTCCTCTAAGTTCATAAACGCGTAGTACTTTTTCTCCTAATTGCTGATTCTGGTCATATACGATGTAATAACTAGCCCGCATTTGTTCATAAATTTTCAGCTTTTTGCCAAGTTCATCACCTTCTTTATTAGAGACAATTTCAATCACGACTTCTGGAGGTTTACCAAAACGCCAAACCATATAACAGCGATTTTGTTTTTCCCACCAATTTTGAGGTACTTGAACATCGAAGCTGAGAAAGATATCGGGTACAATTGCAGGTTGACCGTCTGTATGGTAAATACCGACATTAGCTGCTGCTAAAAAAGTCTGCTGCTGTAGAGTACTGTAAAGAGAGCCAACCAAGAGACGTTGTTGTTTTTCAGATGCAAAATTGTCCACAGGCGTATCATCTTCAGTGACTAGCTGGTTGGCATCTGGCACATAGTAATCATCATCATTGATTAAAACTTGCTGAACCATGATTTTATCCAGTATTTAAGAGCGTTATTTCTAGGTTAATTGATTGCATGTAGTAAAACAGTAACTAACTTTGTATCGCGTATCCAAAAACTACATAATGGCTGAACTTACCTGAGGGAGATTACCTTTCTTCCAAACTACGGAATAACGCCAAAATAAGTGCTTTCTAACCTTCGCTTTCCCCAAGAAGCTTGTATAAATTCGTCGTGCTTGCGATAAGGTAAAGTACTTGTCTGTGCGAAGATGCTCTCTCATGGCTTCTACTGCTTCTGATGACGGTTGAACACGCCTATTTCTAATCGTTTGAAGCAACCAGTTTAGAGGAACAGCAACAAAATCGCTCAACATATCTTGGACATTCTCATGCTCTAATAAATCCAAAATCACTAGACTGCCACCAGGCTTCAAAGCAGCTTTCAGGCTGGGCAGCAAGTTTTCTACTGGTAGATGATGAACTGTAGCTATAGAAACGATCGCATCAAATTGCTCAACTGGAAACTCCCACTGCAATATATCAGCAACTTGAAAATCAATATTTGTATACTGTCTTGAACGTTGCTTGGCAACTTCTATCATATTTGGGGATAAGTCAATTGCAACAACTCTGTCAGCATATTTAGCGAGAAGACGTGAAAATTCACCTGTTCCACAACCTATATCTAAGACGGTTTTACATTGCTTTGGAAACTGTTTGAGTAGAAAATGGTGATAGTGATTATTATGATCCCATCCCTGTTTGTCATATAGAGCAATGCGATCAAAATCATTCTGAATTTTTTGAGTCAGCTTCTCATTCATATAGCTTCGTTATCAAACACATTAATGAATTTAACCGAAACTTCCTCAGCAACCCCTCAAAATGTTTACCTACTAATAAACTCATACAGACGAGAACCAAAAAATGTGTCGCCTGAAAACTAAGATGGTATAACATTACACTGAATGCAGAAGCCCAGAGCGATCGCGTTTACTCACTTTTGACTGCTATTCTTGCAACAATAGTAATTACAGCTATACTAACCAGCCTGCAACATCTACCTTGAACTTTAAAAAACTATGCTTACCCAAGATAAAAAACAACGCAACTGGAAACCCATTCTCAAAGCATTCGAGGCTGTCCTTGGCAAAAATGGTGTGGTGCAACGCCGCGAAGAACTCATTACCTATGAATGCGATGGTTTAACTGGCTATCGCCAACGTCCGGCTGTGGTGGTGTTACCTAGAACTACAGAACAAGTTGCCCAAATTGTGAAAATATGCAACCAATACTCTATCCCCTTCATAGCACGCGGTTCTGGCACTGGTCTATCTGGCGGCGCTTTGCCATTAGAAGATTCTGTTTTAATTGTCACTTCCTTAATGCGGCAAATCCTCAGCATTGATTTGGAAAATCAACGAACAGTTGTCCAACCAGGGGTGATTAATAGTTGGGTAACACAAGCTGTCAGTGGTGCTGGTTTTTACTACGCTCCTGACCCTTCTAGTCAAATTATTTGCTCTATTGGGGGCAACATTGCCGAAAATTCTGGTGGTGTACATTGTCTCAAATACGGTGTTACTACTAACCACGTTTTGGGATTAAAAATTGTCACGCCGGAAGGGGAAATTATCGATTTAGGTGGACAAATTCCAGAAATGCCTGGTTATGATTTAACAGGTGTTTTTGTTGGTTCTGAAGGTACTTTAGGAATTGCCACAGAAATTACTTTGCGAATTCTCAAAAGTGCAGAATCAATTTGTGTGCTGTTGGCAGATTTTACTAGCATTGAAGCTGCCGGGGCAACTGTTTCTGACATCATCAGCGCCGGAATTATTCCTGGTGGTATGGAAATGATGGATAATTTCAGCATCAATGCAGTTGAAGATGTTGTAGCAACTAATTGTTATCCCCGCGATGCTACTGCCATTTTGCTCATAGAAATTGACGGTTTAGAAGTGGAAGTTGCAGGAAATAAGCAGCGAGTTATTGAAATTTGTAAAAAGAATGGGGCACGAAATGTCACTTCTGCTACTGACCCAGAAACCCGGTTGAAATTATGGAAAGGACGCAAAGCGGCTTTTGCTGCGGCTGGGCATTTAAGCCCAGATTATTATGTGCAAGATGGTGTAATTCCTCGAACTCAGTTGCCTTATGTTCTGCACGAGATTAAGACTTTAAGCGAACAATACGGTTATCGTGTTGCTAATGTATTTCATGCTGGCGATGGCAATCTTCATCCGCTAATCCTTTATGATAATTCTGTGCCTGGAGCATTAGAGCAAGTAGAAGAAATGGGTGGGAAAATTCTCAAACTTTGTGTCCAAGTTGGTGGCAGTATTTCTGGTGAACACGGCATTGGTGAAGAGAAAAAATGCTATATGCCACAGATGTTTAGCCAAGTTGATTTAGAAACTATGCAATGGGTACGGCAAGTTTTTAATCCTAAAGGGTTAGCAAATCCTGAAAAGATATTCCCCACACCACGAACTTGTGGTGAAGCAGCAAATGCATCGGCACTCAAGCAATTTGAAGGTGTGGAAAGATTTTAAGAGTTAGGAGTAGAGACGCGATTAATCGCGTCTGTACAGGAGTTAGGAGTAGAGACGCGATTAATCGCGTCTGTACAGGAATTAAGAGTTAGGATTCATAATTTATCAGGTTTTGGTATCGTTAAGTATATTTATAACCAAAATTGGCTCTGCATTATTTCAAATATTCTGACTCCTGAGTTCTGAATCCTGAGTTCTGAATCATCATTTCTTTACATCATCCGGAGGATTACAACTTAATTTTGTAGTTATATATATTGCGATCGCACTAGGTCACGCTTACAAATGAATCGGGTTGCTCACCGTTGTGTTTATTATTTACTGTGTTTGGGATTAGTAGTCACTTTAAGAGTTTTTTCACTCTCTTCAGTCTCTTCACTGCCAGTTTATTCCCAAAATACAAGTCCATTAACTACAGAAATTCGCGGCGTTTGGCTGACTAATGTTGCTAGTGGTGTACTATTTGTTCCTTGGGGTATTAACCGTGCTATAAACCAATTATCGATTCTCAACTTTAATACAATTTATCCTGTAGTTTGGAACCGAGGACATACTTTTTATAAGAGTGCTGTAGCTAAAATGACTACAGGTTCGGAAACTCAACCTTTGCTCAATTTCATGCACGGTGGACAGGATGTTTTAGCAAAAATAGTAACACTTGCCAAAAATAAAGATTTGAGAGTGATCCCCTGGTTTGAATACGGATTTATGACGCCGCATTATTCACAATTAGCAAGGCGTTATCCTGACTGGTTGACAATTGGGCAAGAAGGTATAAAGTCTACCCAAGATGCTCCACCAGAAGAAATCGATAATGTTTTGGTTAGTAAGGTGGCTTGGTTGAATCCCCTACATCCGCAAGTGCAAGAATTTATCCAAGAGCTAATTTTGGAAGTAGTCAGGAATTACGATGTGGATGGTATTCAGCTTGACGATCATTTTGGGATGCCGGTACAGTTTGGCTACGATCGCTTCACTATTGAACTCTACCAGCAAGAGCATCAAGGCAAAAGTCCCCCAACTGATCCTTTTAACTCAGAGTGGATGCGTTGGCGGGCAGACAAAATTACTGATTTTATGGCAGAAATCTATCAAGCTGTCAAGGCAGTTAAACCCAAAGTTAGAATATCTCTGTCTCCTAACTATCAAGCTTTTGCCTACAAATACTATTTGCAAGATTGGGAAAATTGGGTAAAAAAAGGTTTAGTTAATGAGTTAATTTTGCAGGTGTATCGAAATGACAAAAACTCTTTTATCGCTCAACTGGAACAATCATCGATAAAATTGGCTCAAAGTCTAATTCCTGTAGGTATTGGTATATCAACGGGAACGGTGCGTAATCCTGTGAAAATAGCACAAATTAGAGAACAAGTTCAGGTTGTACGCGATCGCAATTTTGACGGTATCTCCTTTTTCTACTGGGAGAGTCTCTGGGGTTACATCGTACCCGAATCACCCCAACAGCGACGCAAAGCTTTTTTTGATCTGTTTAATGCTAAAACTGTCAGACTATTAAAACCAAAGAAACTTTGATGCCATTTGCACCGAGAAATACTAGATTTAGCTTTATATTGCTGTGGACTTTCGCTACTTTTGGCGGTTTTTTATTAAGTTTACTGTTTATCGAAGTTGGCGAAAAGCCAGATATTGGGGTAGTAGAGGCGGCTATCGGCGGATTTGCGATCGCACTTCCTCAAGGTTGTCTTCTCAAAGAACCTATATTTTGTATCAGGTGGATTTTGTCAAGTCTTTTGGGTTGGAGTATCATCACCGCTATCGGTATTGGTGCGGTGGGTTGGATAGTCCCTAGCACTCAGATTTTCCCTGTGAGAATCCTTTCTGGGGCGGTTTATGGGGCATTTGGCGGCTTGGGGATTGGATTGGCACAATGGTTGGCAATTCCCCAGCCTGCGGCGTGGCGATGGATATTTGTCTCTTCGGCAAGTTGGGCTGTTGCTGTCCCCGTGGGTTCTGCTATCGGGATGATCTTACACCGCCTGACGCAGTTATTCTTAGGCGAAGTCATGGGATTAGCTATTACTTGGCTGTTGGTTGGTATCCTCACCGGAATGAATGCTCACAAGTTGCGATGGTGAGTTCCCACTCCCTTTATTAAGAATTGTAAATTTAGTTGATGTATACTGATGCTTGCACTTAGATATATGCAACAATCTGAAAAAACTGTTAAAAACTTATTTTCAGTAAGTTTGCCCTAATCTGCAAATGTGTTTTCGCCTTCAAAAAGCAGGATTTGTTAAGCTGACTCCTATTAGCTTTCCTAGATTTCTGACAAGAAGTAGAGAAAGATCCAAATCTCGATGAGCAACAGCTGACAAGACTTTGCTATAGGCGCTATGCATCTACTACAAGCGTAACAACAAGAGAGCGCCTAGAAGAGTCAGTAATACCAGACAGGGACTCTCGCATGAATATAAATCCAACGGAATCAACTATAGAGTTGACAAAATTATCACCACCTCAGATTCTCTTCGGCACAGAAGTAGATGAGAAAAGTAGTATTGAGCAGTTTATACTGAGCATGTACGATTCTGTGCAAGCATCAATATTTGTAGTTGATGTTCTAGAGGACGGAGATTTTCGATATGTGGCACTTAATCCCACTCATGAGCAGTGGATAGGCATTCGCTCAGATGATCTCCGGGGCAAAAAACCAGAGGATATTCTCTCCCCAATCGATGCTGCTAAGGTGCGTCAACATTATGCTGAATGTGTGCTATTCGGCAAAACTATTTCTTACGAACAATGTTTGCAATTCCAGGGGGTTCCGACTTGGTGGAGTACGACTCTCACCCCGCTACGAGATGCTAACTCTAGGATTTATCGACTGATTGGTACAAGTAGCAATATCACTCCTGTGAAGCAAGCAGAACAAGCAGCCGGACTCCAGGTTGAACGGGAACAACTGCTAGAAGCGATCGCAGCACGAATTCACCAATCTGTAGAATTTGAGACAATTCTGCATCAGACAACAATTGAACTGCGGCAATTTTTGAATTGCGATCGCGTCCTAATTTATCGCTTCGAGGCTGATGGCAGTGGGGTAATCATTGCCGAATCAACTATGACTGATCCCCTGTTGGGAAAAAACATCACCGATCCCTGCTTCAGTGGCAAACATCGAGAACACTACGGGCGAGGTTGCATTCAAGTTGTCGAAGATATTTATGCAGCTGGGTTGCATCCTTGCCATATAGATTTTCTGGCATCTTTGCAAGTGAGAGCCAATCTAGTCGTACCGATTTTCAAAGAGCAAGATATGTGGGGGCTATTGATTGCCCAGCATTGCCACCAATCGCGTCAATGGCAGCAAACAGAAACTGACTTGACTCTTCAGTTGGCAACTCAAATCGGCATTGCTGCCAGACAGGCAGAACTTCGTCAGCAGTTTAAGGATCTCAAAGCAAAGTTAGAGTTGCAAAAACAGAAACACAAAAATCAGTTGCAGCAGGTGCGAAACTTTGAAGCCTTGGTGCGACGCATGACAGAACAAATCCGCGACAGTCTGGATGAAACTCAGGTATTGCAGACACTCACCCAGGAATTAGCAGAGTTACTCAACCTTGATCGTTGCCAAATCGAACTCTATAGCACCTGTCAAACTCTGGTTACTATTACCTACGAGTACAGCATTAACCTACCTCGGTGTCAAGGATTGACTAAACAGATTGCAGACCGGCTTGAAGTTTATCAGCCCCTGTTGCAAAAACAACCTTTGCAATTTTTGGAAATTGTGCCGGGATGGCAACCAAAGTTGTTGGTTATGTCCCAGATGGCTTGTCCAATTTTTGATACTCAAGGAATTTTAGGAAACATTTGGTTGACAAGACCGACACAAGAGGCATTTAATGAATTTGAAATCGAGTTAGTGCAGCAAGTAGCAAGTGAATGTGCGATCGCCATTCGTCAAGCCCAGCTTTACAAACAAAACCAGGCACAGGTTAAAGAATTAGAAAAATGCGATCGGCTTAAAAACCAATTTCTCAGAAACCTATCCCAAGAACTGCGGACACCAATAACTAGCATCAGCCTTGCAGTCCAAACCCTCGAAAGTGTCCTCACACCAGAAGAAATATTAGATATAGAAATAGTTCCACAACTATTGCAGATTCTGCATAACGAGTGTGCGCGAGAAAGCAAGTTAATTAACGATCTACTCACACTCACATATCTAGAAGCTGAACCCGATCCCCCAACTTTGATTGCCATTGACTTACAAAGCTGGCTTAACCCCATTGTCGAGTCTTTTCGAGACCTCACCAACTGCCAGCGACAGCAGTTAAACCTGAGTGTTGATCCTGCACTCCCGCTTTTAGAGACAGATATCACAGATATGGAGAGGATTATCACCGAACTACTTAACCATGTCTGCAAATATACCCCAGCAGGTGAGTCTGTCACAGTCTCTGCTCACCTGAGAGGGGAAGCAGTAGAGCTTAATATTAGCAATTCGGGACTAGAGCTTACCAGCAATGAACTGTCACGGATATTTGAGCCTTTCTATCACCTTTCCAAACATGATCCTTGGAAACATAGCGGCACTGGACTGGAATTGGCATTAGTGCAGAAAATGGTCAGACATTTAGGCGGCTCAATTTATGTAGAGAGTCGAGCCGGTCAAACCACTTTCACCCTCAAATTCCCGCTTTAATTAGTTTTTTGGGCGCGGCACTGGCAAATCGGTCATAAGTTTGCTATGATGGCTATTCGTGCGGGTGACTAGCTCAACGGTAGAGCAGTAGACTCTTAATCTATTGGTTGCGGGTTCAAATCCCTCGTCACCCACTACTTCCAGCCCTCCACTATTTCCCCTTGCCTAAATCTTGCCTAAATGGAGTTGGTGTCATGCTCCAAAAGCCCCAATTCTCAAGGGTAAACGGCACTAAAGCTTTGACTAATTTAAATAAAAACGCCTCCTGTCCAGTGGAATATCTAGTGTGTCCACTGGACAGTTAAAATGTGACAAAAACGGAATTTTGACCAATGCAATTTAGGAAATTTGATAATCCCTATCATGCTACTATTGACCGGGTATCGCGCATTTTATCGCCTAAAACTATCTACAGAGTTTTGACAGAGGGTTATTGTAATTTTCAACAATTACCTTCAGACGTTTTTGTAGCAGCTTGTATTATTGTCTGCTTACATAGAATTTCTAAAAGTCCATTGGCGTTATTTACCTTTGGAGACTATGACAGTACTTTATGAGAAACATCGAGGATTACTACTAGAAGTCTTTTATACAGAAGACAATTACTGTTATGCCTCCTGTGAGCATCCTTTTAGGCTTGAAGTAATTGAATCGGAATTGTGTAATACACCAAAGCAGGCTTTTGATAGGCTAAAAAGCAAAATTGATTTGATCCACGCCGATTACAAAGATGACTTGGGGGAGGCAATGTGACGAAAATGAACGAAGATGACGCTAAAATTTACAATTTGTTACTAAAGGCTGGCCCGTTACGAGCCGTCCAAATTCATGAAACTCTACACATGGGATTTCATCGGTTATATCCAGCCATAGAACGACTTAGGAAACAAGATTTTATTCAAGGTCGTAAGCAACCTGGAAACAAGCTGACCTACGAATTTACAGGGCTTAAGCCTACTAAGTGACAAATTGGAGATTTTGACCAATGGACGATCTAAGTCATACAAGTGCAGCCAAATCTAGATTCTGCTGCACTTGTGGAAAGTATTGCAAGGAAGATGAGCCTTACTTTCCTGCGTCTGCACAATGCCTCTGGTGCTACACCTTGCAGGATTTTATTCGCCAAAAGAGATTTTTCGTAATCCCCTACAAATCACTAGAGTGAATCCCCATTGAATTATTCGCAGCCCTAAAGCTTATTAAAAGGGTCTTCCTCTTCCATCTTGCGTAAATCCTGAAATTCCCGGATTTTGAAAGTTCCTTGCATCTGCAAAAAATTTTCAATATCTTTCATCGAGGTGTAAAGACGATTTGTCCTATGTTCAACTGTTTGTGTCACTTGTGCGATCAACAAAGTTACAGTATCTTTGCGATTTATATAATCTTGAACATGTAAATCAAGTCTGTGTTCTAAATCTCTAATTTTTTCGGCGTTATCAGCGTGTTCTTTCAAGTCCTCTTTTATCTGAGTAATAGAACTTGAAATATTATTTAAGTTATTTACAAGCTTGACTGCAAGCGTGCCTAGTACAGAAACACTTACAAGGATGCCAGTAAAGACGCCAACGGATTCTAGAGTTACCGTAATTACTGGCGAATTGGTACTAGCAGCTATTGTAGATTGTGTAGTAGTCATTTAATTTAAAGAGCATCAATTTTAGATTCAATTCGAGTTAAATCGGAATCATAATCAGGCCCCGTGTAACGCCATACAGTGATGCTGGCATTTTCAAACCATTCAGGCACTTGAATAGAAATACTGTAGCTAGTAGATATTGCTGGAAAAACTACAAGGTTTATCTTGTCCAAAAATAAAGCGTATCTTCTATTGAAGCTAGCATCTTGAGAACCACCAAAAACAATACCAGTACTAACCTTCTGCCTAACATTACCAGCAAACTTCCAACTTCTACCTTCAGGCACGTTAGTAGAAACCAGAATTGCTAAAACAAAAACATTCAGCAACAAAGCAATAGATATTTCAGGAATGGGGACAGTTTTATATCCGCCCCCAACTTTAGCTATTTGTACCGCATCTACGCTTTGGTTGTGTATTGTTTCCCAGTTATTAGAATTACCAAGCTGTAATTCCCTCATGTCAAAGGTCTAACGTAATAATTTGATTGAAGACTAAATCTTCTACAGGATTGACATGCAAAAAGGGGTCTATCCCAAAGTGATCTAACACATCAAAGTAAGTACCTGTGTCTATCGTGCTTGCAAGCCAATCAGCAGAAGCTTGATTAATAATTGTCATCCCTTTGAGACTTCGCTCATCACAAGCAGATACCATCAAGAAATCACGGTAATCTGGCAATAATATGCTCATTAGATAACTTCTGGAATAAACGCAACTCGATTACCTTCTTGTTGAGCAAAGGCTTTGATAGCGGCGATATCACTTATTTCTGCCACAGCGGCTGCATAAGTTTCGCCTCCTGTATTTTTAGAACCAAAAGGAGACGAAACACTTTTGTTGTCGTATCGCTTGTACTCAAGATCCGTAATGCGCGATTTGCTATCAGCTACTTCTGCCCCGCGATCGGTTAACGAGAGCCGGGCTGGGCGATAGCCTGTCATGTTATCAAGTAAAACCCCACCAGTAGGTAAAGTAAAACCTACTGCAACAGTCCTGCCATCTGCCTGTACTGCCTCACGGACTGTATTAGCTAATGTGGTGGCATTGCTTCCCGTTTGGCTATCTGATAGCAGTTTTACTGGTAAATATATACGTCCAACTAGCTGAAAAGATTCAACATAACCTTTAGTGCGGTTAACTTTGACTCTTACTGAGCTACCACGCTGTGCTTTGTAAAGCGCTCTTTTTTCTTTTACTGTTTTGTCTTCCCACGCCCGAAGTTTCTCTAAAGCATCGGTTAGTTCTTTAGCTCGCCGAATATCACCATATCTAGTCATCTAGTCTAAATTCCTACAAAGTCACTACTTAGGTCTCAAACTAAGCTAGCACCCTGTTTTAGGAAGAATTAAACCAGTGACAAGTTAACTTTCCGAAAAAGAATTAAAAAGAATTAGCGGACTTAAGAAACTGTGACATTTTCGATAGCACTCTTGAGTCGTCCGTTAAGTCCCACTAGATTGACAGGCTTCACTTGACCAGGAATGAGCAGTTGTGCGTGTGTGAACTTCACGTCAGCAGTCGGTCTTTGTCTAAATTTTTTCACCTGTCTGCCATATACACGGTGTGTTCCTGGGTTAGCGGGAAATTCCTTAGTGTTCTCTATGAATTGAAAATTATTATCGCTGTAAGTTTTATTTAAAATCTTTAAAACAGATTGAACAGTAGATATTCCTTCAGATTTAGATAAGCAGAATAAGCGTAAATCAAAGCCATTCTCTAAATCTAAATAAGTGCATTTAAATTTACCCTTCTTCCAAATTAATGGAGGTGTAGCAAATTCTGCTTTGATTTCACGAGCATATTCAACAGCATCACCTCTTGAAATTGTATCAGCATTTTTATTCATGATCCTAAAGCCAATTTCACCACGCACCTGTTCTGTACCATCATGATGCTTTTCAAAATTGTATGGCTCCTTGAAATAAAGTTTTATCTGTGGCTTAAATTTAGAATCTCTTTGAAACTCCTGTACAGGAATGCCATAAATTGGAGTTTGTAAACTTTGAGCGTGTCCAATTGTAATTTCAAATAACCACAGCCTCATTTGAGTCATGGCTGCGGTATCTTCGTCTTTAATCAAGCAAGCATGTTTTAGATTTGCTTTGGGAGTGGATATATCATCATCGGGTTGATTTTTGAAGTAGGCTCGTACAGCTTTATTATGTTCGAGTCTGATTAAATTTTGGAGGTGTTCAAATTCATTAAAATTAACTGGCAGTGGCATACTAGGGATTTAAATCACTTGCAATCGCATTTGTTAAGTACGTTAATGTGCTGTTGAAATATTCGTCCATATAGTCAAGGCGGAGATTAGAAATACTCAATGTCAAAGCACACACTGATATTGATTCTGTTGAGTCTATAGATAAAATTATGCCTGTATTAGGCTTTGCTTGAAGCAAATTAGCTCCAGTCTCTACTGCACTTAAATTAGTATTCGCTGTCGGATTAATATCGTTGTTGGCTAGCGATTGTGCGTATGCAAAGATTCTTGAAAATGTTGCTACAGCTAAGTTTTTATTGACATTGTTGATAACAATATCAACTGCACACATCCGATAATCTCTTTGCATTCCTGGTTCGCTTGATCGCGCAATGCCTTCATTAAAAGTTCGGACATCTATTTTAATTTGAGGTGTAAGAGTTTTTGCTGGGGTTGTTATCTCCACTGGGAATTGAGCGACCATTGTTAATTATCCTCATCCGCTTCTTTGTCATTTTCTTCTAGTGGTAAAGCCGCGCTAGCCGTTTTTGATTCGGTTTCTTTTTGTGCTAGTTTAGCTGCTTCAGGTAGTTCAGTTTTTTGCTTACTAGAATCAGTTTCTTTCAAAGAGTCATCGATTTCTTTCTTTTGCTCTACAATTTGTCCAATTGTTTCTTTAATTGATAAAACTTCAGATGCTACTTGGTCTACTTGTGAGATAACATTAGTGGCATTTTCAAGAGCAGTAAAATATTTATTTTGGAAATTGACATTTGGATTCATCCACGAGTAAGCTTTTTCTCCTACTACCCCAAACCGCTTTAAGGCATTTCCCACCTTTGCATTCCATTGCCCCACAACCTCTAAAGCATTAAGAATAGAAGCACTGAGAGATTGAATTGAATTTAAAAGATTAGCGGTTGCTTGATAAATGCGGTTTGCACGTTTCCAGTTAGCATCAAGTACTTTATAGTTTTCTTCCCCAATTGCACCTTTTATCAATCCTTCAATCCCTTTACTAATTACACTCCCAATATCAAATGCTTGTCCTTCAGCATCTTTTAATCCCACGATACTAAGAAGATTTCCAATTACGCTTAATAGTGTTTGACCAAGATTATTAGATAGCATTGCTCCATTGTGAATATTAGCGGCAAGATTCATAAGGTTTAGCGCTCTATCTAAATGCGCCCACTGTGCAAATCGAGTTAGTTTGCCTCCAATACCACCAGGTAGTTGATCGCCAAGCTTGTTGTTAATAACACCAAGTAGGGCTAAATCAGCACCTTGCCCTACAGCATTAACAGCACCCAGTATGTTAGCAGCATTACTATTAGCATTTCCAGTAACATTCCCTACGGCGTCATCAATGGCTTTCTTGCCACACCCCGTTTTCAGGTTATTGCACATTGCAGTACCTGTTGCTGTTGTGATTTCTGGAATTGTGGGGATAGATGGCTTAATAGCGTCAGCCGCACGAGCAGGAATTAAGCCAAGTATGCCTACAATTTGATCCAATTTCGGTAGGGCTTGCTCGTTCACTTTTGCTTGATCCTTCAATTTTGTATCTATTTTTGTTAAATCTGTTGTTGTAGTTTTTAAATCAGATTTTATACTAGCTATTTCAGATTTTATTGGTGACAGAGCTTGTTTGTTTTGCTCGATAAACCCTTCATATATTTCTTGAGAACTTTTAGTACTTTGAGCAAAAAATTCTGCATTACGTCTGTCGAATTCTTTGGATAAGTCCGATAGTTTTAAGTCAGTCGCGGTCAGTGTTTTGATATTTTCTTTGACAAACTCTTGATAGCGTTGATCCGCAGTCAAATTACTTTGTCGCTGAAAGTCCTTATTTTTTTGTTCAAACTCCTTGAATAAGCCAGACATCTCTAAACCTTTTATGTCAAGAGATTTTAGATTATCTGCTACCAACTGATTAAATTTATTATCTAGCTGCTGCTGAAGAGGCGCTAAATTTGGTACGCCTTTATTACGGGCCTCATTCATTGCTGCATCTGCTTTGGAATCTACATTCCCCAAAGATTGCGCTAAACTCCCAACCGCGCCAGCTAATACTGGAATTTGAGCCACTTGCCCTTGCAGACTGGCAACCGTCCCAGATAATTGCACTACTTGAGATTGAAGCGGGGTAACAAGCGCCCTTGCAGCCGCTACAGCATTCGCGTTAATCGCTGCGGTATCTGTTGGTGTTTGTGGGCGAATTGCATCAACTTTGGATCGCGTGGCTGCTAGGTCAGATTGTAGTTTTGAAATTGTAGAGTTAACAGTTTTTTGAAAGCTATCTGAGACTTCACTGGTGAATTTTGCAATTTGGGCGTTAACTTGTTGGATTTTAGCTTCAAAGCTTGTTCGCTGCTCAGTTATTTTGCCCTCAAGTATTTTCCTGCCTTCCCGCGTTTCGTAAAGCGCATCATTTGATTGCTTTTTGGCTTCGGTTATTTTGCCCTCAAGTATCTTCCGTCCTTCTCGCGTTTCATATAGAGAATCATTCGCCTTCTTTTTAGCTTCTACTAAATCCTTGCCAAAAGTTTCTTGCTGCTTATTTAATCGATAATAATCTTTAGCGTTAGTATCTAATTCCCTTTCAAACTTTTGAATTTTACTATCAATAGTTTTTAATTTTAATCCAGCTTGTACTGCTAACTGATTAGTTTTTGTTAGGTCGTTACTAATTGAATCTAAATTATCGAAAGTCCGGCTACTGACAAACTCATTTAACTTGAGAATTGCTACTGTTCCAATTGCCGCAAGAATTCCAAGAATACCACCAACACGGGAAGCTTTATCTAAAAAGGCACTGCCAGGAACATTTTTAAAAAGTGCAGCTTGTATTTTTTCAGTTAGATCAGTCGCTTTTTTGGTGGCATCAGCTACCTTTTTTGTAGAATCAGTAACTTTTTTTAATTGCCTAATGCGTTTACCTGCATCAGCAATAAATTTTTTGCTAGGAGATGACGCAATTATTTTTTTAGTACTAGCACTAGCTGTGCGGTATCCTTTCCAATTTAATCTATGAGCTTCTCTTGCTCCTTTGAATTTGTTAAAAGTCCCTTTGGGGTCAGCTTTAAAAGTATCCCAATTAAAATTTTGAGGAATTGAATTAGGTATTTTAGGAGAAGGTGAACTTGGTAAAGGCGTCCCATTCCAGCTAGCCATTATTAATCCCCTCCTAAGAATTCAGCAATTGTAGAAACCGTATCAATCAACGGCGCTACCATCTCGTGTAGCCCTTGAAAAGCGTCAATAAATTCTCGGTTTGTGTTTTCAATATCAGCAAAATTATTCAAAGTTTCTACAATTCCTTTTTTGAGCGCTTCTGAAGTTTTTTCTAGTTCTTTTACACGCTTTTCTAAATCATTATTATTGTTGTTATTGTTATTTTTATCATGTTGCTCACAACATTCTTTCTGTCTCCGCTCTAAGTCCCGCAGTCGTTTATTCTGTTCATCAATTTTGCGGTTGAGCGCGGCTAGCCCTTGTTCGATATCTTTGCAAACTTCTGCCATTTACCGACCTACTTTATTTGCAAGATTTTTCAGGCGATCGCCCGTTTGCTTGCATGGTACACAGCAGTATCCTGGATATTTATTATGCGTGCATTTATGGCTCTCATCAGGACAATCTCCACAAGCTACCTTGTAAAGAATTGGGCACTTACCACTAGCTGTAAATAACAAGTTTCCATTGGTATCTTTGATTTGTAATTTACAAATATCTGAAGGTGAATCTGGATTTGGTATTAGTATTTTTGCAAGCGTGGGCGGATCATTTGGATGATAACCGACAGCGCTACCTGCAATTAAACTTCCATTACCATCTTTAAATTGACACGACCAATTGCCAATTTGCACACCGTTTACTGTATCGGTGTTTATTAATCCTGTTACCTTAAAATCGGTAAGCTTGCCTATTGCTCGAAAAGGCATTTGCTCTAACGTTGTGCGGGGGTTCAATGCTGTTGAAAAGTTCCAGGCATACATTTGATTTGGTAAGTTTGGATTCTCGTATGGAACAACGGTTACATCTATAGGTGAAACATTTGCATAAAAAACGTTATCTTCTGAGGCACCATTTTTCCTATAAATTACTTTTGGTTTATCACCTAGTTTGCAATATTGTGTCATACGGTAAATTGAGAAATTGGTGGAGTGAAATTACCTGTATATCGAAATACCCCTGGAGCGCTTAATTGCAAATCGTCAATATACCCATTAAAGTCGGTTGCAAAGCCAGAATTATTCAATGTTCTACCAATAAAAAAATTACTATCCGTATTGCTAGCGGTTGTACTTCCGGCTGTCCCTTGAATGCCATTGACATATACTTGCAGCGCTGTACCACGTTTTGTCGCAGCGACATGATACCAAGTATTAGCGGAAATTGTTTGGCTACTAATAGCATTAGTAGTTCCGTTTACCCAATGCCTAAAATGAACTCTGCCATTATTAACACATAGAAATAGCCCTGCGTTTCCACTTCCACCACCGAGCGCATTACCCATGATGGTCATATTGCTAGCTGACGCTGGGTTACTTAATAGATAAATCCAACATTCCCATGTAATATCATTAGTTCCGTAAGTCAAGCCCGTTGTCAGAGGAAGTGTTAAATAGCTACCACTACCATTAAAGTAACCGCTTGCTCCGCCAAATTTACTTTGTGCTGTACTAATTTGTGCCGCACCAAATGCAGTAACTGTGCCGCCTTTTGCATCTACAAAAGTTGTACTTCCATTACTACCGTTAAAATTCAAAAGCGCTGATACGGTAGCATCAGTAATAACAGATAAACCTCCTACTATTGGATACCAACCAATGCTGTCATTGAGATAGACAAGCCTTACATGTGTGTTAGTAGTTTTTATTCTTAAGTGAGTTGCATCATGTATACCATTACTATAAGCCTTGCCTTGGGTATTAATATAAACAGTTGAGCTATTGATATTAAATATTTCTATTTCACCAACAGACACAATAGGCAAAGTAATGGTAATGGATGCACTAGTATTAATTACTAATTTGTTGTAGTTGCTGGCAGCGTAACTAGTATTTATCGAAGTCCATTTAGATGCTATCGATAATTGACTAAACTGAGATTTGTAATATGCTTGGTTTGCCGATGATTGAAACAACAATAAATCATTCATGGTTGGCGTACCACTAGGAAAATTCTGTATCTGCATATTCTGAGAATTGGTGAATAATCAAAGTATTTCTAATTACATAATTCTCTAATCGCTGTTCTATAAATTCTTTCCAAGGCTCTAGTAGTAACGACTTATACAAATTAGAATTATCATAATTTATCTTTCTACCTTGAAAGTCTGTTACTTGATTATCGTTAGGGTCTGTTAAGTGACCTTGAAAATTTTCGAGAGCTTTCAGTAGAATCGCTACTACTAATTGTTCAGCGCGATTGTTTATCTGTGGCGTCAACCCAATTGCTACTAAGTCGGATTTTTTAATTACCAATTCAGTAGCAGTTTGCACAGCATTAACACCAAATAATTGAGCAAGTGTTAGTGCTTGCATGATTAATAAAGGTCAGGGTCGATTGTTTCCGCGCCTGTAAGCACCCGGTCTATTTCTACAGAAATAGTATTTCGTAGGTAAATAGCATCATTACGAGTGGTAATACTTGGGCTAAATCCATCCACAACCGCCACAGATTGGTCAATATTGGTGTCCCGTGCCTCATCCGTTAGTGTTGATTTAAATTTCAACATGATTGCTATTAACAAAGATTCGGCGGTATTGGTTGCAGAAGCAGTCAATCCCACAGATGCCAAATCAGCTTTGCTAATAGTTAAGCTGTTTGCGTCCTGAATTGCATACGTTCCGAATACAGCAGTAAGTGTTGGTTCAGCCATAAAAGCAGATTTAGATGTTGTGAATAAATCCGTTGTATTGCTAATCCAAAATTATGTAAATATTCCAGTTTTATGTAAAACTGGAGTATTCACGGATTACGCCAAAGCATTACTGGTAATACAATAGAGCCTATATTTGCTCGGAGCAGATATAAAGTAAATTCCACTTTTACCATTAGCCAAAGTAAAAGTGGAATATCTAAAAGTTGGTTCAAGATATGAAAAATAACAGAAGTGGACAAGCTGCCACACTGTCCAATGATGAATACTCTAAAATCCGCAGACAAATCGTAAATGAAAAGTACAAAATCCTTTTCGCTTTGGGGTGGTATACCGGCGAACGTTGGGGAGCTTTAATTCAACTGAAAGTCTCAGATGTTTACGATCCTGATGGTAAGCCATATTCAGAAATCACTTTCAGGGCTACTACCCGAAAGAAAGATCCAGACGGAAATAGCGAAACTCGACAAGTTCCGATCCACGATCTACTACGTGAGCAGCTAGAGTATTACAAGCCAGATAAAGATAGTGTTTGGCTTTTTCCTGGTCGAGACTTTGAAAAACATACTTGCTTGCGTAATGCCTACGATATCCTCACTAATGCTGTTGAGAAAGCGGGACTAGCAAGCAAGGGTGTTAGTACTCATAGCACTCGTAGAAGTTTTGTTACCAACCTGCACAATAACGGTATCAGTTTGGCAACGATTAAAAGACTTACGGGACACAAGGATATCAAGTCTTTAGAGCGTTACATCGACATTGGGGCTGACCAATTAAGGGGCGCGATCGCAACTCTATAAACCCCAACCTTGTGACAAAGCTTGCCCTAGCGAATAAGTTGGACGAGGTTGTAACACCTGTCTTCACTTCATCGGATTTATTGCGATCGCACTCTCAAGAACTGCGATGTCTACGACGGGCTTCGCCTACGCATTTTTCATTCAAGGCAATGACGATACTTGTTGATTGCACTGTGCCGAATTATAATGTCAGGCTTTTACCAGTTGATGAGGGAAGTAAGGTCTTGCTAGACGTTTTTTGCGATCGTCAGATTTTAGCCAAATGCCATCCGATCTAATGTCGGTAATAGTGGCAAAGGTTTCAATGAGCTTGCCAACAAGAATTACTACCTGATCTCCCACGTAGAAGTTGTGCTTAGGGGATTGCTGACAGCTTTGCAAGTCAGTGAATGGCAGACTCCGCCTACCCCGCCCTGGAACCTGGCAGCTAACCTCAGACATCTCATCAAAAATTTGGAATACTTCTACCTCTCGTTTGAAGGACACACTCCAGTAAGTGCCTTTCTCCTGAAGCAAAGGCAAAGGATCACCTGAAGGATCACCCCCCGGATCACCCTGTGGAAAACTGCTAGAGCCGTTAACTGGCAATACTTCAACGACTGTCTGAAGATTGTGTATAAAAAAATTAGGATCACCCCCTGGATCACCTCCAGGATTGTTGCCTGGTAAGACATTCGAGCAAAGGTGATCCTGTACCCCCTGATTTTCGAGAATATTTTCTAAACCTACTCTGGAAATTTTTTCGCCATTTTCGGGGGGTCGAGGATCACCTTTGGCTGTATCGCTTGTCAGACAAGCTTCCTGGAGGTGATCCAGGGGGTGATCCTTTGGTGATCCTAACTTTTTTATACCAATATCTAATTCGGGCTGTGATTGATTACTAGCAATAGTTATAGGAGATGAGCAGGGGTGATCCGAGGGGTGATCCTTTGGTGATCCTTTCTCGTAGGCTAAAAAGTAGGTGTAGGCTTTTCCTGGCGGACGGTTAACGCTAACTAAGCCATCGGACGCTAACTCTGTTAGGTAGCGTCGGGCATAAGGCTTGGAAATATTCAGTCGGTGGGCAATCTCTTCAGATGTGAAGTTGATGTTTCTGTGGCTGGCTAAAAGTTCTAAAGTTGCTTCCTTGGCAGAGTGATTTGGCCCGCTCAATTCAGCGCCTTCTTCACCCAGGAAGGTAAAACTGAGGTCTTCAGGGTTAAACATAAGACGGTATTTTTTTCCAGATGACCGGGATCGCGATTTGTCGATCTCAAAGATCCGGTCATGAGGCGTTGCTGTATTGCTATTGTCTTTAGACAGTTTCCAAACTTCACTGACAGAGTTGCGTATCGCTGTCGTGCCACGAACTTCACCAATCTTGTTGTTGTGGTGGATGAGCAGGAAGGTAGTTTTGTATTCGTTAGCCAATCCAGCCATCTCTAAGATGGGGCGGGCATATTCCATTTCGCCTTCTCGATAAATAGAGTGGCGGTTAGCGGTAGAAAGCGAGTCAATTACAACCAGGTCTGGCTGAAATTCCTTCAAATCTTCCAGTAGGGCGGCCATGTTTTCGGCGCTCCACCCAATACGGACTTTCACATACTTGCCAATGTCGTTTTCAGAGTAACCAAGAGATTCGAGTGCTTGCATCATATCTCCAGGGCTTTCGTCGCCTTGGTAGTAAAGGATTCTCCGTTTCTCTCCTGTCACATGAAACGGGCCAAACTGTTTACCTTGGATTAGGAATTTCCCCAGTCCATAGGCATATTTTGTTTTCCCAATTCCACCATCTGAACTTAAGAGGATAGTTGTATGTTTGGGTATTAAGCCATTTTGCAGCCATTCTCTAACTGTTGAGCCTGCTAACTCTTTTAATTCCTGATACGTAAGCAACTCGCTGCATTGATCAGTCAAGCTTCTCATGTAAACCCGTTCCAGGAACTCGATCTGTTCCTTGTGTTTTTTTGCCATTAAGCGCAGTTTGATGAGTCTTAGAGATGGACTACCGCAAGTGGTATAAATATGTTTAAGTTCCGAGAGCAATGTGTCGTGATAACACTGTTCGTATTCGTCTCTAGTAGCTCCAATTGGAACTTCAATAATTGACCTAGTTCTCTCAGTAACTTCCGCGAGTAAATCAGGTATTTCTCGCTCGGTTTGATATCCCAAGTGAATAATATTATTCCCTAATGCAATTATCTCTCTGTGAACAAATGCTTCGATTACTGAGTTAGCCATAGCGTCGATATTAATGGCGCTGACTGTTCTATCTACTAAGGTAGCTAGCTTGTTTTGACCACCGGTTCGAGCAAGAATGCCATGCCTAGACAGGAAGCTAGTAACACTCAATAAGTCGGTTGGATTCTTTGTTTTTGAAAGCCGCAAACATGCTGCATAAATGTCTCTATGGGCACTGATATAAAAGTGTTCTGGTTTTAGTCTGTCTTCGACTCGGTAAATTGCGTTTGGGTCTAATAAGATACCACCCAAAATTGCTTCTTCTGCTCCTATCTCGCATGGTGGTAATTTGTCTACGTTGTTACTGAAGTCAATTTGTGCTTGGGGGAATGAGCAAGTACCTTGTGTCATTTGTCTGTCCCCCGATTAGCTAGGTTTAAATTATTTAATGTGGTAGAATGCGGGAAAGTAACGGTTATTTTACCGCTTAAGATTCGTAAGTATTTGTTCATTTATTTACTTGTGTTTTTTGTATCTAATTCACTAAGCTATAAACTTAGTGAGTTTTTTTTTGCGTGTGACAAGTCACTTAGTTACTATTAAAACACTGTCAACAATCTAACTGATCGGAGAGTTGCAGGTAAAGGAGAAAGTTATCCAACTCCTCTTCGGTCAGCAGAAGGCGCGATCGCTTGCCGTAGTATTTCAACAAATGCTCCCGACCTTGGTCTTCTGTCCAGCCCAATCGATACATTTCGAGGTCTGTTTTACCTACTAGTTCGCTGAATTTTTCGTATGTTGGTTTGGTCATTGGGCATTGGTCATTAGTTATTGGGCAAGAGCGATCGCACTTTCTTTTTCACGCAGCAGTGAAGTCAACGTAATAGCTAGTCCCAACAGAGAATTGAGACGATGCGGCTGGGTTGGTGATTTCGAGTGTGATGTTACCGGCTGGTGTCGCTTGCCAGAAAGTTAGGTTTTCTTCATTGGGTGGGTTGGTGGTTACTGGGGTGAGGATAACTGTTGCTGTCTGGGTTTCGTGGTCGAGGGTGTTCTGTTGACAGGTGAATTTAGCTCTGATCATTGGTTTTATTTCTTGGTGGTCAATAAAAATGGCGGCTGTCCTTGGTGCTGGTCAGCCGCCGCTAAACTTCAAAGAAGAGAGTTAGCTAGTGCCGATCGCGTTTTAACTGCCAAATGGCTTTATCTAAATACCAGTCAGAACTACGTCCTGGGTTTCGTCTGCGTTCGCCATCAATGAGTCGGTTGGCTGTAGCTGTGTCACCTTGCACCAAAATTAGCAATTCTTTCCACTCCCGGGAATTGCTGACTCTGTTGGTAGAGGGGCGCTTGAATTGAAAAAAATGTGTACTTTTCTTTGACTGTCTGTATGTTGCAGTTCTTTTTGGGTGATAGCGTCTGCGAGTCTCTTGGTGGGTTTGCACGACCAGGAAGGCTATCCGCAGGAGGAACGACATTAGCGCTAGCCAGAAAAGGAGGATTACAATTTCCATAGGGATTGAAAGGTAGATGTTCAATCCCACCATCTACGGGATCTGCTGATGCTTACATCAGAAGATACCCGTATTTATGTTTGAATTTTTCCTTGTAATGCTGAATGCTGCTATTCATTGCTTAAGACCAACTTTTACTAAGGACGATCGCACCTCGATGTCTAGTCACAGATGCGTCGCCTGCTGGTGGCAGTAGGCGACATATCCATGAATAAAGCCGTCGTACCCTTTCCTTTTCGGGTACGACGGCTAAGAATGCTCGTTACTGTCTACGGCGTGTTCGTCTAAATTGTCTTGCTCTGGAACCAAAGAATTAATCTCGCGCTCAAGCTCCTTTATGGATGCTAAAAACCTTTCCTCCAACGTTCTATTCTCATCAAGTTCTGCTTCTAATCGATCGCGATGACTGTGAATATAGAACAAAAATGACTGCTCTATTAGCTTGAGACGCTCTGAAATTTTCCCAGGATCTTTACCTCCGCCGACGAAAGAGATTGTTGCATTTTCTCTCTGATCATTGTTTCTATGACTTCCGACTTGCTCGTGTTTTGAGCTTGTGATATCGCATCCAGGTGATTGGCTGCTGTAGGAGTGAGCGTTACGTTCATTCGCTGCTTCCTCTCTTCGTACCAACCATGTTTCTTGGACTCCTTCTTGAGGTCTTCGCTGTGCATTTGTTCGATTCATAAATCCTACGCACGATTTTAACATTCAATCCTACGCATAATTTTAGGCTAATTGTGCGTATAATTCAAAAAAGATGCTACTATGCTAAATCATACGCATAATATTTGCAAACTAATGAGAGACAGCAGCCTCATAAAAGAAAGACCTGCTAGCAGATGTGCGTAAAACCTGTACCTGACTTTTCACCCCAAACCAGGCAGAGATAGCAGCCTGCCAGCACTGAGCAAATACCAAAGACCTGCTAGGGGAAACTGACAACCGACAACTGCATTCACCCGTAAGTCGTAGCGCCGCAGGGTTAGCGGTTCCAAGTAAAAAGGCAATAGCCCCAAACACGAGCGATCGCCTTCATAAAACAATGGAATTTTATCTTAAGGAGATTGTACCAATGCCTAAAATACATTTCACTTCTAACGATCCAGAGTGGACTGAGTGGTGGGTCAACCCGGTCGAAGATGGGAGT
>NZ_JAIVFQ010000029.1 GCF_020829495.1 Nostoc favosum CHAB5714 | reverse complement strand
CAGTACGTCACTACTTTGTATATCTGGAGACACCAATAAGAAATCTTTGAGATGCACCACACGCTCATTTTCATTCTTGGGACAATGCTTAATTTACACGACTTTCAGCCTTAACCCAAGCGTATTGCTTTATAAATAGCCTTTTACTTTAATATTCCTTTTACATTCTATTTATAATTATTGCCCTAAAAAGAGCTAAACTTCATACTTGAGAATATACTCTACCTCTTCACTATTGCTTAGAAAAACATAATATGTTGCTTCATGATTACTTAAATTAAATGTCATTAGTTATACCCTTGTAGTAGCAGCTTAAAAGATTGATATTAGAGAAGTAGTTTAAAAATATAGCTTGTCTGTCTACTACATGAATAAAAAATGGGCTGCTAAACGACTTACAATCAATCTCACATCAAGTGAGGCACAGAAGCTTGAACAATACTGTTCAATGACGGGAAGACCAGCAACCGATGTGATTCGGGAGTTAATTCGCTCTCTTTCTACTCAAGAGGAAAAAGTGTCCCAAACCTACTAAATTATAGTGAACAAAAAACAAAATCATGATGGGCACTTCTCAATTCCTGAGTAAAGGATAGTGTTTCACAGTTATCAGTGATTTTCCTGTAAACACGCGCTATAGGTAGCAACTAAACACACAACCCAGATGTGATTCTGCTCATTTAGCCATGCCCAATATGGATGGTTTTGAGCTAATAGTTCACCTACAAGCATCCGCAAACCTTTCTGTTATCATCGTTTTTAGTGCCAGCGTATTCGAGGAAAATCACCAGCGGAGTTTGAAGGCAGGGGCAAAAGCATTCCTGCCCAAACCCTCCAGATCGAGAAGCTACTCAATAGGCTGGATCGCTGTTGGGAGTGGAGGTATGCCCAATCTCCGTCTCGGCAATCTGACCGATTGGGGTTTCGCATGCTACTTCCTACCCTTCTCCTGACGGAGAAGGGTAGGAAGTAGAGTATTACCCGCCCAAAGTCCTGGCTCAACTTTCCAAGACAGAACCTTCAAAAGTCTTGTAGACTACTAAGGGAATGCCAAAAATAAATTTTTCAGCCAAATTTTAGTAAAGTCAGCGTAGCGATCGCTACTCTGTAAGTAACAATCAAAAGTTTTTTGCAATTGGGGGACACACCGTTATTTACATTGCCCATCCCCTAATCAGTAATGCTTTTGCCAAAACCTACCCTTTAGATTTACATGCAGCAGCACAGTTATCGCCTCTTCGACAGCTAAGAATGTAATGAGAGAGTGCGTTAGTGTAGCTTGCTGTAGGCATCGCTTGTTTTCAATTGCGACGGAAATTTCTCTTACGTTGTTTGTGCCTTGCAACTTCTTTGCGCTTGTGTTTTTCCAAAGGCGTTTCAAAGTGACGATGCTTTCTCATGTCTGGAAAAATACCTGCTTTGGAAACTTCCCTCTTAAATCGACGTAAGGCTGACTCAATTCCTTCATTTTCGCCCACAAATACTTGGGTCATTTTCATCTCCTACTTAATTGGTACTGGGCAATTTTAAGCCATCCAGTAGACCGGAGCGCAAAAAGGGCAGATAATGATTCTGCCCTTAAGACGTTAAAACTTAATTTTTGATCTTAAAGTTTAGTAGCGTCCTCCTCCTCCTCGAGGGTATCCACCACCACCACCGCCACGACGGTCACCACCACCACCAAAGGAACCACCTCTATCTTCCTTGGGTTTAGCCTTATTCACTTTCAGGTCGCGTCCCATCCACTCAGCACCATCAAGAGCTTCAATGGCAGCTGTTTCTTCAGCTTCTGTACCCATCTCTACGAAAGCAAAGCCGCGTGGACGTCCTGTTTCGCGGTCGGTAGGCAACTGAACCCGTTTTACAGAACCATGTTCGGCAAAAACAGATGTGAGGTCTTCTTGTGTGACCTCGTAGGATAGATTACCTACATAAATTGACATGCGTTATCTCCAAAATCATAGGTGTGTAGAGATTTAGATTTCGGAGACAAGCTTGTTAAGACCAAAAGGGAAAAGCCTGTCAATACTAAAAACAAACGCTGTAACCGAATTTTATTCTCACTTAATTACCTTAGCACATCATTCAGTTCTTACCCACCGTAAAAAAGGAAGTACTAAGAGCCAGCGATCGCCTGCGGATTTCTCAAACATCGTCTAAGTCATGAATTCAGAGGCAACTCCGACATTCAGTAGCAGATATTCCCCAATTAATTGCAAAATAAATGCAGTTAGTCATTGTTACTAATTGGAAATGCCTACTACACTTGCTGACGCACAAAATTTACTTTCTGACCTCATCGCCCGCTACTGTGAGCGTGTAGATTATCTGATGATTCGCCTTGAAGAAGCAGAAGGGACTGATATCTTGTTGCGTGGCGACAAGGTAGAAACCCTAAGCGTTGGCATCTCCATTGGTGGACATATTCGCGCCTGTTATAAAGGTGGATGGGGTTTGAGCTGCTTTAACCAGCTGGCGACAATTCAGGATCGGATAGAAGAAGCGATCGCTGCTGCGCGGATGGTTGGTGATGAAGAAACTTTACTTGCACCCATTGATCCGGTGCAAGCAGTATGCATTCTACCCCTAAAAGGCACCGATCCCCGAAAAATCCCACTCTCGAATAAGAAACAATTGTGCGATCACTATACTGAATTGCTCAAAAGCGTTGATCGCCGGATTACCACTACTTCGGTGCGTTACGGTGACAGCGCCCAAAAAGTGATCATCGCTACCTCTGAAGGCACTTTGATCGAGCAATCTTGGGTGGACATGGAAATGCGCTTTGCGGCTACCGCCAGAAATGGCGAAACCGTACAAACTGGACGGGAAACTACTGGCTCTCGCAAAGCTTACGAAGATTTAACTGGTTTAGATGAACAGGTAAAAAGTGCCGCTCAAAGAGCGATCGCAGCCTTATCTCTGCCATCGGTGAAAGGCAATACTTACACCGTAGTCATTGACCCAATTCTCACGGGTTTGTTTGTCCACGAAGCCTTTGGACATCTTTCTGAGGCCGATATGGCTTACGAAAACCCCGATCTGTTGGAAGTCATGACCATTGGACGGCGGTTTGGCCCGGAAGAACTCCAAATTTTTGATGGTGCTGCTCCAGAAGGACATCGCGGTAGCTATTTTTACGATGATGAAGGCACGCCTGCCACAACTACTCAACTAATTAAAGATGGAGTTTTAGTTGGACGTTTGCATTCTCGTGAAACTGCTGGCAAATTGGAGGAAGCGCCTACCGGGAACGCACGCTGTCTCAACTATCACTTTACTCCCATTGTGCGGATGACAAATACCTGGATTGAACGGGGTAAAACACCAGTCAAAGACTTATTCACCGATATCAAAGAAGGAGTTTATGCCCGCAATTGGTTAGGTGGGATGACAAATGGGGAAATGTTCACCTTCAGTGCTGGGGAAGCGTGGATGATTCGGAATGGCAAAATTGCTGAACCAGTAAGGGATGTAACGCTTTCGGGTAATGTATTCCAAACTTTAGCGGATATTGAGGCAATTGGTGATGATTTTTACTGGGATGAATCCGGCGGTTGCGGTAAAGGAGGGCAAAACGGTTTGTCAGTGGGTTGTGGTGGCCCTAGTTTGCGAATTCGAGATGTAGTGGTTGGTGGGGAAACGTAAACCCCAACTGTTGTAGCATTAGGTCTGTATTGAATAAGTTTGTAGTAAGGACTTTAATCCTTATTTTTTAAGCACTAAAGTGCTTACTACAAACCATCAAAACTGATGGGTAATACTTGAATTGAAATCAATTTGCTAGCCAGAAAGCGACGTTACGCACATAGGTTTTGATATCTTCTAAGGCGCGTGGCTCGTTTTTCATGCCATCTCCTGGTGGCTCATCTACAAAAGTGGGACAACCTTTGTTAATATCCCAGTTGTAATCTACTAAATGATGAAAGCTGGAGTTAGCTACTGCTCGTCCTAGTATATTGCCCTGTTCATCTTGATGATGCTCGATCGCTACAACCAAATTGAAGTTACGACCTGTAACTAAACTTTTACCCAAAGCAATTACCCGCGCATTGGCATATCCCAAAGGTACGCCAATACCGCCTTCGTGGGGATGTGTTGGGAAAAATTCGATACTTCCCGAAGGTGAATTGGGATTTTTTAAAAGTTCGTGAATGGGTTCAATAATGGTAATTTTTTGATAATCGCCGTTAGCTCCAGAATGATAGTTGGGCCAGGAGATATAAGTTGTGTATGAGTCATCTCGGCTCCAGCGAGATTCATCGGGATCGGGATTTTTGGTGTTGAAATAGTGGACATCACCAATGTCAATTAAACTACACATCGAACAGCCCATATCCTGATGATCGCGTGTTGTCAAAATACCGCCGCCGCGTTGCCGAAAAGCATTGATTCCGGCAATGTCTTTTTCGGTTAAACCTTTATCCACCTCTAATCCAAATAGCCAAAGTTCATCAAAATCTGATTTGTCCAGACTACTTAAAACTGGGTCGCCACTTACTGCATCTGATTCGTAATCGCGTCCCGTAACTTCAAATAAGGAGTTTCCTGCTTCGTCTTTAATCGATGCTAAGTAATCTTGTAACATCGAAAAACGAAAAATGCTCCAGTCATCTTCAGTTGTAGGAATCGTAGTCTGCAAAAGAATACGGATTGGTTTTGCCATAACCTCTGCCAGATGAACACCACAATTGAGTATAGCGATCGCTTTGCACTAATGCTTAAATTTTTAAATCCCTCAACATCCCTCCCAAGTATGAAAATAAATCATAACTCTAGGTAGTAGCGACAGTAGTTGAGGATGGCTAATCTAGACAAAAGTGATTTGATATTTACTCTGGTTTGATTCACCACACCAATCCTCCGTGGCGCGTGCTGGGGATTTACTGCCTGTCTGAGTAAGCTGGATAGCCTCAATTAAACGTTCCTTAACACAGCGACAGATATGAAAGCAGATCAACTCCTGAAAAACTATGCCGCAGGTGTCAGAGACTTTACTGGTGTCAACTTGAGCGAGGCAAACTTAAGGGAAGCCAATCTCAGTGGGATAATTTTAGATCGAGCAATTTTAGATGGAGCTAATCTGAGTCACGCTAATTTAGCCCAAGCCAGTTTGATTGAGGCAGACTTAAATGGAGCAAATTTGAGCAATGCTGACCTCAGTGGTAGCAACTTAAGCAAAGCTATATTGGATGGAGCTATCTTGGATGGAGCTATCTTGGATGGAGCTAATTTGAGTCAGGCTGATTTGACGGTTGCTAAACTGATTGAAACTAACTTGAGTGAAGCGGATTTGCAGGAAGCTAGTTTGATAGCGGCGAATTTAGATGGAGCAGATTTGAGTGGTGCAGACTTAACTGTAGCCGACTTATCCCAGGCAAATCTCACTCAAGCAGATTTGAACCAGACAAATTTGAGCGGAGCAATTTTGGATGGAGCCAATATAGAAGGAACAATCCTGGATGAGAATGTTTAAATGTGAACTACTTTAATCTTGTTCTCATGCGGAGCATGGAAATACATTTATTTGGACTGCTGACTCAATCTATTAACCAAAACAGTTCCTCGGCTTATAACTCGGAATGCCGAGATCAAAACTCGGAACTTCAAGCTTCAAACTCAGAATGCCGAGATTAAAACTCGAAATTTGAGGTTCATATCATCTTTGCTTGATTACTTAGTTAAACCCGGAGAACTTCACCCCTTAATCCCCTCTTTGCAGGCGCTACGGTTTACACACAAGTCTTTTAGAGTTGCAATGGCATTGTTTTGGCTGACAATGGCATTGTTTCGACTGACAATGGCATTGTTTTGGCTAACAAGGGCATTGTTTTGGCTAACAAGGGCATAGTAATTAGTGACTTTGCCGCCCCTAGGATCGCAAATAACAAATTATCAGAAAATCGTACTGCGATGCTCTGGTTGCGATCGCTTTTAACCCATTTCCGAAAATCTCAGCCCCTGATTTTACGGATGTACCCAAGGATTTTTGGGCTTATAGCGCTATCCAAATGGCGGCTAGCGGTGGCTTTGTTGGCGGATTTAGCGATGTCTACGACGGGCTATGACGCTCGATAGCGCAGCGTTAGCGACGCAGGAGCGTCTGACTCGCTACCGCTTCGCTATCGGCGTCGCACTTTTCGCCCCGATCAAAATGTCCAACGGCTACAGGTGATTGTTTCCCTAGTAAACGGACTGGGACTATCAGCTGTTGATAGCAATATTTTAGAAGTATATAGCGATCATGATACCATTCCCGACTATGCCCGAAAAGCTGTTGCCACTGCTACACAACGAGGAATAGTTGTCAACTATCCAGATCCCAAACTGCTTGCACCTTCACGTCCGGCAACACGCGCCGAAGTTGCAGCAATGGTTTATCAGGCATTAGTAGCTATTGGGCGAACATCTGCGATTAAATCAGTCTATGTAGGGTTGCATTCTAGAAGTTGATAAGTAGAATAGGAAACACTGCTTATCGGCTTGGTACTCTTGGAAAAAAAAACCATGTAGTTAAAAGCACGTTAGGCTAATATGCGATGGGTGACAAATCTTAGACCTATTGCCTAAAGCTAATAGCCCCATGTTAACAACACTTCCAGACACCTCTGCCAACTTAGCGATCGCCTTGTTAATTAACTATAGTTTCGATCTCAGTGGCTATACTGCCAATGAGCTAGTTGAGCGTTGGCAAACGCAATACCCGCTTAATTGGCTACACCTGGCAGTGATTGAGGCACTATATCAAGGTCGTTATAAAGCTGTTTCTGTGCAGCAAATTTTAGTATTTTGGCAGCGCCGGGATCAGGCTACATATCATTTCAACATGGAATTTGAACGGATGATTTGTAGCAAATTTCCCCAAAGTTTAACCTCATCGCCTGCTCCAGCCCTACCGCCAGCGAAGAAAAACCCCACTGTAGAGAAAGTCACGAGTCCTCAATTACCACCGGCTAAGATTCGCAACGGCTATCAACACAGCAATACTGCAACTCTACAACTGAAAAGTTACGAACAAAAAACATCTTTAGATGAAGAAGAAGTGAAGGAGGAAGCCAGGGACAATAAAACTGTCCTGAAGTCTCCCCTTTCGGGAAAATTTGCTTCTTCAACAACGGTTCAGTTATCGTCTGCTATCAGCCAAAGGCAAGCTTCACAAGAAAGTCCACCGCCTTCACCATCACCAATTCCTCATCAACGACAGCCAAAACTACTCCCACCTGCTCCCATTCACGCCCCAATCGGGCAATTTACTCCAGAAAAAAGCGATCGCTCTGAGTCTTTTACATCTAAACTCAAAGCGATGTCTGGGGAACAGAATCGGCCAATTGGGGGGAGTGGGGAGTAGGGAGTGGGGAGTGGGGGGAAGAGGGGAAGAGGAGCAGGGGGAGCAGGGGGAGCAAGAGTGGAATAACTAATGCTCAATGCTTTTTAAATTGTTACTGTGCAACTAACTGCTTAAAGCGCTCATCATCGGTAATATCATCAAAATCTAGGTCAGTTACTGCGTCTTCTTTATACCTGGGATTAAGTTCAATTGCTTGTTGTAGAGTTAGCAGAGATAGTTCAACTTGTCTTTGCAGTGCGTAACAGGCTGCTTTGTTATAATAGGCACTAGCATAATCTGGGTTAATTTCTAAGGCTTTGTTAAAACTAGCGATCGCTTCATCATCGCGCCCCAATCTTACCAAAGTATAACCGCGTTTATCCCAGATTTTGGGGGAATTGGGTTGGAATTCCAGCGCTTTATCAAAAGACGCTATTGCCTCTTCATATTGTTCTAATGCTACTAGGGAAAGACCGCGATTTAACCAAGCAACTGCATCATCAGGCTTGATTTGTGTAGCTTTATCAAATGAGTCAAAGGCTTGCTGATGCTGTTGTAAGTTACCAAAAGCAACGCCGCGATCGCACCAAGCTTGATGATAATCTGGTTGAATCGCAATAGCTCTATTGTATGATGCGATCGCATCTTTGTAGCGTTTCAACCTTCCCAGAGTTAGACCTCGTTTTAACCAAGTCACAGGTTCATCAGCTTGGATTTTAACCGCTTGGTTGTAAGCTGCGATCGCATCTTCATAGCGCTTTTGGGAAAATAGCTCATCTCCCTGTTTTACATACTCATCAGCAGTAAATTCTAGTTGTTGTGGCTGTTGTTGTATTTCTTCCTCAACTTCAGAATTTACAACCTCTGGGATGGATGCAGTTTTAATCTCAACGTCAACTTCAGAATTCACCGCCTCTAGGATAGATTCAGGTGTAATTTCAGTTAGTTCCTGAAGGATGAGATCCTTTCTTTCTTGGGCATCCAATTGTAACTCAGAGAGTTGAGAGACAAACTCAGTTTCTAATCTTTCTAACTTCTCCAAAATGAGAATTTTTTGTTGTTGAGCATTCCATTGTAAATCTGAGAATTGCGAAGTAAACTCCGAACCAGCTTTTTCTAAATTCTCAATGATTAGCTCTTTGCGTTTTTGAGCATCTACTTGTAATTCAGATAGTTGAGTTGCAAATTCTGACTGCAATGCTGCTAAACTCTCAACAATTTTGTTTTTTTGTTCTTGAGCATCTACCTGTAATTCAGATAATTGAAATTTTAATTCCTTATCTAATATTCCTAAATTGTCAAGTGTGATATCTTTTTGCTTTTGAGCATCTACCTGTAATTTCGATAATTCTTCTGCAAATTCTGACTGCAATTTTGTTAAACTTTCAATAGCTATATCCTTATGCTTTTGAGCATCAGACTGCCATCCAGAAAGTTGAGATGTGAACTCAGACTTTGATACTTCTAAATCAGCAACGGCTAGTTCTTGCTGTTGTTGCACGCCTAACTTTAAATTAGACAGTTCTTCTGCCATGAGAGATGCTAATTTTCCTAGATTATCCAGTGCTATATCTCTTTGTTGTTGAGCATCAAACTCTAACTTAGATAGCCCAGAAGCAAATTCTGACTCTAAAATTTGTATATTTTGTTGGGATTTTTTGAGTTCAGTTTCTAATCTACTTAATACCTGTGCTTTAGCCAAATCTAATTCAGATGTAAGGTTAGATAAATATTTTTTTTGTTCGTTTTTAATCTGTTGTTGTAAATTAGCCGTTTCCTTTTCTAATTCATAATTTATTTTTTTAGCTTCTTGAATAAGATTTTCAGACTCTTGTTTAACGGTGGCTAGCTGATTTTGCAATTTTTCCATTCCCTGTAATTGTTGCATCGCTCTATCAACAATTTCACGGATTACCACCCGTCGTAGGAGCCAAAATAAAGCAATGATTGCTACTGGGAATAGACTTAATATAACTAGCCAGACATTGAGTAAGATAGTTGTCCGGCTAAAAGCGCTATTAAAATCAGATTGGACTTGCTGTTGAATTCGCTTTTCTGCTCTTAGTCGCGCTAATTCTTCCCGTTCCTGATTCGATAACACCGCAGCAGGAGTTAGTGCTGGGGAAGGTGATGGTGTAGATTGTCCACTGGCAATTCTAGGGGACAGCAGTAAGGGTAAAAAGACAATGGTGCTTTTTACAATTAAAGCGAAAACAGCTTGATTTTTGCTCTTCATAACAACCATCTCAGTCTGTTGGTCAGTTTTTGAAGCGGCGTGCCTCTCTCCAATCTATAACAGAATTAAGTAGTGAAATGTTGTAGAGGCAGTGGGAAATTCTGAACAATCCTTAACTAATCCGTTCCCTCGCCCCTGACTGTACGTACAAATTCAGTGGGAGAGTGCAGTAAACTTTTTGACGCAACGGTTTGTGGTAAGGACTTTAGTGCTTAGAAAATAGACATCTCCAGTAATTAATTATGCGTTACCTGAAACCCTTGTAGAGACGTTGCATTGTAACGTCAAAACAATTCTTTTTCACTCCTATGTCTAATAAGGACTAAAGTCCTTACTACAAACTTGCTTACCTATTATTTTAAACTTGACAAACTAGTAGGGCGTTGAAACTGAAATTTGCACCTGTACGCGAAGTGTCAAAACAATTCGTAATTCGTAGTTGCAATCAGTGCTTGCTTTAACCTTCCACTGATAGCGTAGCGTTAACGAGTCTGCGACCGTCTTGAAAACTACTAAACCGGAGATTTTGATGCTTGCGCTGTACCCTCTTAATTACGAATTACGAATTACGAATTAGTAATTATTTAGTCAGATGTGCGTACTTCGCACTAACATTAGATTATCTAGGGTGAGCAGATTACTTGTCCTAAAATTAACTTAACAAAGGCGGTAGAAAATGGGTCGGATAAATCCTTATACACTGCAATTGCAGATTACCCGAATGTTTGAGCAAGGGCAATCATTTTTTGCCACAACCAAGGTACAGGAATGGTTGAAAGAACGCAAACACAATCCAGAAGATTATGACATTCTTTTCCATAAAAAACCCGCCCCTCCTGGTTCTAAAGAAGTGATGGTGGTGGAAATTGAATTACGCCGCAAAGATGGGCAACCTGTAGATCCTTGGTTGCAGGAACAAGTAAATCTCCATGCCTGATTTTAAGAACTAGCAATTTTCAATTTAAATTCATATTATCTTAACAGAATTTACCAAAATATAGCGTTCCCAATTGGGGAACGCTCTTTATTATCAAAGTATGAATATCTCACGCATGGGAGCGAGTGTTTTGGCCAAATGCATTTTATGCAACAATGCCTCTTTTTTGGACAATCGTTTATTTAGGAATAGATATTATCCGTCAAACAAGCAAATGCTGTCGCTCAACAAGCAAATGTGATCGCTCAACAAGCAAATGCTGTCGCTCAACAAGCAAATGCGTACGCTCAACAAACAAATGCGTACGCTCAACAAGCAAATGCTGTCGCTCAACAAGCAAATGCTGTCGCTCAACAAGCAAATGCGTACGCTCAACAAGCAAATGCGTACGCTCAACAAGCAAATGCGTACGCTCAACAAGCAAATGCGTACGCTCAACAAGCAAATGCGTACGCTCAAAATCTCTGCAACCTTTCTTCCATGCCAATGTTGCCCTGTAAGCCGCCTGTGTGTACCAGCAGTAAGGAATTGCCTTTACTAAAAAATCCCTGCTTTAGTAAATCCATCACTCCGTAAAACATTTTGGCGGTATATACGTAATCAAGGGGTACGCCATGTTCCTCCCTGAACTGTTGGCTAAACACTAGCAAATCGTTGTTCACCTTTGCATAGCCGCCAAAGTGGTAATCACATATTAATTCCCAGGAAGGGGGAGAACTATATGGCGAGGGTAAATCAGAGGCGAGGTAATTTGTCAATAAACTTTCGATTTCTTGGGCGAGAAAAGCCCCATTTTTCAGAACGGGAAAAGCGATCGCTCTTTGTCCTTGATGCAACGAAAGCGCAATACCTGCTAGTGTGGTAGCTGTACCGCAGGCTACGCATATATGATCAAATGCGTAGGCGTAGACAGCCGTAGGCATCGCATCAGCAATTATCTCTGTACAGCCGCGTACACCATTTAAATTACTCCCGCCTTCGGGAATGATAAACACCTCGCCGAAACGTTGTCGCAGATATTCCTCTAATGCTGGTGTGTTGCGCTGTCGATACATCTGGCGCTTCAGATACACAAGCTGCATACCCTGTTGTACAGCAAAACTCAGGGTAGGATTCAACGGTAACCTCTCCTCGCCACGAATTACACCAATGGTACGAAAACCGAAAAGATTACCAGCCGCCGCAGTTGCATAGATGTGATTGGAATAAGCGCCGCCAAAAGTAAGCAGCGTTGTGAAATTTTTCTCCTTAGCCTCGAAAAGATTGTATTTCAGCTTGAACCACTTGTTGCCGTTAACCCACGGATGCATGAGATCGAGGCGCAGCACATACAGATCAACATCTGCGTGACGGGCGATTTTGCTGTTGATTTGTTGTAGAGGAGGAGCAATAAAGGTTAACGACATGTGTCAACATTCTAACTTAGAATTTACATTCTCTCACGTTCATTATTAAAGATAAAAGTAATGATAAACATTGAGTAATTCAATGGTAAGTCAATCAAAATGATGAATAAATCTTTCTGATGATTAGCTTTAGAAATTGGCATTTTACTAATTGAGTGTTTCAGGTAAATATAAGAGACATAACACTCGCTCCAGATAATATTTTTTGGAGAAAAAAAATGGTTGCACTCACACAGCTTACTCAAGTTATTCCCAATCCAGGACGTTTGACGATTCAAACTGTTGAAATTGCTCCTCAAACGACAGCTATCCGTTGTCTCGACTGGGATCGAGAACGTTTTGATATCGAGTTTGGTTTACGAAATGGTACAACCTATAATTCTTTCTTAATTCAAGGAGAAAAAGTTGCTTTAGTTGACACATCTCACCGCAAGTTTGAGGAATTATATCTTGAGATAGTGGCGGGATTAATTGAGCCGGCTAAAATAGATTACTTAATTATCAGCCACACAGAACCAGACCACAGTGGCTTAGTGAAAAATATTTTGCAATTAGCTCCCTCCATTACTGTTGTCGGTGCAAAGGTGGCCATTCAATTTTTAGAAAATATGGTTCACCAGCCTTTTAAATCAATGCAGGTGAAAAGTGGGGAGCGATTAGATTTAGGCAACGGACACGAATTAGAATTTATCTCTGCACCTAACTTACACTGGCCTGACACAATCTTGACTTATGACCACAAAACTTGCACTCTCTACACTTGCGATGTGTTTGGGATGCACTACTGTGATGACCACACCTATGATGAAAATATTACTTCAATAGAGGAGGATTTTCACTATTACTATGATTGTCTCATGGGCCCTAATGCCCGATCTGTCTTGGCAGCTTTAAAGCGGATTGAAAAGTTAGAAATAGGAACAGTTGCCACGGGACATGGCCCGTTATTACAACACTATATCTCCGAATGGCTCGGACGCTATCAAAACTGGAGTTTAGAACAAGCAAAAACAGAGACATTAGTGGCTCTATTTTATGTTGAAGATTACGGGCATAGCGAGCATTTAGTACGTACAATAGCACATGGATGCGCGAAAACAGGGGTGGCAGTAGAATTAGTAGACCTCAATAGTGCCGAGCCTCAAGAAGTTCGAGAATTAGTTGCACAAGCTTCTGGTTTAGTAATTGCAATGCCAGCCCAATCTTCGGTGATGGCTCAAGCTGCTTTAAGTACAATTTTAGCTGCTGTTCACAAGAAACAGGCAATTGGTTTATTAGAGTCAGGAGGTGGAGAAGATGAACCTGTTTATCCTTTACGTAATAAGTTTCAAGAATTGGGATTAACTGAAGCTTTTCCTCCTATTTTAGTTAAGGAAATTCCTACCCAAGCAACGGAACAACTTTGTGATGAAGCGGGGACAGATATGGGTCAATGGTTGACCCGCGATCGCACCATAAAACAAATCAAATCTATCAATACTGAGCTAGAAAAAGCTTTAGGTCGTATTAGCACAGGATTGTATATTATCACCGCCAAAAAAGGAGAAATTCAGAGTGCGATGTTGGCTTCTTGGGTGACACAAGCGAGTCTTGAGCCTTTAGGAGTAGCGATCGCAGTATCCAAAGATCGGGCAATTGAATCCTTGATGCACGTTGGCGATCGCTTTGTTTTAAACGTTTTAGAAGAAGGCAAATATCAAGGATTAATGAAACATTTCTTGAAACGTTTTGCTCCTGGTGCAGACCGCTTTGCAGGAGTGAAAACATATCCAGCGAAAAATGAATCGCCCGTTTTAGCTGAAGCCCTGGCTTACATGGAATGTGAAATTACTAGCCGCATGGATTGTGGAGATCATTGGGTAATTTATAGCACAGTCCAAACTGGAAGAGTTGCCAACCTAAATGCACTTACTGCCGCTCATCACCGCAAAATTGGCAATCATTACTAATTTGTCATTTGTCATTGGTCATTGGTCATTGGTCATTATTTCCCCCTGCTTCCTACAGACGCGATGAATCGCGTCTCTACAAATTCCCAAAAAACTATGTATAAATCTGCTGAAAATACCCCGATTACCATGTACGAAATCAATCGTGGGCGCGTTGTGCGAACCTTGGAATTTATCCAAGATGTAATTGTAATTTCTTTGTGTATCGGTTTATTTAGTTTCATGGTACTTCAGGTGAGAGATATGTTTCTCTCCTTACTTCCACCTCTAGATTTTCATGCTGTTACTGCCGATATTCTCTTTTTACTTATCTTAGTTGAGCTATTCCGACTGCTGATTATTTATCTACAGGAACATCGAGTATCTATTGGGGTAGCTGTTGAAGTTTCCATCGTTTCCGCCTTGCGAGAAGTCATTGTTAAAGGTGTTCTAGAAACAAGTTGGAGTCAAGTTTTAGCAACTTGTGCCTTTTTATTAGTGCTGGGAGTACTATTGTTCCTCCGAGTTTGGCTACCCCCTACCTTTGAAGGTATCGACCCAGAACAAGAAGTATCTAAACGCTATAGAAGCCGAGCCAAGTCTGAATTAATACAAAACAATGGTCAACATAATTCGTAATTTATAATGACGCTCCTGCGTCGCTAACGCTGCGCTAACGTAATTCGTAATTGAAGAATACAAACCCACAATATTCCTCAATGAAGACATAAAACTGCGTAGCATTATTATTTCAAATTACGAATTACGAATTACGAATTACGAATTATTTAGTCAATGCTCCATTATTAACAGAGGTTATTATGTCTGCTGTCACATTAACACCCAACCATAGCAGAGATGTACAAGTTGTTGAAATTGGTAAAAATACTCTGATTCTACGATCGCGGACTTGGGACAGACTAAAATTTGAGGTGGAGTATTCCCGCCAACGGGGAACTACAGCTAATTCTTATCTGATTCAAGCTGATAAAAAGGCTTTAATTGACCCTCCTGGCGAATCTTTTACCGAAATTTACCTTCAACAACTTGCACAACATTTAGACTTTACCACGCTAGATTACATTGTTCTCGGTCATGTCAACCCAAACCGCAGCGCAACTCTGCAAGTATTGCTCTCTCAAGTTCCTCAAGCTACTCTAATTTGTTCTCGCCCCGCCGCCAATGCTCTCAAAACCGCCTTTCCCGAATTGGAGTCACGTATTCAAGCGGTGCGATCGGGCGATACTCTAGATTTAAGACAAGGACATCATCTATCATTTATCACCGTACCAACTCCCCGGTGGGCGGATGGACTTTGTACTTATGATTCCGCCACAAAAATTCTCTACACAGATAAACTTTTCGGCGCTCATATTTGCGAAGATACCTTGTTTGATGAAGATTGGAAGGGGTTAGATGCAGAACGTCGTTATTATTTTGAATGTCTCCATGCACCCCAAGCCAAACAAGTTGAAGTAGCCTTAGATAAATTGTCAGTTTTGGGAGCCAGATGTTATGCCCCAGCACACGGCCCAGTTGTCCGTTACAGCCTTAGTCGTTTTACCTATGATTACCGTCAATGGTGCCAAGGACAAAAATCTCAAGAATTGAGTGTCGCTTTGCTCTATGCTTCTGCTTATGGAAATACAGCAATTATGGCGAATGCGATCGCTCAAGGTTTGATTCAAAATGGAGTTAATGTAGAATCGATTAACTGCGAACTAGCAGACTCGGCGGAGATTAACCGCATTGTAGAAACTTGCGATGGCTTGATTATCGGTTCACCCACCTTAGGCGGCCATGCACCGACTCAAATTCAAACTGCTTTAGGAATAGTTCTCTCGGTGGCAGCTAAAACTAAATTAGCAGGGGTGTTTGGTTCTTACGGTTGGAGTGGCGAGGCAATAGATTTAATCGAAAGCAAGCTCAAAGATGCAAATTATCAACTAGGGTTTGAAACCATTCGGGTGCGTTTCAGTCCTACTCCTGAGATTCTCCAGCAGTGTCAAGAAGCAGGTGCTTTCTTTGCCCAAAACTTGAAGAAAACTAAAAAACTGCGTACTTCCCGCCAGGTTGTGACAGAAACCCATGTAGATCGTACCGAACAAGCGGTGGGACGGATCATTGGTTCTCTATGTGTTGTGACAACTCGTGATGAAGAAACCCACAAAGGGGTTTTAACTTCTTGGGTATCTCAGGCAACTTTTAACCCGCCAGGAATTATGATTGCGATCGCTAATGAGCAGAATGCAGATTTAATGCATCATCCTGGTGATAAATTTGTGCTGAATATCCTCAAAGAAGGAAGAAATGTGCGCCGCTATTTTTCTCGTCACAGCACTTTAGGAGATAATCCCTTTGCAAATCTTGACACAAAAACTGCTCTTAATGGTTGTTTGATTCTCAATGAGGCATTAGCCTATTTAGAATGTACGGTGCAAAATCAGCTTGAATGTGGCGATAGATGGTTAATTTATGCCGTCATCGATCACGGTGAAGTGTTGGAAAATGATGGTGTCACTGCTTTGGAACATCGGAAATCTGGCAGCTATTATTAACCTGACTTTTCACGGTATTTCAAAAACCTCTCTCTAAATCTCTCTCCTTTTAGGAGAGAGACTTTGAATTTTCCCCCTTCCCGCCACGGGTTGGGGGTTAGGGGGTTAGGTTTTTCGTGGGCTTTCCTACATAACGTGAAAAGTCAGGTACACACAAGTCTTTTAGAGTTGCAATGCATTGTTTCGACTGACAATGCGATTGTTTCGACTGACAATGCGATTGTTTCGGCTGACAATGCGATTGTTTTGACTGACAATGCGATTGTTTTGACTGACAATGCGATTGTTTCGGTCAAATAAATCTCGCACTGCGTTTCTATTCCGCCTCGGAATGAATTCCGAGTCTCATAGCTGAAGTCCACTCAAGTGGACTGAATTAATTATTTAGTCCACTTGAGTGGACTTCAGCTATCAGCCCTGAACTTCAGTTCTGGGCGGGATGTCGGTGAGTGTGACAGTTTCACTCTGACAAAGCCTTACAAGGAGAAAGGCTTTAATTTTTCCCCCAACCCTTGTAAGGAAGCTTGCTCGGTGGTTAAGTTTTTCAGGAACTTTACCCATTATCGGCGAATCTTAGTGCCAATCCCCCATACCCAATATCGTGATCTAAGATTGTTGGGTATTCTATAAATTGCGATCGCCACTATACCGATGATCGAAGTTGAGCATCTAAGTAAAATATACGGTTCCACCCCAGCGATTACTGATGTCACTTTTAGCGTCGAACCTGGGGAGATTTTAGGGTTGTTGGGGCCCAATGGTGCTGGTAAAACCACAACCATGAGGATTTTGGCTGGTTATTTACCGGCAACTAATGGAAATGCCCGAATTGCTGGTTATGATGTCCATGAAAATTCCCTAGCTGTACGCCAACGCATTGGTTATTTACCGGAAACACCGCCGTTATATCCAGACATGACGGTGGAGGGATTTTTGCATTTTGTCGCCCGAATTAAGGGAGTATCAGCAGGCGATCGCCCCAATAAGGTAACAGCCGCTATCGAACGCTGCAATTTAGAAGATAAGCGGCGGGTGATTATTCGCAAACTTTCTAAAGGATACCGCCAAAGAGTAGGAATTGCTCAAGCGATCGTCCACGATCCACCAGCGATCATTTTAGATGAACCCACCGTTGGACTCGATCCCCGACAAATAATTGAGGTGCGGAATTTAATTAAAAGTCTCGCTGGCACTCACACAATTATTCTTTCTACACACATTTTGCCAGAAGTGAGCATGACTTGTAGCCGTGTCGCCATCATCAATCGCGGGAAAGTTGTGGCAACTAATACACCAGAAAACTTAATGACTCAGTTGACAGGTGGCTCAGGGTATGAATTGGAAATAGAAGGAGAAGCTGCCCTAGCGAAACAGGTATTGCAAAAAGTCGCGGGTGTGAGTTTGGTAGAATCAATTCCGACAGCCGGAGGTCATCAACCCCAGGAAAATCGCGCTTACCTGCGGGTGATATCGCAACCGGGAAAAGAACCAGGAAAAGATATTGCCACAACATTAGTGCGTGCAGGATTCGGTTTACATGAACTGAGGCGAGTTAACGCCACCTTAGAAGACGTGTTCTTGCAACTGACCACAGAAGAGAAAAATTTCGATACTGAGGTAGACTTAGCAGCAGACAACGAAGGAGAGGCAGCGTAAATGGGTATAGTGCTGAGTAATATTATTGCCATTTATCGCCGAGAGTTACAGAGTTATTTTGTATCACCTTTGGCTTATGCGATCGCAGGCATATTTTGGTTCATCGCGGGGTTATTCTTCGTGATGATTTTGCTAGGGCCAGATGGCATTTTGGTAGGAGTTGCGGCAATAGATGCACAAGGGCAACAACTCGGAGTGCCAGTACCGCCGATAGATGTCCCCTACGAATTTATCCGGGCATTTTTAGATCGCATGGGGTGGCTATTGTTGTTTATCCTGCCAATTCTCTCGATGGGACTCTATGCCGAAGAACGTAAGCGGGGGACTTTAGAACTGTTAGCCACCTCACCAATCACCAATTGGGCGGTAGCTTTAGGTAAGTTATTAGGCGTGCTAACATTTTTTACCACGATGGTTGTACCCATGCTAGTGTTTGAAGCGATCGCCATCAGTGGATCAAATCCACCAATGGCGCTCTCAATTCCTTTACTAGGTCATTTTGGATTAATCTTGCTAGCAGCAGCAATTTTATCTTTAGGAATGTTTATTTCTTCATTAACAGACAGCACAATTCTGTCTGCCGTTTTCACCTTTGCAGTGATTTTATTATTGTTATTGATTGATTTAATCGCCAAAATTGTCCCTGGCCCCGTGGGCGAAGCATTAGGTTATCTGTCATTGCTGAAACATTACAACACCTTAATTCAAGGCATTTTTGATACCAGCGCCTTAATTTTATTCGCCAGTTACATTTTTTTGGGCATCTTTCTCACAGCTCAATCAATTGATGCACTGCGCTTTCAAAGGCAATAGTTATATAAGTTATGAGTTAAAAGTTAGGAGTGAGGAGTTGAAGAAGAATCCAAAATACAGAATTCAGAATTTAGAACAAGAAAGTGGGAGACTTAAACCCGTTTATTCAGACGCTCTCTACCAGACGCTGCACTATCCGCCAGTGGTCACTGAGCGGCTGGTGAGCGGAGTCGAACCATGTCGAAGTGTCATACATAATTAAATTCTGAATTCTGGCGACTGACGCTTCTATTATGTTTTGTTAAAACTCATAATTCCTAACTCTTGTACAGACGCGATTAATCGCGTCTCTACTCCTAACTCTTGTACAGACGCGATTAATCGCGTCTCTACTCCTAACTCCTCACTTCAGTTTAAAAATATGAAGATAGTTGCAAAAAATAAACTGTGGAAATATCTGTTTTGGTTAGGCCCGTTCCTAATTACTGCCGGACTAACAGTTGGGTTAGTCTCTGAATCGTGGGGACTAATCCCATTAGCATTTATAATTACCGGAATTGTCATTAGTGGGTTGGGGATAATATGGCAAAGCTACCAAACTAACTGGTGGAAGCGTCGTTCTACCCAAGCTGGTACTAATGCTTTAGTAGCAACTCTGGCAGTGTTGGCAATTTTGGGATTGATTAACTTTTTGGGAACTCGCTACCACCTGCGGGCAGACTTAACAGAAACTCAATTGTTTACCCTTGCGCCCCAGTCACGCGAACTGGTGAGGGTTTTACCACAGCCAGTTAAGGTATGGGTGTTTGATATTAACCAGAATCGCCAAGACCGGGAATTGCTAGACAATTATCAACGCCAAAGCTCAAAATTTAAATATGAGTACATTGACCCCCAAACTAGACCAGGACTTGCAGAAAAGTTTGGGGTCAAAGATTATGGGGAAGTTTATTTAGAATCTGGCGATAAACGGCAATTAGTACAGACGGTAAATGAAAATGAGCGCTTGTCAGAAATCAGATTAACTAGTCGCCTGCAACAACTAACAAGTTCAACCACAGCCAAAGTTTACTTACTCCAAGGTCATGGCGAACGCCAACTTTCACCTGGTAAAGATGCAATATCACAAGCAGTTCAGGGATTAGGAGATAAAAGTTTTACAACATCACCGCTGAATTTAGGAGAAACTTCTAAAGTTCCTCAAGATGCGGCTGTAGTGATAGTAGCTGGCCCTAAGCGAGGGCTGTTTGAGGGTGAAGTCAAAGCTTTGCAAGAATATCTTAATCGCGGTGGTAACTTACTGCTGATGATTGATCCTAATACTGATCCCAAACTTAACAGCTTGCTACAAGAGTGGGGTGTTCGTCTGGATAATCGTTTAGCAGTCGATGTCTCTAGCGAAAGCGTCGTGGGACTTGGCCCTGCTGCGCCCTTAGTCACAGAATACGGACAACATCCGATTACCAAAGATTTCGGTAACGGTAATTCTTTTTATCCGATTGCCCGACCATTGGAAATTACCTCTGTGCCTGGTGTTCAGGCTACTCCACTGCTACGAACCAAACCCTACCCCAACAGTTGGGCAGAAAGCGACCTCCAAAGCGAAAAATTGGAGTTTAATGCAGATAAAGACCTCAAAGGGCCTCTAACCTTAGGCGTTGCCTTAACAAGAAAACAAACACCCAAATCTGCTTCCACTCCCCAACCTGCACCGACACCTTCACCCCTACCATCACCAACCACTCAAAGCAAGACTTCCCCCACTCCCCCCCCTGCCTCCCCTGCTCCCTCTGCCTCCCCTGCTCCCTCTGCCTCCCCTGCCCCTACTCCCTCATCTCAAACAGCCACCGAGTCCCGTTTAGTGGTTTTAGGAAATTCCGATTTCGCCACCGATGGCTTGTTTCAACAGCAATTAAATGGAGATGTATTCCTCAACTCAGTTACTTGGCTGAGTCAACAGGATCAGCAACCCCTTTCTATTCGCCCCAAAGAACCGAAAAACCGTCGGATAACCTTGACAACCACACAAGGCAATCTTTTAATATTGTCATCTCTGTTGGTTTTACCCTTAATTGGGTTTGCGATCGCAGTTATTATTTGGTGGAAACGAAGGTAAGAAGTGAGTTAGGAGACGCGATTAATCGCGTCTGTACAGGAGAGTAGAGACGCGATTAATCGCGTCTAATGCCCAATGCCCAATGCCCAATGTTTAAAAAATGAAATTGCCGCGAACGACTTTAATTTTAATACTGCTAGCGCTAGGTTTAGGTGGTTTTGTTTACTTCTATGAAATTCGGGGTGCGACTGTGCAAGAACAAACCAAGGAGCAAAAGCAGCAAATTTTCTCTTTTGCCGAAGATGATGTGCAGTCTTTAACAGTCACGACAAAAAAACTCACCCTGAATCTGGAACGGAACCCTGAATCTAGTAGTAACCCCAAGTGGTTAATCAAATCTCCGGTATCGGGGCCAGCAAATGATGCTATTGTTTCTTATTTAATGGATTTGTTAGTCAAAGGTAATAGCGAGCGCACTCTCTCAACTCCAGCAAAAGAGCTTAAAGAATTCGCCCTAGATCAACCCCAAGCAACTATCAACATCACCCTGAAAAACCGACAAAGCCATCAGTTGATTTTGGGTAAATCTAACTTTAACGGTCGTTTCTTGTATGCTCAAGCAGACCCTGCTGCTAAACCTGATGGAAATATAAATGTGCTGTTGGTATCTACAGATTTTGCAAATGCCGTAAATAGGGAACTATCAGAGTGGAAGCAACCTGTAGATAATAGCCAGAAACTTCCTCCGCTCACCATTCCTAATCCGACTCCGACAAACAGCAAATAATTAATTCAAAATCTGGCGATATTATTATGATAAATCCGACAGTAACATTGCTGATTTCCTGCCCCGATCAACGGGGATTGGTGGCGAAATTTGCCAATTTCATCTATTCTAATGGTGGTAATATTATCCATGCAGATCAGCATACAGATTTTGCTGCTGGGTTATTCCTTACCCGCATTGAATGGCAACTAGAGGGGTTCAATTTGCCGCGAGAGTTTATTGCACCTGCATTTAATGCGATTGCCCAACCTTTAGACGCTAAGTGGGAAATACGTTTTTCTGATACAGTACCACGCATTGCTATTTGGGTAAGTCGCCAAGACCATTGTCTATTTGATTTGATTTGGCGACAACGTGCTAAAGAATTTATTGCTGAAATTCCTTTAATTATTAGTAACCATTCTAATTTAAAGGTAGTAGCGGAGCAGTTTAATATCGACTTCCAGCATATTCCCATCAATAAAGATAATAAATCAGAACAAGAAGCCCAACAACTAGAATTACTGCGCCAGTACAAAATAGATTTAGTTGTATTGGCGAAATATATGCAGATTGTTAGTGCAGATTTTATTAATCAATTTCCGCAAATTATTAATATACATCATTCATTTTTACCAGCTTTTATCGGAGCAAACCCTTATCACAGAGCTTTTGAACGTGGTGTGAAAATTATTGGTGCAACTGCTCATTATGCCACTGCTGACTTAGATGCAGGTCCAATTATTGAACAGGATGTGGTGCGAGTTACTCACCGTGATGAAGTTGATGATTTGGTGAGAAAAGGCAAAGATTTGGAGAGAGTTGTATTAGCAAGAGCGGTGCGATCGCATTTACAAAATCGTGTATTGGTATATGGTAATAGAACAGTAGTCTTTGAGTGATTTTATATCCGAAGGAATGCAAGAGAGCGATGCCTACGGCGGGCTACGCCTACGCGGGAAGTTGTGATATGATGTTTTCTAGCCAGTCTTTGTCAATTATCTATCTCCCAATCTTCAATCAGCAAGTTATTAACCCGCTTAAATTCTCTGGTGTTATGGGTAACAAGGGTTAAGTTATTTGTCAGTGCGATGGCGGCAATTTGTAAATCATAAGCTCCAATTGGAGTGCCTAATGCTTCTAGCTGAGATCGAATCATTCCAAATGTCATTGCTGCGAGATCGTCAAACGGTAGTGATATAAATTGAGCTAAAAATTCTTGCTGTAAGGTAAGATTACGTTCTGGGTTGGCACTTTTCATTGCACCATAAAATAGTTCAGCTTTGACGATTGAGCAAACGGCAATGTCTTTGGTAGCAGTGGTTTCTAGTTTCTGCTTTAAAGTGAAATTTTTACCACGCATATAGATAATGCAAGTGTTAGTATCTAGCAGAAATTTCACAGGATGGGTTCGCGTTCTTGTTGTTGTCCTTGGGGATGGCGAAAGAATGTTTCATCTTGGATACATCCATAGAATTTAGTCAGGGGATATTCTGGGGTTTCGGTTTGGGTTTCTGGTTGTAGGGACTCAATGAGGGTTTTTAGCAATGTCCAGCCTCGGCTAAGGTCGAGTTCTTCGCTGAGTTCAGCCAGGGGGGATTGACGAAAGAATTCTGAGAGTTTGGTGGGTTGGTTTGGGTGGATGTTGTGTGTGGTCAGGCTTTGGGCAAGGAATTGGATAATATACAGTTTATCGTTGGGGGAAAGCTGAAGGAGTTGTTGTTCGAGTTCTGGGATAGCCATGATGGGGTTTAAGTGGAGGATAATTTTATTTTACTTTCACTCTTCAGGGGTTAATCTAGTTTGACTGGTTTTTTACTTGTTAATAGTTATTGCATTATTGGTGCAACTGCTCATTATGCCACTGCTAATTTAGATGCAGGCCCAATTATTGAACAGGATGTGGTGCGAGTCAGTCACCGTGATGAAGTGGATGATTTGGTGAGAAAAAGCAAAGATTTGGAGAGAGTTGTATTAGCAAGAGCAGTGCGATGCCTACGGCGGGCTACGCCTACGCACTTGCAAAATCGTGTTTTAGTATATGGTAATAGAACAGTAGTATTTGAGTGATTTGTAATTATTAACTAGTTCCGTGGGTTTAAGTCCCCCGGTTCAATAAAAAAGCAAGTTTTGTGTTGGGGTTAAATCCCCATTACAAAACAAAATTTACGAAAGCGTTGCGGGGCGAAGCCCATTACGAATTACGAATTACGAATTATTTAACTACCTCTTTCCTTCTCTTCCTCTGTATACTCTACGCCTCTGTAGGATAAATGCTATGAACAAGATACTATTCAAGGTTTTGAGGCAGATTTCGAGATATTATCAATTAAAACAGATAATAAATAACTAATAGTAGCAGCCCCGAAAGAGAATATAGCAATAATCGCATCACGGGGTAAAATACCATCTAACCAGCTTCCTTGAATACTGGAAACAGGAAAATCCTTATCTAGACCGATTTTAATCTGTTGAGTTTTACCAGCAATGCGAACTTCTAACCCCTTGTTGGGAACAATCTGAAGATGGCGTATCAGTTCTATATTTAGGGGAATATCAGGTTTTTCTCCCATGAGAAACTGATTGTCTTTAATTTTCCTTTCCTGTTCAATCATGCGGATTTCACCTTCAATAATAGTGGAAATAGCTAAATCATCTCTGATATCGCCACTCCTATCTATTCGTTGAAACTGTACATCTTTAGTTGTTATTTTTCCTCTAAACCATTGCTCTGAGTCATTTTTAATAGGTGCAGATGTGGTGAGATAAATATTAGTATCTTTTGCTAATTCTAATTTGAATTCTTGATTATCTGGAGTGAAAGTAAATTCTAGTGGTGTTTGTTCATCTGAGCTATTTAGTAAATTTAAGCTTGGGAATTTATAACCTTCCAAACTAACTTTGAGTGGTTGATCTCCCCAATAAAGTTTTAAATTATTCGGTTTATTACCTGACTCTAACGTCGGATGAGGTTGGAGAGAAAAAGCAAGCCTCTTATAATAAGAGTCGTAGCTTAGTCCAGTTACTTTTGTATTTGGTTGCAGCCGCAGTTCTGCAAGGTCTATTTCACTGGGTACTTTGGGATTTACTGGAGCAATAATCAATTTACTTTTGCTATTCTTCAGCTCGATTTTAAGGTTTTTTAACTGATTAATTTGAGGAAATGATTCACTTTCAAATTTTCCTGTAAAATTCAGAGTTTGAACACCCTCACTTTCCAAGTTACTGATACTACGCATTGATTGGAGAAAGAGTTTTGGTTGTTGCCCATTCTACATGGCGATTAGTAACAATCCAGGCTTTGTTTCCCTCTCGTTTCACTACCCAGCCAGCAGCAATATTATTCCCCGTAGGAATCTCGGCAATAATTCGCACAACAGACCGCAACACACCAACCAAAGGTTCCTCTTGTGGACTGGGTAACGATTCTTGCTCAACCTCAATCGGAAGCTGCAACTCCGGTTTTTGTCGTAACGCCAACAACCTCTGCGCTTCCTTGAGATTGTTTTGGGCAATTACATAATTCGGGTCTAACCTAGTCGCTTGCTTAAACTCCTGAATTGCCTCTTTTAACTTCCCTTGCTGCTGAAGTGCGTAGCCCAGACCATTGTAAGCATAGGCATATTTGGGGTCTAGTTGGATGGCTTTTTGGAAAGCAGCCATCGCTTCATCATGTTTCCCCTGGTTTCCCAGCACATAGCCCAAACCGTCGTATGCATAGGCATATTTGGGGTCTAGTTGGATGGCTTTTTGGAAAGCAGCCATCGCTTCATCATATTTCCCCTGGTTTCCCAGCGCCCTTACCAAACCGCCGTATGCATAGGCATATTTGGGGTCTAGTTGGATGGCTTTTTGGAAAGCAGCCATCGCTTCATCGTGTTTTCCCTGGGTTCCCAGTGCATAGCCCAAACCGTCGTATGCATAGGCATTTTTGGGGTCTAGTTGGATGGCTTTTTGGAAAGCAGCCATCGCTTCATCATATTTCCCCTGGTTTCCCAGCGCCCTTACCAAACCGCCGTATGCATAGGCATTTTTGGGGTCTAGTTGGATGGCTTTTTGGAAAGCAGCCATCGCTTCATCGTGTTTTCCCTGGGTTCCCAGTGCATAGCCCAAACCGCCGTATGCATAGGCATTGTTGGGGTCTAGTTGGATGGCTTTTTGGTATGCGGCGATCGCTTCATCATATTTCCCCTGGTCTCCCAGCGCCTTCCCCAGACCGCCGTATGCATAGGCATTGTTGGGGTCTAGTTGGATGGCTTTTTGGAAAGCAGCCATCGCTTCATCATATTTCCCCTGGTATCCCAGCGCATTCCCCAAACCGCCGTATGCATAGGCATTGTTGGGGTCTAGTTGGATGGCTTTTTGGAAAGCAGCGATCACTTCATCATATTTCCCCTGGTCTCCCAGCGCCTTCCCCAGACCAACGTATGCATCGGCATTGTTGGGGTCGAGTTGGATGGCTTTTTGGAAAGCAGCCATCGCTTCATCATATTTCCCCTGGCTTCCCAACGCCTTCCCCAGACCAACGTATGCATCGGCATTGTTGGGGTCGAGTTGGATGGCTTTTTGGTATGCGGCGATCGCTTCATCATATTTCCTCTGGTATCCCAGCGCCCTCCCCAGACCAACGTATGCATTAGCATTTTTAGAGTCAATTTGCAGAACTCTACGCCAAATTGCTTCGGCTTCGGAGTATTTATTGGCTGTTTGGGCAGCAGTACCTTGTTGAGATAGCTGTTCAACACTGGTTTGGGCAACTGCCACTTGGGGCATTGGGCATTGGGCATTGGGCATTGGGCACAAGAGGCAGAGGGGCAAAGGTCTGGGGAAAGACTTACTGCAACTTCTCCCCTGCTCCCTGCTCAAGAGCTTGTCCCCAATCCCCAGTCCCTTTTACCGTTGGTAACAAAAACTTCGATGCTAGCAACAAATATTTCAACGTTTGTAACAAATGCTTCGATGCTAGCAACAAATGTTTAAACGTTTATAACAAATATTCAAATATTTGCAATAAATCTTCAAACCTTTGCAACAAATGTTTGAAGATTTCCAGCAAATGCTTAAACCTTTGCAACAAATGTTTAAACGTTTATAACAAATGCTTCGATGCTAGCAACAAATGTTCAAACATTTCCAACAAATGCTTAAACATTCGCAATAAATGTTTCAACGTTTGCAACAAATGCTTCGATGTTAGTAACAAATATTTCAACGTTTATAGGACTTACGCAAATTGAACGTATTTTCGTCATTGCAAGCAAAGCGATGTCTACGACGGGCTACGCCCAATACCGTTCGGATAAGCAGGGGAGGCTCTTGAGGCTCTTGAGGCTCTTGAGGAAAGAAGGTTATTGTTCAGCAATTCTTCTCTCAAGAACAGCTTCTCTTCTCCCCCTGCTCAAGAACAGCCTGCCTCAACCAAAAAATTCCTTAACCGAACGGTATTGGGGCTACGCCTACTAAGGGACTTCCAACTAAAAAAATATCCTATCGCGGTGTAGGCAGGGGGAGAAAGAAAAATATTATCTGAGTAAATTGGATAATTTATTTTCTGGAAGTCCCTAAAGGTAGATTCTTTGCGTCTTTGCGCCTTTACGCGAAACAAAATTCATCCGATTAATCAGCAACGCCGATTTTTGCAGCTTTTAGCTTTTAACAAGGGCTGCGATCGCAGCTACCAGTTTGGCAGGATCGGCTGGTTTAGCAATGTGGAGTTGAAATCCGGCTGTAAAAACCTGTTTTTGTGTCGTTTCTGCGGCGTAAGCAGTTAGGGCGATCGCGGGAATTTGTCCACCTAAATTGGCGGGCATTGCTCGTAACTTTCTGATCAAAGTGTAACCGTCAAGATTTGGCATACCTAAATCGCTTAACAGCAAATCTGGCTTTGACTGCATAATTGCAGTAAGTGCTTCAGTGGCAGATGCTGCGATCGTCACGATTGCTCCCTGCTGTTCTAATAGAAAAGCCAGAAACTCACGGGTATCAGCATTATCATCTACAACTAACAAACGTATTCCTTCTAGTGGAGCATAAAGCATACAGGATGGATAGGAATCGTCTAATACATTGTGATTTTCCCTTCCTAATTCCAGATGTTGAAACACGGGTAGGGTAACTGTAAATGTCGCACCTTGCCCTTCTCCTAAGCTCTCTGCCAAAACTGTACCGCCATGTAACTCGACAAGTTGGCGCACAATCGCCAAACCAAGTCCTAGTCCACCAAAACTTCTGGTTGTACGACTATCTGCCTGACGGAAATACTCAAATACGTGTGGCAGAAAGTCAGGACTAATACCTTTACCCGTGTCAGTAACTCTCAGTTCTACCTCAGAACTAATCTGTTCTAAGTAGACTTCAACCTGTCCACCGGATGGTGTGAATTTAACAGCGTTAGAGAGCAGATTCCAAATAATTTGTTGAATACGATTACTATCACCCTTCACCTGTCCAATTTCTCTATCCAAATGAAGATTAATTTGAATAGATTTTGCTTCTGCTGCTAATTGCACTGTCTCTAAGGCAGCTTCAATAGTAAAAACAAGATTAACCGTTTCTAAATTAAGTGCTAGCTTGCCCTGGAGAATGCGAGAGATATCCAACAAATCTTCAATCAACTGAGCTTGTAGTTCAGCATTTCGTTCGATTGTCTCAAGGGCACGCACAGTAGTAGCTTCGTTTAATGAGCGATTTTTCAGTAGCTTTGCCCAGCCCAAAATTGGATTAAGAGGAGAACGAAGTTCATGAGAAACAATTGCTAAAAATTCATCTTTAATTCGGTTTGCTGTCTCAGCAGCTTCTTTCGCCTGTTGACGTTGTTCTGCTATTGCTAGAGCCTGATCGCGTAGATTTTTATATTCTTGAACTCGGAACGTTAAATCTGTCAAATCTTCAATTGAAAACAGAGCATAAAATCTATCTCCATCCAACGCAGACACAGCAGTAACAGTTGTGTGTTGAATACGGTATTTATCTTTGGATATAGGTACTGGAATGATATACTTATGTAGTTGAGAAGAAAAAATTGTCGGAGGCCCGCCTTGAAAAATTTGGTACAAACGGCTAGCATAACGAGGTTGATTCAGATGAGGAAAATATTCATGAATAGAATTTCCCAAAATCTGGCTTTTCGGAATTTTTGTCCATTCCTCTAAGCAGCAGTTCCAGAAGATAACAATATAATCTGACTGTAGAACAAAAGCTCCTAAAGGAATTTTATCTAAAAGGCTAAATTTTTCCTGAGCTTGTTCAATTATATTCATTGTATTCTCAAAGTTTTTTAAGACTTTTTTCACCGATTTTTGCTAATATTATATTATTGGATTATTCCAATTTCCTCATTCATTGCATTGATGAGCGCATCAAAAGTACCCACTAGAAAGATTAAAATAATATCTCCGATAATTTCTAAGCGTTCAATTGTGAAACTAGCTTGTGCCAGTAAGATTTTTGAATCGCTCTCGTATGCAGATAATAATAAATTTTCAAGGGTATCTTCTAAATAAACGGGCAATGTGTAGTTTAGATGCCTCTTTAGCACATTACTGAGTGAACCCATTACCCCATTTATGACAATGTTACCAATTTCGCTCAGAGTGCCAATTTTCACCGTATCTAGGTCAGCCGATCCTGGCTTTTCGCCTGTAAGGACTGCAACCAATGTTGATGCGCTGTCAGTTGGAAAAATTAAGCTAGCAGTGCCATAGAAAGAGCCTGTAAAGCGTAGTTTTACCGATGCTAAAGTATCATCATGAAATCGTTTTGTTAATTCTTGATAGGCATCGGTAGCAGTTAACACTTTAACAACCGGAATTTTCAGACGAATGTGAGAGTCTACCATTTCATTAAGTAGGCTTGCTGCTCGACCGACTCCAATATTAATTAACTCTTGCAGGGCATCCAGTTCTTCTTCTGTCACATTCATGAAAACTTATTCCTTGGTATTAAGAACTTGCTGGACTGCCTTTCGCAATTCACTTTCTTTAGGCGGTTTATTAATAAAGTTGACTGCCCCCAAGTTATAACTTTGATTGCGTGCCCCATCTTGGATATCGGCAGAAATGATAATGGTCGGAATTTTTAATTCTTTATCTTGCATAGCTTTCAGAAATTCAAACCCATTCATATCTGGCATGAGAAGATCCGCTAATACACAATTTGGCTTATGGTTGTAAACCATTTCTAATCCCTCACGCCCATTAGTTGCTTCGATAATTTCATAACCATCGATTTGCAGAAACTTACGGATCATTCTGCGAGAAAAAGCTGCATCATCGATAATCAAAACCATTGCCATCAGCTTTATCCTTTTATGCTTTAGCTTAATAATTCTTGATTTAGACTAATTAGCCTATATTATTAATTAAAAATAATCAATTAAATAATAAATAAATATAATTTTACAATTATCAATAATGAGAGTTTCGGAAAAATTATCAAACTCGCTAAAACTATAATGGTATGCTGGGGAGCTAAAATTATTAATAATGGGAACTTTTAAAATTTTGTTAAGTATTTAAAATTCGGTCTAATTCCAGCTTTCCTATCCGTTGCCAACGCACAATTGTTGTGTGTTGGATATCGGTTACTTGCTGGATTTCTCGCACGCTTATGGCATTAAGATACATTTTGAGGTATACCTGCTTGACATCGTTTGAGTAGTACCAAGGTTGGTAAAATTAGAGAAACTGACGTTAGCGTTCGCGTAGCGTCTCGTAGAGAAGCGGGGCGGAACGCACGTCGCATTGTTTGCACTTGTAACACTGTCTGTCTTGACGACGACTATTGTTGAAAGTTTAAGTTGAATGGCAACGAGAACATTGCCTGTCTTTTAACTATATCATTAGGGCAAATATAATGTCTTCAACCGGAGAAAAGCCAAACATCTCTCTTTAGATAGAGATTGGTGAGGTGGAATATTAAATTAGTATTAAAGTAAAATATATAAAACTTTACTTTATTAACCAATGGAGTTAAATGAAATTGACGATGATATAGAAGCATTTCTCGTTGAAAGCTATGAGAACTTGAATCAAATTGAAGGCGATATTATTGAGCTAGAGAAAGCATCTGGTAATGGAGAAGCATTAGTTCGGATTTATCGCTCACTCCATACGCTTAAAGGAAATTGCGGTTTTTTACCGTTTCCTAATTTAGAATCACTTGCTCATGCTGGAGAGAATTTGCTCTCGTGTCTGCGCGATCGCCAGCTAGCAATCACCCCTGACATTATTAGTACTTTACTACAAACAGTTGACAGCATTCGGCAAATTCTGTCTCAAATTCAAGCTACAAAGCATGAGGGCGATCGCGATTATTCAGCAATAATTGGGGCTTTAACCCAATTGTCAGAAACTAAACAGACTCCAAAAGCCTCTCAATCTGTTAATACCCAAACGCCACAAATAGATGCAGAAGCTCAAAAAGATCCAGCAGGTAGTGAGTCTGTTGAGTCTTTCAATCACGAACTCACAGAAATATCAACTTCGACAACATCAGAATCTGCTTATATCCGAGTCAATGTTAATCTGCTAGATCAGATGATGAACCTAGTGGGTGAACTCGTTTTAGCGCGTAACCAGGTAATCGGATTTAGTACGAAGTTTAAGGATAATGGTTTTGCTGCTACCTGCCAGCACCTGAGCCTACTTACAGCCGAGTTGCAAGAAGGGGTGATGAAAACTCGCCTGCAACCAATTAGTTCCATTTGGCAAAAGTTTCCTCGCGTCACCCGCGATTTAGCGATCGCTTCCGGTAAAGAAGTTGAAGTAGAGATGGAGGGGGCAGATACTGAACTAGACAAAAGTATTATTGAAACAATTAAAGACCCCTTGACGCACTTATTACGCAACTGCATCGATCATGGAATTGAATTACCAGCCGAGCGGGTTGCTTGTGGAAAGCCAAGCTTAGGACGGCTATTTCTCAGAGCCTTTCACGAAAGCGGCAAAGTCAATATTGAAATTGGCGATGATGGTCGCGGTCTGAATTTAGAACGGCTGAAAGGGCGAGCGCAGCAACTTGGTTTAGTGAGCGCTGTGCAGGCTGCAACCATGAGCGAGTCAGAAGCGATGAACTTAATTTTTTTATCCGGCTTCTCGACTGCTGAACAGGTAACTCACCTTTCCGGGCGAGGGGTTGGGATGGATATTGTCAAGAGTAATATTGAGAAGATTAACGGAACGGTTGAAATTTACAGCCAACAGGGACAAGGAACGACTTTTAAAATCAAGATTCCCTTGACATTGGCAATTATTCCAGCATTGATTGTCACTAGTGGGGGCGATCGCTATGCTATTTCCCAAGCGAGTCTACAAGAGCTAGTACGCCTAGAAGCACTCAATAGTATTGAGATATTATACGATGTGCCTGTGTATCGCTTGCGGGGTAATCTTGTACCCTTGATTTATCTCAACGAAGTATTGCAACAGGATAGTGTCAGCAACTTAGAAACGCTCAGTCTGGTAATTGTGCAAGTTGATAATTATCGCTTTGGACTGGTCGTAGACACAATTGAAGACATTCAAGATATTGTAGTTAAACCTTTAGGAAGACAGTTAAAGGCACTATCCCTATTTGCAGGAGCCACCGTTTTAGGAGATGGCACAGTGGCATTAATTATTGATGTTGTCGGTCTGGCAAACCGAACTGGTATAACCGCCAAACAAAAGCAATTGTTGAGCGAAAATGCTGCAAATAGCCAAGAGCAAGGAGGCTCACGCCAAACAATTTTGCTGTTTGAGGGCCCCCAAGGCGCACGCATGGGCATTCCACTAGCGCTCGCATTTCGGCTCGAAGAAATTCTTGCTTCTGCTGTCGAAAAAGTGGCTAATCAGGATGTCTTCCAGTCTTACGGTCAAATTCTGCCGCTAATTGATCTTCACAAGATATTTTGCGATGGCGATCGTAATCACCTTAATGATCAGGCTTTGGCGACAGTTGCAGAAACGCTCCAGATAATTATTGTCTCTCCATACTCAGAACTCAGTGTTGGGCTAGTGGTCGATCGTATTCTTGATATTGTGGAAGAACCACTAACCATTAAAGGTATCCCTAGTAGACCTGGTGTGCTTTTCTGTGCTGTAATTCAAAGACAAATCACAGAAATTCTTGACATTGAGACTGTAATTCGGATTGCTAACCCTCATTTGCTGCAACTAGCGACTCATGGCTGAACAACAAATTTGCACATTTTTTCTCAAAGGAGTTTACTTTGGTATTGACGTGCAACACGTTCAAGAAGTGATTCGTCCACAAGCAATGACTCGTGTACCTTTGGCACCACCAGATATCTGTGGGTTGATTAATTTACGTGGACAAATTATTACTGTCATCGATTTGCAGCGTCGATTAGAGATGAGCGAACCGCAGACACAATCAACTACAAAACTTGTAGATGAGCCTGACTTTTCAAGCTATGTGGAAAAACCAACGCGAAACCTAACCCCCCAACCCCCTTCCCTACCAGGGAAGGGGGAGAATTCAAAGCCTCTCTCCTTCAAGGAGAGAGGTTTGGAGAGAGGCTTTCCAAATCACGTGAAAAGTCAGGTAGATGCAGCCCAGGGATTTAATATCATTGTGTGTTCTGATCATGAAGTAGTCAGTCTGCTGGTCGATTATGTGGGAGATGTTTTAGAGTTCGCACAAAACACCTTTCAACCCCCACCCGCAACGTTAAAAGGTAGAATGCGTCAGATGCTAGCAGGAGCTTACCCGCTCCCAGACGGATTTCTGTTAGTTCTAGACGCCGAGAAAATTCTAGATGTTAATTTAACAAATTAGATTATCGAGTAATTAATTTAGGAGCGCTTTGCAATGACTACAAATCGGGCTGGGAAAACAGCCAACTCTAAATCTCCCTCGGTGGATAGTGCAGATTCGCAACCGACCGATGACAGTGTGATAAAAGTGCAATTGCAAGCGTTACTAATAGCACTTAAGGCTGCAAAAAACGGTGATTTTACCGTCCGTTTGGCTGATGAGAATAATCAACTGGGTGAAATAACCTCAGTTTTTAATGAATTGGTGAGTTTAAATCAAAACTTTGCTAACGAAGTTAATCGCTTGGCATCCGAGATTGGTATCCAAGGGAAGCTTGGTTCTCAAGCCGTTGTCAAAGCAGCAGGTGGGAGTTGGAAAGAATCGCTCGACAACTTGAATCAGATGTCTACAAATTTAAGAGAGCAGATAAAAGGTATTAATGAGGTCAGCCTTGCCGTTGCTCAAGGAAATTTGTCCAAGCAAATCGAGGCAAGCAATGCAGGAGAGTTTAAGCAGCTCACGGATAATGCAAATCAGATGATTAGCAGCCTGAGGTCTTCAATCAGACAGATGACAGAGGTGGCAACAGCAGTTGCGTCTTCGGCAGAAGAACTGACCGCAGTCAGCAAAGAAATGACTGAGAACGCCGAACAAACAGCCGAACAGGCCACTTCTGCATCCGCCTCTGCTGAACAAGTAAGTCAGAATACCAATACAGTTGTGACTGCCGTGGAAGAGATGAATGCTAGCATTCGAGAAATTGCTAAGACCGTTACTGAAGGAGCAAAAGTCACGACTGAGGCAGTTAAAACGGCTGACCGCACAAACGAGACAATTAACAAACTCGGTCAAAGCAGCATCGAAATTGGCAAAGTTATTAAAGTCATTACCTCGATCGCAGGGCAAACAAACTTGCTAGCACTCAATGCTACGATTGAGGCGGCTAGAGCCGGGGATGCAGGTAGAGGATTTGCCGTAGTCGCAAACGAGGTGAAAGAATTAGCCAAACAAACGGCAAGTGCTACTGAAGATATTAGCTTGCGAATTGAAGCAATTCAGACAGATACAAAAAGCGCCGTTCAAGCCATCACTCAGATTACTAGTATTATCAATCAAATCAACGACTTCCAAAGCACCATCGCCACCGCTATTGAGGAACAAACTGCAACTACAAATGAAATTGGTCGAAATATGGCTGAGGCAGCCAAAGGAACATCAGATATTGCCAAAAGTATTGGAATTGTGGCACTTAATACTCAAAGTACGACTACTGGAACTAGTAATACCTTAGAGGCAGCCACAGAACTATCCCGAATGGCAGTAGATTTGCAGAAAGTCGTCAATCAGTTCAAATATTAAGAGGAGGCAGGGGGCAGGGGGCAGGGGGAGCAGGGGAGGCAGGGGAGGCAGGGGAGGCAGGGGGAGATTAACGATTCATCAACCAAGGTAATGGATGATTAATCATATTTACTAGACCAGATAAAACTTGGTTGTAACTTGCGTAAAGCTCTCGTCCTGTTTGCACATCCATATAGTTGCATTTGACGGCAAATTCAATCCAAGTTTGAGTTTCAGATGCCTCAGCCTCACAATCATTCAACTTAGCTACAAATGCTGCCTCATAACGGCGTTTCCGCCAAGCTTCTGCCATGTTCGCACATACAGAGCGAGAAGAACGACGAATTTGGTCAGTTAAAGAATATCGTTCTTCCACAGGAAACTTTTTTGATAGCTCAAAAATTTTCATTGCTGTTTCAAAGGCAATTTTATAAATTCCCAAGTCTTTATGGTCTTTAATAGCTTCTTTAGTCATTGTCTTGCCTCCTCTGCTCCCCCTGCCTCCCCTGCCTCCCCTGCTCCCCCTGCCCCCTGCCCCCTGCCTCCCCTGCCTCCCCTGCCTCCCCTGCCCCCTGCCTCCATTCCCCAATCCCCAGTCCCCAATGCCCAAAATCCGGGTACTCGTTGTTGATGACGCCGTTGTAGTACGGAGTCGATTAAGTAAAATTTTGTCTAGCGATCCAGAACTGGAGGTGGTAGGAGTCGCGGCTAATGGTCGCATTGCTCTTGCCAAGATTTCCCATGTTAATCCCGATGTCATCATCCTGGATATTGAGATGCCGGAGATGGATGGTTTGCAAACTCTGTCGGCTATCCGACAAAAGTATCCACGTTTACCAGTGATTATGTACAGTACCTTCACACGCAGTGGAGCGATCGCAACGCTGGAAGCTCTTTCTTTAGGTGCTTCAGACTATGCCACAAAACCTAGTAACTTAGGAAGTGTAGAGGCAGCAACCCAACATATTCGGGATGATTTAATTCCTAAAATTAAGGTATTTGGTGGATTTTTCACACCCAGCAGAATTACCCATCCAGTTGTTTTTCCCGTTCGTAGCGATATACAGCAGGTGGAGGTTGTGGCAATTGGGGTTTCTACCGGAGGCCCAAATGCTCTGGCTGTAGTGCTTAAGCAGTTTCCAGCAGATTTATCAGTGCCGATTTTGATTGTGCAACACATGCCGCCAATGTTTACAAAACTACTAGCTAAACAATTAGCTTCCAAGTGTCACATCCCAGTAGATGAAGCGGTTTCTGGACAGATATTAAAACCAGGACATGCCTGGATTGCACCAGGAGATTTTCATCTAATTGTGCAACGCGACAAAACTGGGGTTAGACTTGCTACCCATCAAGCATCTCCCGAAAATTCCTGTCGTCCTTCAGTCGATGTGCTGTTGCGATCGGTTGCACGGGTTTATGGTGCTGGGGCGATCGCAGTTATCCTCACGGGTATGGGGCAAGATGGGTTACATGGCTGTCGGTGCATACGGGAGGCGGGTGGACAGGTACTTGCACAAGACAAAGCTACTAGTGTCGTGTGGGGAATGCCTGGTTTTGTCGTTAATGCCGGGCTTGCCGATCAAATTCTTCCGCTTAACCAAATCGCAGATGAAATTATGCACAGAATTCGTTTCAATCAAGTTCCTCTTTCAGACCTGTAATGACACAGATTATGGGTGTAAGCACCACTGATTTTGAGTATCTTCGTCAATTAGTTCACGATCATTCAGCCGTTGTGTTGTTTGGTGATAAAACTTATTTAGCAGAGTTACATTTGCAGCCAATTGTCGAATCGGCAGGATTCGCTGACATCCCTGATTTGGTTACTTACTTGCGAACTCAGCCGTTTAATAGTCTTCACGTCCAGACAATCGAGGCACTAGTCACTAACGAAACCTCATTCTTCCGTGATAGCCACCCTTTTAAAGCACTGAAAGAATACGTGCTACCAGAGTTAATTAAACAACGAGCAATTGAGCGATCGCTCAACATTTGGTGTGCTGCCTGCTCTAATGGACAAGAACCTTATAGCATCGCCATATTAATTCATGAACATTTTCCCATGCTTACCAATTGGTCGCACAAGCTAATTGCGACTGATTTTTCTACTAAGGTTTTAGCGCGGGCCCGCGAAGGGCATTATAACCGACTTGAAATGAATCGTGGACTATCTAAAAATATTCGCGATCGCTACTTTCACAAGCTAGATTCTGACTGGCAAATAAAGGAACACATTCGCCAGATGGTTGATTTTCGTCAGTTAAATCTTTTGCAATCTTGGTCATCTCTGCCGCAATTCGATGTTATCTTTTTACGGAATGTTTTAATCTACTTTGATGTTGTTACCAAGAAAGCCTTGCTAAAAAAGATCAAGCAGCAATTAAGGCCAGATGGCTACTTGTTTCTTGGTAGCGGTGAAACGACTATCAGCCTAGATGAATCATTTAAGCGGGTTTTATTTGACAAGGCTATCTGCTATCGATTGCACAATCCTGATGTTAAAATTGCCGATTGAGTTAAAAATCAGCAAACTGCTGTTTCCCGACATTCCCCTCATAATCATTAAGGGTTTTCACGGCATCTGGAAAACCTCACTTCTATTTCTCTCTTCCTTTAAGGAGAGAGACTTTGAATTTTCCCCCTTCCCGCCACGGGTTGGGGGTTAGGGGGTTAGATTTTTGGTGGACTTTTCCACATAACGTGAAAAGTCAGCATAATCATTAAGGGTTTTGACAAAATATTGACAGTCACAAGTTATACCAATTCAAAATTCAAATTACTCCTCTACTTTCTTAAGAGCATCAGGCTTGTGAGCAGCTTGTTTTCCTGTCTTATCACTTTCAACTAAGTACTCAGGGTTATCTTCACTTGCAGCAATATGGTGTTCTTTAATATCTGTAGGTGAAGTTAGTTTCTTTACTACTTTGCCAGTTGTCTTGCCTTGTGAAGTGTTCCATTCAACCCGATCGCCCTTTTTGAATTGTTCAGCCACATTCATCTCCTATTTGATGTTTTATACACCTACTAAGGTCACATTATGTCTGCGACTGGAAAAGCAGCCATCATTCTAGTGATAGAGAAAAAATCCCTTATAAAGCCAGTATAAGATGAAAAAATTAGGCGATCGCTCCAACCACCTTGATACAAAAGCTGTGCGAACGCCTGATAATGAAAAAAGATTAAGCTGCATTCAAAAAACTCTCAATGAGCCAGACTAGCCTAAATTTAGTTGCAATATCTATCTTTCTGATGACTGTATCGGTACTGCTGGGGCCATTCTTGAATTTATCACCAGCAGTACCGGCGATCGCTACCTTCGCTATTTTGGGAATAGCCACTTTTGACAGTTTTAGCTTGCAAGGCAAGGGTGGTACTATCTTTTTAGATTGGATTGCTGGATTTTCAAGTGAACACCGCGATCGCATCGTCCACCACGAAGCAGGGCATTTCTTGGTTGCTTACCTGTTAGGTATTCCCGTTAGCGGTTACACCCTCAGCGCTTGGGAAGCCTGGAAACAGGGTCAACCTGGGCAAGGCGGCGTTAGCTTTGATGACGGCGAATTAGCATCTCAACTAGAAGTGGGTAAAATCAGTGCCCAAATGCTAGACCGCTACTGCACTGTTTGGATGGCGGGTATTGCTGCTGAAACCCTAGTTTTTAATAATGCTGAGGGGGGATCTGATGATAAAAATAAGCTGATAGGAGTCTTGACAATTTTGGGATTTTCTGAATCAGTTTATCAGCAGAAATTGCGGTTTCATACCCTGCAAGCAAAAACCCTACTGGAAGAAAATCGCTCTAGCTACGAGGCTTTAGTTAATGCCATGCGACAACGTACTTCGGTAGAAGATTGTCATGCAAAGTTAGGAGTTAGGAGTTAGGAGTTAGGAGTTAGGAGTTAGGAGTTTGGAGTTAGGAGTTTGGAGTTTGGAGTGGGGGAGGTAGGGGAGAAGAGAATAACTATTGATTATTGCCCAATTCCCAATTCCCAATTCCCAATTCCCAATTCCCAATTTTAAGAAGAAACAACTTTTAGATGTGGGACATGACATAAATAGTTCGAGGCAATAACCCGATTACGCCCAGTAGTTTTAGCTTGTAGCAAGCATTGATCGGCACGATGTAACAGACTTACTCCTTGATCGTCATCCTCAGTTTGCAGACAGGCTGTGCCGAGACTAATGGTGATATTAATTATCAGTTTATTGCTGAGTGAAAATGGTTCTTCCCTGACTACCCGATTAAGACGACGGGCGACGACTACTGCTTCCTCATCGTTAGTGGAAGCCAGAAGAATCACAAATTCTTCGCCACCATAGCGAAATGCTGTGTCTTGACAGCGCAGATTGTGTCGCAGACGCTTACATAGCAGCTGTAAGATGCGATCGCCAACTAAATGCCCGTGAGTATCGTTAACTTTTTTGAAATGATCTACATCCAGAATAATCAAACTCATGGAAGTCTTTTGACTCCTAGCTTTTTTTATTTGCCTGGGTAAGTCCCATTCTAAAGCACGACGATTATTTAATTCTGTCAAGGAATCAGATAAAGCGATCGCTGATAACATATCATTTGTCCGAATCAAATCTCGGTATTTTTGTGCTTTTCGCAAGCCAACAGTCAATTGAGCAAGTATTAGTTCATGATTGGCGGTCAATTCTGCCAAGCTATGGTCTGTTTTTTCATCAAGAAGATGCCAAATATAAGCATCGGCTCCTTGCTTGAGTGCCGCAGCACTCATCTCTAATTCCCTGTGCCAACCCTTATTTCTATCAATAAGCTGCTGGGGACGATCCTCGAAGAGAATACAGTATATCCAGGATAGTTTTGCCTGGTCTTTCAACCAACTGCAAAGTTCCATACTGCCATCCAGACTAGCCTGCACAAGTATTATATCGGGGGGCGTAATTTCAATCCGCGACACTGCCTGATTAAGATTGTCTATAACTTCTACACTAAAAGCAGTCGCATAACGGATCTGATCTGGAAGTGTAGCGATAAAGTTATTTTTTCCCAAGACCAGAATAGACATATTCATTGCTTTATTTTTTACCCTATTTAACTTTTAAAGAGATTAACTTTTTAAGACTTGCTGCTCTTGTTGGGTAATACCAAATATGATCTTTTAGGTTGAGTTATATTTGCTGATATATTATTTGTTCGCAGAATTAGAAGATTTTTACAATAGTAATGTCCTCTTTAGACTTTATTTTTACTACTACCGTTTCTGAAACCTCCTCTTCTGACAACTAATGTCTTCTTTACAGTATTTTTTTTAAACAGTAAAAATACTGAATATTATTGAGATGTATAAAAACTGTTTCTGTACTTTCTTAAGTGTTCTTCTCCTCAACTAATTACTAAAATAAATAATTTGTAATAACTGTCATATTAAGCAGATAATTTTATCCCTAAGTAGAAAAATAAATAACTTATAACTTTTTTCCATTTAATTATACAAGCCAAAAGTTTTTCATTGAAGGATAAATGTTATTAACCAAACAGTAGTTAAGCCTTTTTCTTTAAAGAATAGGCTTTTATGAAGTATCAAGGTAGGGGTTGAATTGCAAAAAAATGCGAATTAAATAGATAGCAAAAGTTACCACTACTAAGGCAGTAAGCTTATAGCACTAACCTACCCTACAATTCCAGAGTTAATTTTTAAGGTAAAAATTCACAATTTAAGTGAAGTTCCACAATGTGTTGGTAGAAAACATAAATGGTTTCTGTATACACTTTTGCGATGTTGGTTTATTTACTTAATTCACATCTTTTTTTTGTTTACCGCAACCTCATAAATCTAGAAGACAAAGCTAAATAAAAGAGTTTATGTTAAAACCTGCTCCTAATGTGGGGAAATTAGTTCAATTTTGCCCGGAGAAAGGGCGGAAAAAATATAAAAAATTTTGTTAGCGTACCCTAAAATATGAAATTCTCAACTTCTGTGAAAAGCTAGAACCCGATCAATAACCCTCAACAGCAGAACCAGCAGCAACAATTACCTGTTTGATTGACTCTTCAGAAGCTGCGGATTCCACCGTGACAGTTTTAGCATTACAGCAGTTTTCATGTATTTCAACCACATCTGTCGTAAGGGCACAGCAATGCTGTGCCCCTACCGCGTGGTCTATTTACCTGAAAATAGCTGTAACATCAATATCCATCTTAGCCTCAGGTTCCATAACGTGGATTGATTCAGTAATTATTTCTGCACATCTCTCACAAGCAATATTTGATACTTTCAGTTTTAGTGCCATTTGCTACCCTAGTATGGGATTTTTAAAGTATCTCTTAAGGATTAATTTTAAAGATCAAAATGCGATGTCTACGACGGGCTATTGGGCGTCGCGCATCCTGCCAGAGTCGGATTATGGTGTAAAAGCTTCCTAATCGCTGCATTTTGCTCACCGACTGGCACAATTCGCTGGCAGTAATATGAAACAAAATGCAAGAATATATAAAGCTATTTATGAAAATACACTTACCTAGTGCCGCTACGCCCAAGTCTGTAAAGTCTAAAGTTAAAAACACCCATGTCTTCAAATCCCCAGTACCTAAGCGGTAACGAAATTCGCAACATATTTCTCGACTTCTTTGCCCAACGGAATCACCAAATTCTCCCAAGTGCCTCCCTCGTGCCAGAAGACCCAACCGTGCTGCTGACGATCGCGGGGATGCTACCATTTAAGCCGATATTCTTGGGGCAGCGCACACCAGAATTTAAGCGGGCTACGACTTCGCAAAAGTGTATCCGCACCAACGATATCGAAAATGTCGGACGCACCAAACGACATCACACGTTTTTTGAGATGCTGGGCAATTTCAGCTTTGGTGATTATTTTAAAGAACAAGCGATCGCTTGGGGTTGGGAAATCTCTACACAAGTCTTTGGCTTCTCACCAAACAATCTTGTCGTCAGCGTTTTTGAAGATGATGATGAAGCTTTTGGCATTTGGCGCGATCAAATCGGTGTGCCGATAGCGAGAATTAAACGCTTGGGCGAAGATGATAACTTTTGGGTATCTGGGCCGACTGGGCCTTGTGGGCCTTGTTCAGAAATTTATTACGACTTCCACCCAGAACGGGGTGACGAAAATATAGATTTAGAAGACGATTCCCGGTTCATCGAGTTTTACAACCTCGTGTTCATGCAATATAACCGGGATGCGTCAGGCAATTTAACGCCACTGCAAAACAAGAACATCGACACCGGCATGGGTTTGGAGAGAATGGCGCAAATTCTCCAAAAAGTACCCAATAACTACGAAACTGACCTGATTTTCCCAATTATCCAAACAGCCGCGCAAATTGCTGGCATTGATTACCACAAAAGTGATGAAAAAACCAAAGTTTCTCTAAAAGTCATTGGTGATCACGTTCGTTCTGTTGTCCACATGATCGCCGATGAAATTCGCGCCTCCAACGTAGGACGGGGTTATGTGCTGCGGCGGTTAATTCGGCGCGTGGTGCGTCATGGGCGATTAATTGGGATTTCTGGCGAATTTACTACCCAAGTTGCCGAAACTGCGATCGCTCTTTCTGAATCAGCTTACCCCAATGTGCGTCAACGGGAAGCCGCAATTAAAGCTGAGTTGCAACGGGAAGAATCGAATTTCCTCACAACTCTCGACAGAGGCGAAAAACTACTGGAGGAAATCGTCCAAGAACTGAAACAGCAAGGAAGCACCCAAATCAGTGGTAAAAGTGCCTTTAAACTTTACGACACCTACGGTTTCCCACTCGAACTTACTCAGGAAATTGCTACTGAAAATGACCTCACAGTTGATGTTGAGGGATTTGAGGTAGAAATGGAAATCCAAAAAGGACGTGGTAGAGATGCACACGAAACCATCGATTTAACTGTGCAAGGTTCCCTGGACAAATTGGCAGAACACATCCAAGTCACCGAGTTTTTAGGCTATACCCAACCTGCGACGACGGCGAAAGTCGAAGCGATTTTGGTAGAAGGTGTTTCTCAAGAGGAAGCAGAAGCGGGGACAGAGGTGCAAATAGTCCTTGACAAAACGCCATTTTATGCTGAATCCGGGGGACAAATTGGCGATCGCGGTTATATCTCTGGTGATGGAATCGTAGTTCGGGTGGAAGATGTGAAGAAAGAATCTGATTTCTTTGTTCACTTCGGACGCATCGAACGCGGTACACTGCGCGTAGGCGATAATGTAACCGCTCAAATTGATCCGGCTTGTCGCCGTCGCGCCCAAGCTAACCATACCGCAACGCACCTGTTGCAAGCGGCTTTGAAAAAAATTGTTGATGATAGCATATCTCAAGCTGGTTCCTTAGTATCCTTTGATAGGTTGCGCTTTGACTTCAACTGTCCCCGCGCGTTGACAGCAGAGGAAGTGCAACAAATTGAAGAACAGGTGAACACTTGGATTGCTGAAGCACATGCTGCAAAAGTGGAAGTATTACCTTTAGCAGAGGCGAAAGCTAGGGGTGCTGTTGCGATGTTCGGCGAAAAATACGGCGAGGAAGTGCGGGTGATTGACTTCCCTAGCGTATCAATGGAACTATGCGGTGGAACTCATGTGAGTAATACGGCTGAAATTGGCGTATTTAAAATTATTTCCGAAGCTGGTGTGGCTTCTGGGGTGCGGCGCATTGAAGCTGTTTCGGGGCCAGCAATACTAGATTATCTCAACCTGCGGGATAAAGTAGTTAAAGATTTGAGCGATCGCTTTAAAGTTAAACCCGAAGAATTGCCAGACAGAATCACAAGTCTGCAAAGCGAACTGAGAAATAGCCAAAAGGAATTGGAAACCTTGAAGGTACAGTTAGCGATCGCAAAATCTGACAGCTTGCTGCAAACAGCCGAAACGGTAGGCGATTCTAAAATTATTGTCGCCCAATTAGAAGATGTTGATCCAGAATCATTGAAAACCGCAGCCGAACGCTTACTGCAAAAAATCGGTAATGGTGCGGTGGTGCTGGGTTCTGTTCCTGAAGAGGGGAAAGTTAGTATAGTTGCAGCTTTTAGTTCAGAAGTGAACAAAAAAGGTCTGCAAGCTGGTAAATTTGTGGGTGCGATCGCTAAAATCTGCGGTGGCGGTGGCGGTGGAAGACCGAACTTAGCCCAAGCAGGCGGACGCGATGCAACTAAATTACCAGAAGCGTTGGAACAAGCGGAAAGTGAGTTAAAGTCCGCTTTAGAGCCTTTTTGATGTTGCTTGGGCAACTCACCTCAATTCGACCCACCCACAACAATCCTTCCTCATTGAGCACTCGTTGTACTTCTCTTAATCCGGCTATCTGCCGATATATCAGACTCAATACTACTGCCATCATGATTGGCAATGTCAGTATCCGCTCGCACAATTTTTTCTTGTCTTTGCCTTCACATAGTTTGAGTGGCTTGAAGCTGCGTGGTGATAGCAATAGACCTCTTGCAAAAGTCCTTAACACCCCACCCCCAACCCCTCCCCAAAGCATCGGGGAGGGGAGCGTTTGCTTTACTCAAATGCGGGGTGGGGTTCTTTATTTTTGATTTATGCAAGAGGTCTAATGAATATAGTTGTTTTTCGATTTATTCTATTGGCGGCGCTGGTACATGTTTTTGTTGCCGCAAGTCTGGGTTTCCTTTTCGCACTGGGCGTTTTGTACTCATGATGTATCACTAAGGACATCAATCAAGATGTTCTTAGTGATACATTTTATGGTTTCTGTATGCTTAAGTTGACACTAATGCCCATCACCGCGCTCCCCCTGTGCCGCCACCACCGCCATTGCCGCCGCCACCCCCACTGCCACCATTGCCACCAATGGCAGTGCCCTGACCCGATCCGATAACAATGACAATTGCATTGCCGCCATTGCCGCCGCTACCCCCTCTGCCGCCGCCACCGCCATTGGCATTGCCGCCATTGCCGCCGCGATTGGCATTGCCGCCGTTGAACCTGTTGTTACCCCTACAACCACCTACCAAGCTGGCTTCATCACTCAGAGTGAGTTCAGTGAAAAGTGTGCCTTCCATAGTTCTCTCTATAAATTTACTTAATGCAAGTTACCTGGGAGCATTAGACCCCCTGCGTGAATATTAAGTACCACGACAGAATTAATTACATATTGCTTATTTGCCAATTCTTTACCAGTCAAAGATTTCAGACCAGATTTTGTGTAATTAATTTTGTACGATTACTTAAATTAGGTAGATCGATACCTTCACCTATTTACGAAGCGTTAACATTAACTGGAACGGGATGAATACGACCCAAATCTGTAAGCTTGTGGAAAACCTTGGCCAATAAAATAGGCTCAGGTTTTTGAGCAAGCATTTTTATGGTTTCGTGGACATAATGAAAACGTATCTTCTCAATAGATAAATTCAGGGAAAATTGTCTTTCTTATTGCCTTATACCTCCTGCTTACTGCCTTATCCCAACGACAAATTTTTACGCTGACCTACTTATTTTACTAACTGGGTGTTTTACCTCACTAAAAGAATAACGAGTATCATTGCTATCTGTAATATCTGTCACTTAATTTACTTTTTAAAGTGTTCAGGTTTCTAGACTTTTGCTGTTCGTTATTCATCACAAATTAATATTCTCAACAATCACAAAAAAATACGAGGGGGGTTTTGTGGGATTAAGTGGGAAATTAGCAAAGATTAATATTCATGCCAATAGACCTCTTGCAGAAAAGTTTTGTGGTATGATAAGGAGTTTTATAAAAATCCATATCAGAACCTATATAGAGAACTTTTGTTACCTCGTTGGGATGTCTGATAGAGATAGAAAGCAAATTGCAAGTTAGATTTCAACCTTGGTGAAATGTTTTATGGCATCCAAAATATACATACATTTATCTAACGGAGTTTTGCAACGCTTGCAAAATGTGAAAGATTTTGTAGGTGAAAATGTTAACTCTCTAAGTAACTCAGCACAACAAGTTGGGGAGTCTTTGAAGGCAACAGCAACTACAACGACTGATAAAGCAATTGATACAGTTACGACAAGTTTAGAGGAAACTTGGCAAACTGCTGAGAAATTTAAGAGTACAACATCAGGCGCAGTTAAAGATGCGATGGCATCTTCTGTAAGTGATTGGCTGACACAACACCCCATATTATTTAGGTTAGTTCAAATACTAGGTTGGGCGACTAATCACCCAATTGTTAGTATAGCGATTTTGCTGTTTGCGATCGCTCTCATCTGGAGCATCATCAAAGCAATTGTCCGCTTGATTGAAACGGCTAGTTGGTCAATACTGCAAGTTCCGTTAAAATTGCTTCAGGCTTTGATTAAAGTTAGTTTTCTATCCTTAACTAAAGTTGGTAGTTTTACAATTCAACGAATGACAGTTACTAAAACAGTTGATAACCTGCCAGCTTTGCCACCTGAAAATTTCCAACCAAGTAAGCAACAACGATTAGCAGAAATATCTCATCGTTTAGAAGCAATTCAAAAGGAACAGCATGAGCTTTTACAAGAAGCCGCAGACTTGATTGCTTCAGATACAATTGATATAGAACTATCAAAAATTAAACAGCTAAAAAGCGTTGAATCACATCTTGGCTGAGTTCGGCTGTGGAACCGGAGGCGACAATACCACCTTTTTGCATAGCGTAATAGTAATCAGCCTGACGGACAAAGTGTAAATGTTGCTCTACCAATAAAACCGAAATGCCTGTGGTTTCGACGATGCGACGGACTGCGGCTTCAATTTCTAGGATGATGGAGGGTTGAATACCTTCGGTGGGTTCATCCAATACAAGTAATTGAGGTTCTCCCATTAAAGCACGAGCGATCGCTAATTGTTGCTGCTGTCCTCCACTCAAATCACCACCCATCCGCGAAAGCATGGTTTTTAACACCGGGAATAAGCTAAAAACTTCCTCTGGAATTTCTGCTTTTTTTACTGGTTTGCGTCTAGCTTCCAACCCCAGCAGCAGATTTTCTTTAACTGTCAACCGGGGGATAATTTCTCGTCCTTGGGGGACATAACCAATTCCCAACTTTGCCCTTTGGTCTGGAGATTTCGAGTTGATTAATTCTCCAGCTAAGTTAATAGTACCACTGCGGGGTTTGAGTAAACCCATTATTGTTTTAAGTAATGTCGATTTACCTACGCCATTGCGTCCAATTAGGCATATCATTTGCCCAGATGGTACGCTTAAATCTACATTGCGGAGAATATGGCTTTCACCGTAGTAAACGTTAAGGTTAGAGATTTTTAGCATTAGAAATTACCTGTATATGAAAATTTCACCCAGAGGCGCAGCGCAGTGTTAGCCTATTGCCCCAACAAACGAGTAAAACCTTCTTGCTCAAAGTGTTTATCAGTTGTTAATGCCTCCATAATTCCTTGCCTACGCATTAACACAAAGCTTACAGCATCACATAACGAATAGGTTTTATCCTGTCTTGCTAACAATAAATCTATTGCTTCTCGATGTAGCGGCTCATCAACCCATACAATTTGAACGTTTGAATTGTTGATCAGTTCAAGGCTGTATGACAGTACAATTGAACGGGAAAAGCCTCGAACCAATGCTAGAGCCACTAATTCTGCTAAAACATAGTTGTGCGTAAGCCGAGTTCTGCTTGTACTAGCAATCAGTTCAACTGCCCTTTCATGTTGTGGCTCATCTTTATGGAGAAAGCAGAGCAATCCTGACGTATCAAGCAGCATAATCTACATCCCAATGCTTAAAAGTCATTGGTGTAAGCTTTTGCCAAGTCAGCATCAATGCTTTCGTTATCTATACCTGTGGCATAACCCAAGCTAATTGCACCTGCATAACTAAGTAAACGTTGATGTGCTTCTTCTGGCTGAACTTCTGGTTGTAGCTTTGCACCAGTCAGAAGACGATGCTGCCCATCAAGAGATGTCACAATCAATTCTGCTACCGAAAGCCCGATGGCATCAGCTTGCTGCTGCAAAGCTGCATAGACATCATCACTTAATTCCAGTGTTAGCAGTTGGCTCATAGGAATAAACGATTGCAAGTAAAGCTAGGGCAATTATAGCTCAATACAGTTCAGTTAAGCCCCAAATCATTTGTAGAGACGTTGCAATTGCTAGTCTCTACATACCTAAAATCAATACCAAAAATCCTTAACCCAAGCATATTGCTATATAGAATACTGTAGTGGCTACTCTCAAGTCTGTAGCGACTACTCTCAAGTCTGTAGCGACTACTCTCAAGTCTGTAGTGACTACTCTCAAGTCTGTAGCGACTACTCTCAAGTCTGTAGCGACTACTCTCAAGTCTGTAGCGACTACTCTCAAGTCTGTAGCGACTACTCTCAAATCTGTAGCGACTACTCTCAAGTCTGTAGCGACTACTCTCAAGTCTGTAGCGACTACTCTCAAATCTGTAGCGACTACTCTCAAGTCTGTAGCGACTACTCTCAAGTCTGTAGCGACTACTCTCAAGTCTGTAGCGACTACTCTCGTGTTTCCTACCTTTTGCCTTATTACATGAGTAATTATATACCGAAATATTACTGAGGCAAGCTCAAAAATTTTATTATCAGAAATTGCGATTTATGCTGAAGCGGAATCGGGCTTAATTGAGGCAAGCTAGCTCTAGAAGTATCTTAAAAGAGAAATTGTATGTCTCGTCAAAAACGTACATCCCGTGTTTTAGAAAAAGCTGAATTAAGAGCATCTGGGATGAAATCGATTGTTCCAAGCATTAAATTTGAACAAGATTATACATTAGAAAAACTGATTGAGTCAATCCAACAGTTACGCAACAAACTTGATGTTCATAATAGCGCTCTGGCTATAGTTGACTCTTCTTTAACAGAAGTTGAAGAGATGGAAAAAAACTTGAGACAGCTTTCTGAGAAAATGTTAATGGTGGTTGCTATCAAGTATGGTAAAGACAGCGCTGAATATGAAATGGCGGGTGGTGTTCGCAATAGCGATCGCGTCCGCAAAATGAGATCGAGCCGCTTAAAAAATATTGCAGAACAAGCATCAGATAAAAATGCTAAAACTGCATAGAAAATTATGCTTTGCCTCCCCTCTCCGATGCTTTGGGGAGGGGATTAAGGAATGGGATGTTAGAGATTTGTCTAAGATAGCTAATATTATTCTTTTGTAACTTTGGAGGAATAAAAATAATTGTAGGTTAGCAAACTATAATTTTTACACTTTTGTACAAGATGGGATTATTCAACAGTTAGACTAGGATAAACAACCTTATAATATTCAGTGGTAGTCTATGTAGGGTAAGAAGGCAAAGCAAATGACCCAAACGACGAAAACCCAAAAACTGCTGACCTTTGAGGAGTATCTTACCTATGACGATGGTACAGACACGCGCTATGAGTTGGTGGATGGAGAACTAGTCGAGATACCACCAGAAAGTCAGGAAAATAGCAATCTGGCAAGATTTTTATTTGTTGAACTCCTAAAACATTTCCCCTTTTATTTAGTTGCTCACAAGGATACAGAAATTGAGGTGGCGGGGCGACGGGCGAGATGTCGTTTACCTGACTTAATGGTTCACACAGAAGAATCTTATGCTGCCCTTATCGGTGCTACTCGTGCTACCCTCACCCGTGATATGCCGCCGCCTGCGCTAGTGATTGAAATTGTTTCACCGGGAACAGCGAACCGTGTTCGTGATTATCGCTACAAGCGGACGGAGTATGCCGCTAGGGAAATATTGGAGTATTGGATTGTTGACGCACAGATGCAACAAATTACGATTTGCCAGTGGGTGGAGGGACAGTATGAGGATAAGGTATTTACAGGTGCGACTTACATGGAATCAGTGGTAATTGCTGATTGGGTGCTAACAGTAGAGCAGGTGTTTAATATCATGTCCGGATAAATAGTTATGATTCCCACAGTCATTGCACCCCACCCCCAACCCCTCCTGCTTGCGGGGAGGGGAGACAAAGCGACGATTGTCGGGGTGGGGTTCTTCGGGTTTAATAAGTAATCAAGCGGACATGATATAACAGCGCAATCCGACTAGAATTACCAGGCGAATAGAATCTTATTGAAAAATAAAAACTGGGATGCACTCCGCATCAAATTGCAGAAACAAACTCGTTGACTGTAAGCCCAGCAGTGCGAATCAAACTTCGCAACGTTCCTTTTGCTACTTCACGATGCTCAGGAACAGACAGTGTGGCTAACTCTCCTTCCTTAACCAGGATGATATGGCTTCCACTTTGACGTGCAACTTCCCAACCAAATGATATCATGTCCGCTTGATTCCTTATTAAACCCCAAGAACCCCACCCCTTAATCCCCTCCCCGCAAGCGGGGAGGGGAGACAAAGCGTAGCTTTGGCGGGGTGGGGTGGAATGACTGTGGGAATCATAACTAATTATGCGGACATGATATGACTCAAATACACGAACAACTTCACGTCCGCTAAGAACAGGAATGTCAAGCTACTCACGACCGTGATGCAAATGCAGCATTAAATATCAGAACTGAAGGCATACGGATATTACAAAACAATGGCGGAGGGAACCCCGTTATTGCCGAGTCGAGGCAGCGTAAGACCAATAAGCCACAAGGTGGAAAGGCTGTTGTCGTTGAAACCGGAAGCCTACACCGACCCGCAAGGGCGGTGTAGGTAGTTCACTCTTCCTGTTTTCCTAGATATACTTCAATAACACGAGAATCATTTTGCACTTCCTCAAAATTCCCTTCGCACAGCACCGAACCTTCATGTAACACCGTTACTTTCCGGGCAATTTGACGCACAAATTCCATATCGTGTTCAATTACTAAAATGGAATGACTTTGTGCTAGTGCTAAAAGTAATTCACCGATGTTATAGGTTTCTTCATCTGTTAAACCCGCAACTGGTTCATCAACGAGTAATAAATCTGGTGACTGTGCTACTAACATCCCAATTTCTAAACGCTGCTTTTCGCCGTGGGAAAGTAAAGCTGCTCTGATATCTGCTTTCGGCGTTAAGCCGATGGTTTCCAATAATCCTTTAATATTATTCTTTTCAACAGCATTAGAACGCTCAAACAAAGTAGAAAAGACATTTTTATTCTTGTTACTGGTAATTTCTAGATTTTCACGGGGCGTTAAATTTAAGTAAATTCGGGGTGTTTGAAACTTGCGCCCAATTCCTAACCGCGCAATTTTATATTCAGGTAAAGAACGCAGGTTTTTACCTTTGAATAAAACTCGCCCAACAGTTGGTTGCACTTTCCCCGTAATCACATCCAGAAATGTTGTCTTTCCCGCACCATTGGGGCCAATTACTACTCGTAATTCACCCACATCCATGCTAAAGTTAAGCTGATTTAGAGCCTTAAAACCGTCAAAACTAACAGTTACGTTTTCAGTTTCCAATATTTTCGCGTTCATGTTGCACTTCGGCGTCTTCTTCCAAGGTGGGATATGTAGCAATTTGTTGACGGCGGTTGAAAAGAGAAATATTCTGGCTACGCAACCATCCCACTATGCCGTCAGGAAGCACTGTAACGACTATCAAAAATAGTGCGCCTTGGAAAAATAGCCAGATTTCAGCAAATTGTTCACTTAAAAAAGTGCGGGCATAATTTACTAACAAAGTTCCGACAATCGCCCCAATTAAAGTAGCGCGTCCTCCCACCGCTACCCAAATCACCATTTCAATCGAAAAGGCAATATCCATTGATCTGGGTGAGACAGAACCACTCTGGATGGTGTAAAATGCTCCTGCGATGCCTGCGATCGCACCTGAAACTGCAAACACCAGCACCTTATAATCTGTAGGATCGTAGCCAGAAAATCTTACCCGACTTTCATCATCACGAATAGCTATCAACAATCTCCCAAAGCGTCCAGTTGTCAACCAGCGACAAATTCCGTAAGTGGCTGCGAGAAACACTACCGTCAAAATGTAGAAAACAAATTGCGTCTTCGCATCACTGACTGTTGCCCCAAACAAAGTTGTAAAATCTATCAGTCCATTTGTACCGTTGAAAAGCTGTTGTTGACCGTTAAAAAAATTAAAAAATACAATAGTTCCGGCTTGAGTCAAGATAGAAAAATAAACTCCCTTGAGGCGATTTCGGAAAACCAAATATCCCAATAATCCCGCCAATAACCCTGGAATTAGTACCACAAAAGCTATTGTCAAAGGAAAAGAATAAAAAGGTTGCCAAAACGCGGGAAGTTGCGTAACCCCATAGAGCATCATGAAATCAGGCAATTCACCAGTGGGAACTTGCAGCTTCAGGTACATTGCGATCGCATATCCACCCAAACCAAAAAAAATACCATGTCCCAAACTTAGTAAACCAGTATAACCCCAAATCAAATCGATACCCAAAGCCACAATCGCCAGCGACAAAAATCGCCCCAACAAATTTAGACGAAACTCCGTAAGCAACAGTGGCATAATGATAATGAGGAAAAGTGCGATCGCAACCACCACCCCCACCTCAATTAATAACCCTCCTCCCCTCTTCCTCATTCTCTGTGTCCTTTGCGTCTCTGCGGTTTAAACATCAACAGTACGTCCCTTCTGCGGAAAAATCCCCCCAGGCTTCCACTGTAAAAACACAATAATCAGCGCAAACACCATCACTTTAGCCATACTCGTCGTCGCAAAAAAACTAAACAAATCAGCCAAAGGCTTCACAGGACTCAACAGCAAAGCTAAAGTCCCAGAACCAATTAAAAAATTAGCCGTACCAATACCCAACGCCGCCACAATCGTCCCGGCTAAATTGCCCACACCCCCAACAACAACCACCATAAAAGTATCAATAATATAATTTTGTCCCGTATTTGGCCCTACAGAACCGAGCAAACTAATTGCACATCCAGCCACACCAGCTAAACCAGAACCCAGTGCAAAAGTAATTGCATCAACCTTTTGAGTTGGAATACCCAAACAAGCACTCATACTCCGGTTTTGCGTCACAGCCCGAATTCTTAAACCCCAGCTAGAACGTTGTAAGAATAGATAAATTCCCGCCACACAGATTACCGTTAAACTAATAATAAATAACCTAGCAAAGGGTAATTGTACACCACCCAAAGATATCCCCGCTTGTAACCAACTAGGCGCTGTTACATCTACATTTTGAGCGCCAAACCAAGGTTGAGTAACTGCTAACTGATAAGTTTGACTCAAGAAATTGCCCGTTGTGATTGTCACCCCCAGCGATAATAAAAATATTACCGCCACAATCCAGTTACGAACTCTTCCCAAATCAGTGCGAGAATTTAAAATCCATAAACCTCCAAAAAACAACAGAGAAAATAAGCCTATGCCAATTATCAATACCCAATTTACGCTGCGAACAAACTGTTGAAAAATCAAACTTACTCCCCAAGTTGCCAAGAGAGTTTCTAGAGGCCGTCCATAGAGATAACGAATCACGCCTCTTTCTAGAATTAATCCCACAGCAGCCGTGAAAATAAAAGCGATAATCAAAGCCAAAAATATATATATTTCAAACCACACTCCACCCAATTGTTTGCAGGCATTTTGCACAACATAAGTTGTATAAGCGCCGAACATCATCAATTCACCATGCGCCATATTGATAACGCCCATCAATCCAAATATAATCGCCAATCCCAAGGCAGCAATTAATAATACAGCGCCAATACTAATGCCATTAAATACAGCTTCTAAAAATCCTGCTAACACTTATTTCTCCTACATAGCATCTCTTTTTCATTAGTCATGTATCATTTGTTATTCACTAATGACTAATGACTAATGACTAATGACTAAGAAATTAAACTTTATTGTACTTACCACCCTTAGCCGGGTCACTCCAATCACAAGCAAATCCCTTAGTCTCTTTTACAAATTGATTCCAAGGAACTGGCTCAACGGCTGTCGGAGTAGCATAAACAATATCAAATAAACCATCTAGCCTTACTTGACCAATCCGCACAACTTTGGATATGTGATGATTGGCATCCATTGTCACTTTACCTTCAGGTGCATCTATAGTTTGACCATACGCCGCAGCCCGTACCTTCTCTAAATCAGTAGTGCCAGCTTTTTCTACTGCTTGCTTCCACAAATAAACGGCGATGTATGCTGCTTCCATTGGGTCATTTGTTACCCGATTTTCACCGTATTCTTTTTTGAAAGCTGCTACAAATTTTTTGTTAGCAGGTGTGTCTACTGTTTGGAAATAGTTCCAAGCTGCATAGTGACCTTTGAGATACTCTACACCAATTGCTTTGACTTCTTCTTCAGCAATACTTACAGACATAGAAGGATATTTTTCTGGTGTCAATCCAGCCCCTTTTAATTGTTTGAAGAAAGCGACATTACTATCACCATTTAGGGTGTTATAAATCACGCCACCATTGGGCAAATTTTGTTTTATTTTAGTAATGATAGGCGTAACTTCTGTATTGCCAAGAGGTAAATAATCTTCACCAACTGTTTTCCCACCTAAAGCTTCTAGTTGAGCTTTAATAATTGTGTTAGCAGTGCGGGGAAAAACGTAGTCAGAGCCAACTAAGAAGAATTCTTTTCCTTTATTTTTTAACAGCCAATCAACAGATGGTTCAATTTGTTGATTTGGAGCAGCACCAGTGTAGAAAATATTTTTAGAACACTCTTGACCTTCATACTGCACAGGATACCAGAGCATGTGATTTTTGCTCTCGAATACTGGCTTAACATTCTTGCGGCTAGCAGATGTCCAACAACCAAAAACTACACTGACTTTATCTTGATCAATTAGTTTAGTTGCCTTTTCTCTAAAAGTATCCCAGTTAGAAGCACCATCTTCGGTAACTGCTTCAATTTGTTTACCTAAGATACCACCTGCAGCGTTAATTTCTTTGATTGCTAATTTTTCAGCATCGACAACGCTTTTTTCACTAATAGCCATTGTGCCACTAAGGGAGTGCAAAATACCTACTTTGATTGTGCCTCCAGCAGTAGCAGCAGCAGGAGATGCAGCAGGAGGTGCAACTGGACTCTCTGTAGCAATTGGGGAATTATTCGCGCAAGCCTTCAGAAAAAAGCTGCTTCCAAAACTTAGAGAACCGTAAACTAAAAACTTGCGTCTGTTAAATTGTCTTCTCATCTTTTTATGAATTTTCCTCTTGATCAATCAGCCAACTTAATAGAAAGCTGACAATATTAAACTTTAAAGTGTGATGATAGTGCGATAGTTTACTATGAAAAAGTTACTTGTTATACAAAATGTCTGAACTTTGTAATAAAAAAATAACTTTACAAGATTAATTTTTGTGAAGCTGAATATTGTGAAATTATTCTCAGTAATGAAGAGATAGCTGGATAATAATCTCATCTTTCTTGCCAGATGCAAAATTAGCAAAGCGCTTTGCCAAAGGTGGTATAATCACCAAAGGATTGCTAAACCCAGAGAATAGATGAACGCTCTCAAATCCTGGGATAGTACCAATCAAGGGCAGGCGATCGCTACTAAATGCCACCAAGCAATGATGCCAAGTTCCTGGTAAATTCTCCAATGCTGGTAAAATTTGACCAACACTTCTTCGCAACCATTTTTTACTTTCCTCTGAGTTTACCTTGGCATAAGGATCTGTGAGAACGCGGCTAATTTGACCGATGCGAAAGCTACCATCTTGAAACTGAATCGCACCTGCATCTAAAATTGGCGGTACTGGCTCATTACCTAGTTCATTCCACAATTCATCAACTTGAGTAGATTCAGCTTCTAGTTGAAACCGTTGCAAATTAGCTGGCATAACTAAGGTGCGTAACTGCACATCCACAGGTGGGGTTTCAATGATTTCTGCATGGGTAAAATACAGTTTGACGGTAATACCAGCAGATTTTAGTAGTTGGCGGCTGAGTCCACCCGCACAGATGACAACGTTAGCACTGTGAAAAGTTCCAGTAGTTGTTTTTACACCATCTTGCAATACTTGCAATACTTGAGTAATCTGCATTTCACCCCCAGCACGCTCAAAAGCTTGGATGTAGGCTTGTGCTGTTTTTTCTGGATGAATATGGCCGTGTTTGGCAGTTAAAGCACCAGATATCGCCTCTCGATTTAGCAGTGGTTCCAACTCACAAGCTTCTTGGACACTCAATAAACGGGGTGGAATGGCAAAATGATTATATGATTCAGCCGTTGCTTCTGGGTCATTAGCGGCTGAAATAGTAAGTAATAAATCTAATTCCCGAAACTGGATATCAGCGTCTAACTCTTGAGATAGGATATGGTAACGCGCGATCGCTTCTTCGCACAATTGACGAGTTAGTGGTGTAGTACCCGACCAATAGGCAAGCCCACCATAACTATAGCGAGTTGCATTTTGTGGTCTGCTGTCTTGCTCCAACAAAAGTACACAAAAGCCAGTTTTAGCCAGTTCATAAGCAAGTGCAGCACCCGTAATTCCAGCGCCAACCACAATCCAGTCGTAGGTTTTCATACTTAATTACTGGACTTTAGACTAAAGAGTACAGCCACGGTGGTGAGTGAATAAAATATCATCTATAGCAGTCGCTTTTTAACAAAGATTATACCTGTAGTTGGTTATAGCCCTGCAATCATAAGCAAGTTTAATCAGCCAACGAAGTTATGCGGGTTGTAGCGGTTTTGATTGATAAGTTGGATTTGATGGGCAGATCGCACGTTGGTGATGCTAACGAAGGTACAATACTTTCGGTCATCAATTATACGTTTTGCGAATAACGTGTAATTCCAAATTTTGCCCCAATTGCGGAATCTATAAAAGAAAGCATGTAATATCAGTAAAGTGTGATGTTGCATTCATGAGGTAGTACATGGAGTCACTAACAGAGGGTGTGATCGTAACTCTGGCTTTAACCATTGAGAGGGCGCAAATGATGTTTATTTCTCGTGGTCTTTTAGCTAAAGCTTGTGTTTTAGGATTGCTCAATGCCAGAGCTTACTTTAATGGATTAATCTTTACTCACTAAAGAAAAAGTTGGATTCTCCCAATTTCAACTATACTAATTTCCAAAGTAAAAATTCATTAATACTAACTTTAAAAATTTTAAATTCAATTATGTTAACACACTTGAAAAATTACTACTGCGCTGTATTGACTATTATAATCTACTTGGTAGTTGGCATTAATTCAGGAAACGCTCATATCGTTTTAGATAAAAACAATGAAGAAACATTGAAGTGTACTGACGCAGAACGTAGAAAGATTAATGAGTTTAATCAAGAAATTGATAAATTTCAAGATATATTGGATGATGAGGAATTTACATACAACCCTACTGAAGAAAAATATGAAAAGCTTGCAGCATGGCGTGAAGCTTTGGTTGCTTGTAATTATAGTTTAAACGACGTACCCACTCTCCTTGCAAATCTTAGTAGTAAAAATAAAAACACTAGGGCTGTGGCGGAAGACGTTTTTATAGAAATGGATCTAAAAGCCTTGCCAGCTCTCCTTGCAGCCCTTAAAAAGGATGACACAACTATTCGCAATAATGCAATAGAAGTTCTAACTAGTTATGAAATGTCTATCGGTGATGAAAGATACACTAAATCATTGGCTAATGCTCTAAAAGAAGACAATCAAAACTTTCGTATTTCCGTTTTATCTATCATAATTACTAATCTAGAGAATTGTAGAAGAGGAGAAGTCAATGATGAAATTTTATTTTATTCTATAGCTGAAAATCTTGATAATAAAAATCCCAAAATTCGCACTTTAGCGGCAACTATTCTTTACAACAGCGAATACTCGGAAAAGATATTAGATAACTATAAAAATAGTCCAGACCAGAATACCCGTCAACGTGCTGCTGAAATTATCAAAAAAATTGAACAGGAACCAAAGATTGCAGTTGGGATAAGTTGTCCTAGTAGGATCAGAGATTTCCGCACAGCACTTTTAAAGTATTTTGCAAATCAACATAAGAAAAGACGTAATAATCAACGTTATAGATGACACAATCATTAATTAAATAAATAAAAAACAGCAAAGCCTTTTTCTATAAAAATTGCCAGATAAGAAAAGATTTTTAACATTATTTACAGGTGTAGTATTGTGATGTTTATTTCTTTCCGAGCGTTGATACCTACTTGAGATTTACTATTATAATTTATGTCTCACAACTTCTACCGCGTTCAACTTCAAGGCAAATCTTTTAAAAACCAAAATCTTACTGGTGCAAACTTTAGTTACGCTGACATTAGAGGTGTAGATTTTTCTAAAGCCATTCTCATTGGTGCTAACTTCGATCATGCTGAAGCTGGATTGCAGCGCTGTTGGGTAATTAGTTTGGCAATTGTCGCATTACTTCTATCAACAATGTCAGGATTTGTTTACACTTACGCCGGCTTTACCATAGCTCATTTAGGCATTTTATCGCGTATGGTTATCTTGCTGACGTTAATTGCCTTCTCTGTTGTCGCTATCTACCAAGGTTTAAGAGCAGCAATAGGAATTATAGCTGTTATCTCTAGTATTTTGATGCTCTTCACTGTCGCTATTAGTTCAGAAAATCTAGAAGTGTTGATAGTTGAATTGGTATTTGGAACTTTGAGTATGGCTGGAGCTATAGCTGGGGCTATAGTATTTGCTGAAGCCGTAGTTATGACTAAGGTTATCACTGTGACTCCAACTACGGTGTTGGCTGTAGTCATGGCTTTGTTTGGTTCTGTACTTGGAGTTTTACCTACAGGTTTTGATAAGGAAGAATTTATTGTAACTGCACCTCTAGCTAGTTTTATAGCTTTATTTATGGTTGCTCTTGGCACTTATCTTGGTGAGAAAGCATTCGCTGAAGATGAGAAATATTCACTGCTCAAAAAAATAGCTGTTAATCTCTGTGCTAAAAAAAGCACAAGTTTTTGTGGTGCAAATTTGACCGATGCTGATTTTACATTTGCAACACTCAAAAGTACAGATTTCCGAGATGCTCTTCTTACTCGTACCTGTTTCTATCAAGCAAAAATGCTCAACCGTGTTTGTGCTGAGAAAACTTACCTTCAAGAGGCACAAGTGCGCCATGTGTTGGTTACGGGACAGGGACAGGATAAGAATTTTGACCGCCAAGACTTGCGCGGTGTCAACTTCAAAGGCGCGAATTTGGTGGACGCCAGTTTTATTGGTGCAGACCTCAGTCAAGCGAATTTACAAGAGGCAGATTTATCCAGGGCAAAGCTAGTCCAAGCACAACTTAATGAAACGGATTTCACAGGCGCTACTCTCACCGGGGCATACATTCAAGATTGGGGCATTACTACTGATACAAAGTTTGATGGGGTGCGGTGTGAATACGTTTATATGCGACTGCCCACTAAAGAGAACCCTGATCCACTTCGCAAACCTGATAATCACAAGGAAGTGTTTGCAGATGGGGAGTTCGGTGATTTTATTCAACCAATATTTGACACCCTTGACCTTTACCATAACCAAGAAGTTGACCCAAGAGCGATCGCAATTTCCTTTAAGCAGTTAGCAGAAAATCATCCAGATGCTGAATTAGAAATTGTGGCGATGGAAAAACGGGGACAGGATAAGTTTCTGCTTCGTGCCAAAACAGCGATCGCGGCTGATAAATCCTATCTGAGTGCAGAGTATTTCGATACTTACAATGAGATAAAAGGCTTGCCGGAGCGGGAGATTAAATTACTACTAGAAGAAAAAGATAGCAGAATTCGTAGTTTAGAAAATTTTGTTAATCAGGCGCTACAACGCCCTAGTTTTTATTCAAATGTAGAACAGGTAGGTACTATGACTAACAACCCTGGTGGATTTTCAATTGATGGTTTAGTTGGCGGCAACGTCAACAACGTTCAAGGTGAAGGCAACCGAGTATTTCAAGGAGATACAACAATGTCTGGCGATCGCAATATCAACACAGGTGGCGGCAACTATAACGAACGCATTGAACGCGATTATATCCAAGGTAATTACTACGCTGCTGGAGTGCCCCAAAGTCTTGCTGAAGCTGCTGCCGAGATTCAGCTATTGCTAAAACAATTAGAGCAAACTTACCCGACCACTACTACATCACAGCAAATGGTAGTAGCAGCAGAAGCCATAAATCGAATTGAAAGCAACCCAACCTTGAAAAAACGAGTAATAAATGCTGTTAAGGAAGGTGGTTTAGCTGCGTTTGAGAAAGCTATTGATAACCCAGCAGGTGCTTTTATTGTTGGCGCTATCAAAGGCTGGCAGGAAGTGGAGTTTCGCACCGCGAACTAGTCTAAAGTCCAGTAATTACGAATTACGAACTTGTATTGAGCGCAGTCGAAATATTACGAATTACCATAAGTTGCTTGTAAACGACTTAAAAGATATTCTCCCGCCAAGATAGGCGGATAAATAGGTGGTTGTTCTTTCTGGCAACTTTCCAGACAAGCTATTTCTGTATCATCATTAGGATGACAGAAAAAAGCGATAGAATAACGGGACTGCTTCACCTTGTTATTACTGGGAATCATTACTCGATGCTTAGTTGAGCAAAACATATCATTTGTCCACCGTTGCATTAAATCGCCAGTATTAACTACCACAGTATCAGGAATCGCAGGTGCGGCAATCCAATTTCCAGATGCTGTCTGTACTTCCAACCCGCCAACGTCATCTTGGAAAAGTAAGGTAATACTGCCATAATCGGAATGCTCACCAGCACGCACCTGTCCAGGTTTGGGTGGTGTCTGCAATGGGGGATAGTGGAGTGATCGCAAGGTATGATTTTGTTGATTGTGTCTTATGATAAAAAAATCTTCTGGCAATTCCAACGCCAAAGCATAAGCTTGTAACACTGTGTTAGCAAGTTCTGTGCAATTATCATAAAAGGCGAGAATAGAAGCATCTATTGTTATAGCCGCTTGTTTGTTTACATTAAACGCCTCTTTCAAGTCGCCTGGTTTGTTGGGGTCAAGACGTTCTCTCTCAAGACCAACGTATCCTGTATTATTAAACTCATCACTCCAAGCTTGCTTTTGCTTAACTTCTAAAGGTAAATTAAAGAAAGATTTGCTGTGAGCGAATACTTGCCTGATTAGGTCTTTTGATATTCCTGGATTCTGCAAATACATGAAACCAATTTCATGGCAAGTTTGATAGATTTGTTTGATAATATTTCGCCGAGTTATTGTGTCGCCATTGGTAAACGCAGTTAAATCTATTATTGGAATTGTAACCATTTATTATATATATTTAGAAAATTTGTGTTTTTGTTTTGTTAACAGTAGTATAATCAATAATTAGGTACGTAACTTTATAATGACTCTTGCTCCTTGGCGAAGCGCGATCGCTCATGCACTCCATCGCAACCGCAGCCTTGTTTATGCCCGTTACCTCCAACTAGCAACGGTGCAGCCGAACGGTCGCCCCGCTAATCGTACCCTAGTCTTTCGTGGCTTTCTAGAAGATACAAACCAGCTAAAATTTATCACCGATACTCGTAGCGCTAAAGCCGACCAGATACAGCAACAACCTTGGGCAGAAGTTTGCTGGTACTTCCCCAATACACGCGAACAATTCCGAATCACTGGCTGTTTGACTCTGGTAGGTAATGATGATTCGCACCAGGATTTACAGCCAGCCCGCATTTCCATTTGGCAAGAACTGAGTGATGCTGCACGTTTACAGTTTGCTTGGCCCTATCCTGGTAAACCCAGAATCCAAGAAGTAGCAGTTTTTGAGCCACCAGCGCCCGATTGTGTTGAGCCAGTAGCTAATTTTTGTCTACTGCTACTCGACCCAGTGCAAGTAGACCATTTAGAATTACGCGGCGAACCACAAAATCGATGGCTTTACTGCCGTAATGACCAGCAAGAGTGGTCTAGCGAAGCGATTAATCCGTGATTTAGTCAAGAGTCAAAAGATTGACCCTAGCCCTTTCAAGGTGGATAAGAATTTTAGACCAGAAATTCCTCTTTAAGCTCTTTACTCTGTGTTCTCTGTGCCTCTGCGGTTTAAAAATAATTTTTCTAACCTTATTAGGCGCAGAGAACACAGAGAGAAAAAAAGAGATTTTACTAGTCACCTTGAAAGGGCTAAAGATTGACCCTTAACCCTTGACGTTTAACTAAATGCCAGCACCATCTAGAAATTGCTGGATAGTCTTATCTTTGAGGTTGCACCAGCGAGTATCGTGGGTTAGCTCATCCTCTTTGGTGGCTAAACAACCTACTAAAACAGGAGTTTTTTCTGAAGAATTGGTGCGCTGAAAAGTTTGTATTTGTTCTTCCAACGCCTCAATCCTGTCAACTAAAGCACGAATTACTTGGGCTTCTGAATCTGGTAAGTTATTGTGTTCAAGAGGTGCAACCCGAACTCCAGAACGATACATAATGCGCCCAGGCACGCCTACCACAGTACAGTCTGAAGGCACATCCCTTAGAACAACAGACCCAGCGCCAATACGGACATTATTACCAATTTGGATATTGCCCAGTACCTTAGCTCCAGCCCCAACTACGACGTTTTCACCTACAGTTGGATGGCGCTTACCACATTCTTTACCAGTACCCCCAAGGGTGACACCTTGATAAATTAGGGCATAGTCTCCCACGATCGCAGTTTCACCAATTACTACACCCATCCCGTGGTCAATAAACACACTTTTTCCAATTGCTGCACCAGGGTGGATTTCAATTCCAGTCAAAAACCGAGCCAAGTGAGAAATCAGGCGGGGAATAAAGGGAAGACCAACAGTATACAGCCAGTGAGCCAGCCTATGGAATAGCAGGGCTTGCAAACCAGGGTAACAAAATAAAACTTCCAACCAGTTACGAGCAGCTGGGTCACGTTCAAATATGATACGAAAGTCAGCACGCAGTATAGATAGCACGAGATAGCACCCTCGGAAAGCACAACAAGCTACTCTCCCATATTATCCTCTCAGACGTTACACCTCAAAATGGGGAATGGGGAATAGGGAATGGGGCATTGGGCATTGGTTATTAATTCTTCTCCCTCATCTCCCCCTGCTCCCCCTGCTCCCTCATCCCCCACTCCCTACTCCCCACTTCACTGCTGCTCCACTTTCAAAGTGTAATCGTGCTTGGCCCCAGGATTAAATGTACCCACCCAAATCCGATAGGTGCCACTTTTCCAGTTGCGATCGCTAACGCTAGCATCTTTACTTTTACCAGTGTCATCGCCGCAACGAATCGTAGTTTGGTCTGGCCCTTGGATCAGCAAAGTGGTGTCATTGCCGTTGCTATCGACTTGTATTGTCATCTGGGAAAAGTCCTTTTCCAAAACCATAATATGATCTGGATTAGGATCGGCAAAGCCAATACAGGCTTTTTGATCGCGATCGCGGTTACTTATAGCAGACAATGAGTAAGAACCACCTGTAAACCCCTGCACTGTTCCTTGTGCTGGATTAAAGTTTGTTGACAGGGTAAAAGTCCCAAAATTCGCTGTCTCTGCTATTACAGGCGTAGCTGTGATGGCAGCAAGTATAGCCAACAGCCAGCCGTTGCGAAACTGAAGTCGGGGGCGACAGTATTTCATAGTAGCCCTCCAACAGGCTGTTAGATTAGTAATGATATATACATATTCTAATGAAAAAATTCCAGTGAAATTTCAGTTGGTTGTGCCACATTCAAATGTGCCACAATAAAGGGTTGTACAAGCAGGCAGCTAAGAGGATGTTTGAAAAGTCTTCTTACCGATATCAAAAGTTTTAGATATCTCGAAATCTCCCTTAAAAACGGGGACTTTGATTCCGGTTTCCCCCTTTTGAAGGGCAGGGCTGTTTCATTCCCGAAAGAGCTTTAAAAATCAAGGGTTCTAGCAATTAAAAATTGGTTATTTTGTTCCTAGCGTGCCGATAAAATGAACTATTTTACTGATCTTTAAGTGCTTAAATGTTCATCTCATCGTCACCCTCACTTACCATTTTTCCCACTAACCATCTTGACAAATCCTGTTTGAAATGGAATGAAACAGCCCTGCTTTTGAATGCGTGAATGCGTGACTTCCGCCTTGCGCTACTAGGCTGTCTCTTAATATAAACAGCAGCTACAATTCTCCAACTTCTAATTTGGATGTGATTACCTCTGTTGGACGCAGGGTTTTTTCTCCTAAAGAAAACCCTCGACGGACGATTTTAGTAATTGTTTGGTCTGGCATATCATTTCTTACTTCACGATCAACAACACGGCATAAATTAAAATCTGGCTGTATACTTTGCAGTTCTATAGGTAAAATTTGGCGCTTTTTTAGTACACTGAGAAACTTACGATTAACCGCTCCTACAGACTGGGGTAAACGCTGGATAAATTCTGGGCTGGGGTCGGGATTCTGTTCTAGATAATCCAGCAAGGCTTCTAGTGCATCACCAATTTCTAGCATTTCTAAGAATAAATCTTCTGTATCTGCTGTGGTTTGGGTTTGCTGTTCTCGCAAAGACTGTTGTAGTAAAACATTTTCCTTTTGGAGGTTGCCAAATTTTTGTATGCTTAAGTCGCGCTTCTTTTTACTGAGAATAAAATTAAACATGAGAAACCTCTTTTGATAACATCGCTAGAGTTTTAGTTGCCCAAGTTTGCACTTGCGGGCGGGTATGGTTACTCAAAAGCTGACAAAGCGCGATCGCTCTTTCTAACTGTCCAACTATTTTATACACTTTAATTAGCCACATTTGGGCTTGAATGTAATCTTTACTATTCCGGTCTGTACAGCCTTGGCAGTAGTCTTTGAGATATTTTATCGCTTTGGGGTAACGGCCTTCTTTACAAGCTATAATGCCCTCAGTGAATAACTCTGATAGGCTCATCGGTAAAGGCTCTCGCTCTAGGCGTTGTTCTTGGGCAGATTGAGCGATCACTTGCTCTAATCCATCAAATTCTGGTAATAATACCAGTCTAGGTGCTGGCTGAAGCAAAGCCGATAAATCACTATATTTGAAGTGCTTAATAGTAGGCAGTATAGGACGTAAATAGTCGGCTATGATGCGTTCTTCTGGTTTTAGTAAACTTTTTTGAGCTTTAGCAATGATATCCACAGGATGTTTTTTGTGCTTCATTGCCACTGCTACAGCTTTTGCAATTTCAGCTTTGGATGCTGCTGGGGATACACCCAGAATTTCATAAGGATTATATTCCATTACATACCTTTAATTAACGAATTTTCAGGCTGCGGTAAATTTCTTGAAAAGCAGGTTCGTCTGGACAAAGTTCATAAGCCCAGCTACCTAATTGCTGAATTAAATTAAAAGATAAATCGCGGTTTTGGATACCTTTAAGCAAGGTTTTAATAAAAAAGTCAGCGACATAGTAACGAATAGAGTCATGTTGTGAGTATTTGGCACGATGAACGGCTTCATCAAAGCTATCGCATTTCATCAGATTTTTAATATCCTTTAGTTCTTGGCTAAATTCGTAAACTTCTTGGACATTTGGATCGTCTGGACAGAGTTCATAAGCCCAATAGCCTAATTGATAAATATCTTCAAATCCTAAATCCCGATTTTGGAAACCCTTGGCTAATATTTCTATGCAAATGTCTGACACAATATTCCGTATACGTTGATGCTGGGATTCTTTGGCACGTTGGACAGCTTCTTCAAATTTACTCTTTTTTAATAAATTATCAATTAATTCTACTTCTTGGTTAAATTCAATTCTCTGAATTAAATCAATTACAATAGGATTTTGATTGTCAATTTGTTTAATTTTTTGTAGTTCTCTCAGCGCTGTTGCTAATGAAATTTGTTCACTAGCAATTTGTTTGCGTATTTGTTCCGCCTTATACTCAGCTAGATAACTTCTAGCATCTCGACTTTCTAAAAGGTCATACCAAAACTGGGCAAACTCTAAATGTTCTTGAAATTCTGATATTGCTTGACGTTGCAATCCACAAAGTCTGTTTATTTCTTGTTGCCAATCCTGACTAGCTTGAATTTCTGGCTTTGCTTGCTCTAGAGGAATAATTGCCTCTCGCCATTTTTGTTGTTGTAGCTGATAGGAACCTTCATGATAAGCGACAAATTTCTGAGCAAATGCTGCGATATCAGACTTATCTGTGGTTGAAGGTTTAAGTTGAATTGCTCTTTGATAATCTCCTTCTAAACAAGCAGCCATAGCCAATCCCCAATTTGTATAAAGGGAATTTAATATTTTTTGGTTAGCATGTATTTTATTGTCGAAAATCCCTTGCCATTGAGGAAGGTAATGCTGATAACAGCCAGGTGTAATAAATACATCTTTTATTTTCATTCCCCACTTTGACGGCTCACCCATGAGGTTTAGAGATACTACTTCTAATCGGTAGCGATCGCGCAAATTCAAATAATTAATAATATTTGTATCTTTCAAAGTATCTATTGCGGTTGCTATTCGGCGTTTTAATTCTAAAGAGACTGAGGTAAATTCTACAGGTTTATTTTCTAGCCAAGGCACATCTTGAAGGCTAGGATCTTCCGTTATATTTGCCAAAGCTGTTGATAAATAAAATATCAAATTTAACAGATTTATAGGGGAAGTTTGAGCAAGATAATAATTTGCTACTGCCAAATTATGTAATGTAGTAATATTAGGCTGTGAAATCCAGGCTTTTTCAGTCTTCTCGGCAATAATTCTCCAGTCTTTATCTTTCCATAGTTCTGCTTCTAAACGTGGCTGAATATGTTCTTTGAGATTTTTCTCAACTAAGGGATGGGAACCAAATTTTCGGAGAAATTGTGTACTCTCTGCTTTAGCCTTCTCCCAATTTTCAGCTTTTACCAGTTGCTCTATATTCTGTAGTCTTAGCAGCCGTTGACGTTGGGAAAGATTTTTGAGAATCTCTCGTTGCTTGGCAATGTTAGCAGTAGATAACCCAAGCCATTCTTTATAAGCTACCTGTAAATCTTCTTGTTGGGCGTAGGCAAATCCCCGCAAGTAAGCAGCTTGTTCTCCAGGTATAGCTTCGAGGTGATTTAGTGCGGTTGCCCATGCCTGAGTTTTAATTGCCACAAGTGCTAACCGGATTTGGCAGTATGTAGAGTTGGGCAAGAGCAATTTAGCATTTTTATAGAGAGATGCAGCCGCTTTAAAATCACCCGCTTTTTCTGCTGCTAGCCCTTGGCGAAACTGTTCTCTTCCTTTTAGTGTTTTTTGTAGCTTTTGTAGTAAATCAAGTCCGTCAGAGCGAGAAAATTTAGTCAGGGCATTTTTTAAGAGTGCGATCGCTCCCTGTAATCTTCCTTCACTTTCAGCTTGTTGCACCTTTTGAAAAGCAGCATTATAAATTTCTTCTTGTTGGACTTGAGCAATACTTGCAGCGATCGCCTGTCGTAGAAACTCAGTAGAATAAAGCTTTTCAGCCTCTCGGTAAACTGCGATCGCATTTTTATAAAACAGATTTTCTGCCTGAGACTGTGCCTGTGTCACTAAACTTAAGAACTGCTGTCGCCGTTGCAATTCTTTTTGGCACTGCTTGATTACCCGCGATATGCGATCATCATGGAGAATTTTGGTACAGCGCTGATAAATGGCGATCGCACTTGCAAGTGCTTGCGTTTCTAGAGGATCGCCCGTATCTTGCTTGAGAAAGGTTTTGGCATTAGCAGCTAGTTTATCTACTTCTGCGACTTGATAGCGCCACTGCTTTAGTTGCTGAGTAAGATTGTCTAACAGCTTACCCAGCAGCAATTGATAAATTAAACGCTCCCAAAAACCTGGTTTCCTAGACCAGACAGCGAGAGCTTTTTCTGCAATAATTACTGCTTCTCGCAGGTGTTTTTTTTGGGCTAATTGTGCTGCTTTTTCGCTGGCTTCTTTAGTTTGTGGTGCTTGCTTCCAGGCATCAACAATACCCACTCCCAGCAAAGTTTTAGTTAAAGCGTTCAAGCTATCAACGATGCTCATCAAGCGCCCTCCTTGCAGTTGGGGATTTTTAACACCTCCCCTACATCTATATAGTCATAGTCTTGCCGTCCTTTGAGTTGGGGATTGGCTTTAACCATTACTTGCCAAGAGGTTCCCTCACCACAAAATTTTTGGGCGATCGCGCTGAGGTGATCTCCCGATTTGACAGTATAGGTAATTGGTTTTGGGGGTTCCTTAGCTGTCACAGGGGCATGATTAACTGGTAGTTTTAGGCGATCGCTACTAACTAGATTGGAAGAAGAGACAGGTAATGTGTGTAACTGTGGTTGCAGGAAGATAAAACTGCCCATTACACCCAACCCAATCCCGATAATCAGCAGGAGTAAAGCAACTCCTAGTTGCCATTTGGCAGTTTTCACTTGTTGCAGAGGGTTTTCCACCTGCGGTAATTCTTTGAGCATCCGAATTACAGAAAGGTCGGTATCACAGTTAGGACAAGTGTCACCTTCAATTTCTTGGTAATCACACACAGGACAGTTCAGCTTCATCTTCATCGCGTTAATCCTGTGACAATGCTGTTGCTGGGTAACTCATGATTTAGCCAACGCTGGATATCTGGTTGCAATTCACTCCACAAGCGATTGGCTTCCTGTCCATCATCACTTTTCATAGCGGCAAGCATCCGAGAAAGTTTGTCAGACATGGCATTTGCTTGAGTCGGTGCAACCGCGTAGGCTTGACGGATTGCTAAAAAACAAGCTTGAATGAGCTTGACCTCATCAGGTAAATTGTCAAGTTCTCGTCTTGCATCTTCACTCTTAGACTCCATCTTGGAGAGGTTATTGGTGTTGATGGCATCTTGCAATTCTTGACTGAGCTTTTGCAATCGTTCCTGCTGTGGTTGGGGAATTATCGATCCGCAAAGTTGAACTACGCGATCGCATTTATCGATTAGGTACTCTGCTTCTAGGCGTTCCTTAGACATGGATACCTGGAATTTTTTCAAGTTTGCACTAGCGTCATCGCGTAAATAGCCGCGTTCCTCTCCCGTATTCGGATCGATGATTTTGTTGGTTGACTCCACGACCGGTAACGCTAACTTCAGCGCTTCTTCCACACCGAGATGAGTTAGGTTTTGGTTATTGAGTTCTGCGATCGTTTCTTCTAATTCTTTATATATTTTCTCGTCTGATCGTCCCCGCGAGAAGGTGCAACTCACTCTCTGTGAAGGGTCATTTTTCAATGTAGCGGTCATCTTTAGTCCACTATGTTTTTCATCTAACTCCAACTTGACTAAGACTTCCGTCCCGCGTGGATAAGATTGATTTAAACCCAACCAAATATCCCCAATACTGTCATCTTCATATATCCCATCCAAATCTTCCCTTACTTGATCGGGGCTGAAAAATTGAAAGTGAATCAAGCGTTGTCCATCAGCAGCAGTTTTAAAAGTGTGGGGTTTGGTCAGTGGTAAAATCTCACCTCGCTTAATTACTTTCTCTTTGCCATCCACCAACTTGATAAAATAATCACGGGATACTGTTGTGACTTTCTCTGTTAGTCCAGCCGCGACAATTGCTGCACCCTCCGCCACCGCATACATTGGACGGGGATGCACCACTACTTTATCTGCTCCAAAAGCTTCTCTGACTTTGCGTTGGACTACAGGAATTTGGCAAGAACCGCCAACCAGCAATATTACATCCACCATATCTAGGTGATCTTCAGCAGCTTCACGGCAAATTTCAATCGATCGCTCTACCAAGTCAGAAATTATTTCCTCAAATTGTTTGCGGGTGATTTCTACTTCAATGGGAATGGCAATACCCAATTCATCTAATAATTGAGTCGCAGGAGCAATGCAAGATACTGTAGCAGTGCTTAGTTCAATTTTGGTGCGTTCTACTGCTAACTTCAAGTCAGCATTAAATCGTACCCGTTGATAGTGGGGCATTTTGGCAATCAAGCCATCAATATCAGCAATTCTTTCTTGCTGGGCAAATTGCTGTTTAACAAATTTGATAATGCGAGAATCAATGTCATCTCCTCCCAACCATAAATCCCCAGCTTTTCCCAATTCAATAAATGAAGTTCCTGCTGCTTGAATCACCGAAGCATCAAAAGTACCACCACCAAAATCAAAAACTAAAATCGTTTTAAAATCTTCCCCAGTTGGAGAAAAGCCGTAAGATATGGCGGCTGCTGTAGGTTCTGGTATCAGTTCTAAAGGAGTGATTCCAGCTTTAAGTGCAGCTGTGCGGGTAGCATGGCGTTGTTTATCGTTGAAGTAAGCGGGGATGGTAATAACTGCTTGGTCTATAACTTCGCCTGCTTTACCAATTCCTTGGCGATAAGTTTGGGCATTTTGCACAACTTTTTTGAGAATTTCAGCAGAAATATCCTCTGGTTGATATTCTTTACCTCCTAGCCAAACTGCAATACTGTTGTCTGTTCCCTGACTCGGTTCAGCAATTTTGTAACCAAATTCCGACTTTTGTTTTTGTACGGCTGGATCGCCAAAACCTCTTCCTATTAGGCGCTTAATGGAAACAACCACGTTTTCAGGATTAGCCCTGAGTTGGTTGTAAGCTTGATCTCCTACCAAAAATTTATTTTGCTCACAAGCAACGACCGATCGCGTCAGTTTCCTGTCTGGGGGCGTGTTATCGTTAGCTGTCACCACTTCAACTTCTGCTAACTTAAAAGCGGCGACAGAATTAGTCGTCCCTAAATCAATGCCAATTGCTTTGCCCATTACCGATCGCTACCTGGGTATTGTGTAAATTATTCACGCGATGTACAACTTGGAACCCCGCTTCCATTCCTCTCCCCCACAGTCCGAGAGGCTTTGATTCTCCCCTTCCCTGGTAGGGAAGGGGTTGGGGGTTAGGTTTGAGAGAAAGTTGCACACAGCCTTATTTCTGATGTATTTGAGACTCACTGCCACATCGAACCTAAATTTCTATGTCAGCAGCCAGTACCTATCCAAAGATTACAAATACAAATAGCAAATGCTACAGAAAATCTACGTAAATATCACGGGAAAATAAAATGCAGAAGGTAAAATAATTTTTAACCTTCTGCACTTTGACTCTCTTAGGACTTACGCAAAATACCTCTCAAACTCTCATTTCTCCGTGTCGCGCCAGTTGCTTCAAGTCGGGGAACCCGCCCAACGCACTGGCTTCTCTGCGCCTCTGTGGTTCGATGGAAGTCCTATCTCCATGAAAATCTCACGAATTATTGAGTTTGAAGAAAACGCCACCTTTGAGCGATCGCGTGTCAGTTCCATAACTACTAACTGTGAGCGATCGCAAATTGTTAAAAAACGGTTTCCCTAAAACTTCCACTAGCTTGAGAACCGGTACTTGACGCTCTAACAAATTCTGGCTTTTTGTCCAGTCAAGATATATATAGCCTTGATTTGGTAGGGGAATCGCAGCAATACTATCTTTGAAATTGGGATTGTCAATTAAGGAATTATCCTTGGTTGTGAGGATTTCATCCATTGTTTCTAAGTCAGAGGTGAAAATTTCGTAATTTTCTAAGTTTGTATGTAATCCTCGCACTTTTGTTTCAATACTGAAAGATGTCCCCTCTTTAACATCACTTTTTTTTGTAGCCGTAGTTAACTCCGTCCAAGCAGAGATTTTTTGCTTGTCTATAGTCAGGGGATTAATGCTGAGTCCATTTGATGAGGCGATCGCATCTAATCGAGCAACACCTTTTTCCACACTCTCGGATTTTTCCACCACAAAAATCCAATGAGGGGTTGTTTGCTCTTTCGCAGGTAACAATGCTATAGCATATTCTCCTTGTACCCAGCTAAAAATATCCTCTGGTAAGTTTATACCCCAGCTTTTTTGAACATCCGCCAAAGGTTTTGCTAACCGAGAAACCACATCTTCCCCAGAACCATATATAGTAGCTGTGGCTTGTCTCCAGAGTTTGGCTAAATCACTGTTACCCAAATTACTTAAATTTGAACCGGAAATTGCCAAACCTGCCGACGCTGGAACATACTGCAATGCTCCTACAGGTTTAGATAGTGGTGAAGATGGGGAAACAATTTCCGATGAAGTTAAAAAGCTGGTTTCTGCTAGCAAACCTTTGGGGTTCAACGCCAGGGAAATAATTTCGCTGTTATATGTTTGTTCTGGCAATTCTAAACCTTGCCATTTTGCCACGATGGGAAGATTCAAGAAAGCTACAGCTAAACCCCCTTTGGGAAATTGTTTTGTCGCTTTTTGGTATTCGCGGGAGCTAGTCAAATTTAGATCGGGCGCTTGGACATTATTGATGGCATCTCGCAACACTTTCGGATCGTTGGCAAACAACACAAAGCCTTCACCAACAACAGCACCTGCAAGCAAGTCCTGCTCTGGTTGAGAATTGTCAGAAATCAGCTTCACACCTTTGTATTGTTCAACAGCTAAGTTTGCCCCACCTAACGCCCGTTTAGAAAACAACAACTCGACAAACTCGCGGCTTTTCTCCGGTTGCTTGGTTGCTAGTGCCAACAAATACCCTGGCTGCTGTCCGTTTTCTCGGTCGCGATCAATATCTAAGGTGGTGATAGCTAATGTAATTTCGTTCCCTAACCAGGGTTGAACGTCTTCTTTGTAATCTATACCACTCTTGGCGAATAAACTGGTTTTGAGTTTAGATAGTTCTCCTTCACCCTTTAATGCCTGCAACCGATCAGGATTCGTCAGCAATGAAACCATTGCAGGAGACAGTTTCGACACGAATATGGCTGCATTAGGCTGTCCGGTAGAAGCAATGAGGTTAGCCGGATTTTTGGCGAAAAACCAGTAAAAACTAGCGATCGCAATTACTAGCAGTGCGATCACACCAGCTACGATAAAACCAATAAATGAGCGTTGCCTATTCACATTAAACCTTTAAAAAGACGGTTTACAGCCATTTAAGCAGAAAGCCTACCAGGATCTATCAGCCTTCTTGAGAATGGATACTCATGCAAAGACAGAGATTTTCTGTCACCATAAATAGGATTAAGACTGTTTATAGGGAATTCTTTTAGTTAACCCATGAACCAGATTAGTGTACAAGAACTGGCACAACGTCTTTCTTCTGGTGATGTAAGTATTCAGCTAGTAGATGTACGCGAACCACAAGAATTGGAGATTGCTAGCATTGAGGGCTTTGTCAATCTACCCTTAAGTCAATTTGCCGAATGGGGAGATCAAGTCCCTAACCTCTTCAATCCCCAAGCTGAAACCCTTGTACTATGCCACCACGGCATCCGCTCTGCCCAGATGTGCCAGTGGTTAATTGCTCAAGGTTTTACAAATGTGCAAAATATTTCGGGTGGTATTGATGCTTATTCCGTCTTAGTAGACCATTCAATTCCCCAATATTAGCTTGTATTTAGGTGCATTACTCAGATGGAAGAATAACTTCCATCTGACTTTTGCTATGCTAAAAATAGCAGTACATAAAAACTTAGGGGCTTGCCAGGAAAGCTTGCAACTTTCTCCACTGGCTAAATATTTACGAAACTTTTCGACCCCAATCTTAGCTGCGATCGCCGCAAAAAGACGTATACAATAATACATTTATAAATGTATTATTATGCAAAAATAGGGCAGAAAAGGATGTTGTAAATTCAAACTTTCAACTTTTGCTGCAAAGATCCTTTAAAAGAATGGTGTACCTGAACCTTAAGATTAATGATCACAATATAATTGTATAATTTGTTATCTTAATAAATTATTAATATTCTTAGTTTTCAATCAAATCCAGAAATTTTTACAGACTTTGATTAAAATTTGCCGCCAAGCATTACATACCCTATGGAAGTCCAGTTAACAAATCGACAACAGCATATACTTTGGGCAACGGTACGTCACTACATTGCTACGGCAGAGCCTGTTGGTTCAAAAGCTTTGGTCGAGGAGTACGACCTGGGTGTAAGTTCAGCCACAATTCGCAATGTGATGGGCGTTTTAGAAAAGTCTGGATTACTCTACCAACCACACGCCTCTGCTGGACGTGTACCTTCAGATTCAGGTTATCGCATTTATGTTGACCAGCTAATTACACCTTCCGAAACTTTAGGACGAGAAGTAGAGGTGGCATTGCAAAAGCGCCTCCAGTGGGAAGATTGGAGTTTAGAAACCCTACTGCAAGGAGCCGCACAAATTTTAGCAACCTTAAGTGGTTGCATAAGCTTGATTACTATGCCGCAAACTACCACAGCGCTATTGCGACATCTGCAATTAGTGCAAATTGAAGCGGGGCGGATCATGTTAATTGTTGTTACCGATAGTTATGAGACACATTCCAAGTTGATGGATTTGTCACCAATACCAGAGGAAACACAACGGGATTCAGAGGTAATCGATCGTGAGTTACAAATTGTTTCTAACTTTTTGAATACCCACTTGCGGGGGCGAAGTCTGTTGGAATTAGCCAACCTCAACTGGAGCGAACTAGATCAGGAGTTCCAACGCTACGGGGAATTTTTGAAAAATTCAGTAGCCGAATTGACTCGTCGCACTCATGCGCCGACTGCAACTCAAATCATGGTTCGGGGTGTGTCAGAAGTTTTGCGCCAGCCAGAATTTTCCCAGTTACAGCAGGTACAAACGATTATCCACCTGCTGGAAGAAGAACAAGACCAACTGTGGCGATTAATATTTGAGGAACCAGAGCTTGAGGATGTGGGTAAGTCAAAGGTAACGGTTCGCATTGGCGCAGAAAATCTTCTAGAACCGATACGCACCTGCACCTTGATTTCTTCCACCTATCGCCGAGGTTCAATACCAGTAGGAAGTGTGGGAGTTTTAGGGCCAACGCGTCTAGATTATGAAAGTGCGATCGCAGTAGTAGCATCTGCTGCTGATTACCTCTCAGAAGCTTTCAGTTATTTTAATCCCTAATAGAAACAACCTACTACGGGTTTAGACAAAAGAACAATACCATAGCAGGTAGATAAGCCGAATTTATAGTGGCAAAATCAATAATTAATACCTTTTAACTCTTTCATGGTTAGAAAAATTGCCTTTGGCGTGCTGTGGCTGGGATTCACTACCTATGCTTTTTTCCTCGCTCCTCCTGAGCAACCTGGTACATTCGAGTTAATTAAAAACCTTTCTACTGGCCAATGGCAAGGCGTTAACCCATTAGTCGTAGCACTATTCAACCTCATGGGCATCTGGCCTCTCATCTATAGTGCAGTAGTATTTATTGATGGTAGAGGACAAAAAATACCTGCTTGGCTATTTGCTAGTGCCTCTTTCGGAGTCGGGGCATTTGCCTTGTTACCCTATTTAGCCCTTAGGGAACCAAATAATAAGTTTGTCGGTAAAAAGAATGCCTTGCTCAAGCTGCTAGATTCTCGTGTGACTGGGGTTGTCTTGACAGTAGCCACGGTTATTCTAGTTGCCTATGGTTTAACAGGAGGAGATTGGGGTAATTTTGTGCAACAGTGGCAAACTAACCGCTTCATCAATGTCATGAGTTTAGATTTCTGTCTACTTTGCCTATTATTTCCAGCTTTGCTAGGGGATGATCTGGCGCGTCGCGGTTGGAAAAATCCACAGATGTTCTGGTTAATAGCGTTGATACCTCTATTCGGGCCATTGATTTATTTGTGTGTGCGTCCACCTCTACCAGAAGTGGGTGTAGAGGAAATGCCCAGTCAGCAGCCAGCTGTAAATTAAAGCAATTTTGAATTCGTAATTTAAAGACAGTTTCAGTCGGGGTCTAAATCCTCAACTGAAACAAAAATCAAGTATATATGTCAATACAGTTCAGTTAGTGCCAAAAACCTTAAATTGTGTAGGTTGGGGAGCCACTGCGCCCTTGCGGTTTCCCGACTTGAAGCAAGTGGCGTTTGAGGAACGAAACCCAACATTTCCGGTGCTTTGTTGGGTTGCGCTTTGCTTAACCCAACCTACAATTTTTCTTAACTGAACCAATACAGTTCAGTTAAACATTTCTTCCTTCTCTTTGCGTCCTTTGCGTCCTTTGCGGTTCGTTAAAAAAATTGACTTTGACAAAGAGTTTTAGCCTTAAGTGAACCGTATTGGTATAGATGTACCTCTCTTTTTAAGCAAGCTCAGGACAGCGTTCTACAAAAAGGGGGATTTAGACGCAAAAAATACGAATTATAAATTAGTAATTATGTTAAATGCACACCATCTAAAAATGATGAATAGAAAAGTTGCATTGTGGTTACTATGGGTTGGATTTATCGCCTATATTTTACTGTTAGCACCGCCCCTGCATTTACAAGAAACCCTAATCCTGTTGAAAAATATATTTACTCTTCAGTGGCTTGCGATAAATCCGATTATCCTTTCCTTGTTTTCTCTAGTGGGCATTTGGCTACTAATTTACAGTGGTTTGTTGTTCATTGATGGCAGAATGCAACGGATTCCTTTTTGGCCTTTTGCCTTGGCATCAGTAGGGTCAGGAGTGCTTGGTCTGTTACCATATTTGGCTTTGCGTGAACCAAATCAAGAATTTTCTGGGCAAAAGGATGCTTTTTTACGGCTGCTAGATTCTCGTTTTTTTGGGATTGTTTTGAGTTTAAGCACTGTTGGCTTGCTCGCCTATGCGTTTGTCTTAGGTGACTGGGGAGATTTTGTGCAGCAGTTCCAAGGCGATCGCTTTATTAATGGCATGAGCTTGGCATTTTGCCTTTTTTGTCTTTTACTCCCTACAATCCTTGGCGATGATATCGCTCGTCGCCACTGGAATAATCCCCAGGTGTTTTGGACAGTAGCCTTTGTCTTGCTACTGGGCCCACTTGTTTATCTTTGCTTGCGCCCACCCTTACCATCAACTCTTCGTGAAGAATGGTTAATACCTAATCGGTAATAGATTTTTTCTATAACAGTCCTAAATCATTTGTGAAAATTATATATCTCTTTCTTCCCTTTGCGTCCTTCTCTACGAGCTGACTTTTCCCGTTAAGTCTCTTTTGCAAGCTGCCAACCCTCGCAGAGGTCGTGCAATTTTAACCAGCCTCGCCACAGTACCTGGATACCAATAGGGGTTTTATGTCGATGTTCTAAGTAACCCCCTAAACGAGCGATGCCTACGGCGGGCTTCGCCAACGCTTGCACAGCCCAACTAACTGTTAATGTCTTGGGTAGTTTGGGTGATTTAGCTTTCAAAATGCGAATTTGTTGGGGATTGAGGATAAAAATTGCGTCGGCGGTAGGCTGAGTGCGGTGTAGATAAGTCAAATGCAACAATTCAACAGCAATTACACTCAAAAAACAATAGTATTGTCTTGATCCCATCAGCGGCAAGTCTGTATGGACCGTAACCTTCTGTTTTAGCTGCAATACTGACATAATCAAGAAATGTCGTGTCTCCGACACATAGCACTACATCGTATTCTGCAATAGTTTCCGCCGTCATCTGACAGTGCGGCTCAATCACACTTGAAAATTGCACTTTTGGGTTGGCAAAAACTCATAGGCTCTCTTCAGTACTGTTCCACTGTTGAAAATTTCTGACAGTGCTTTACCAAATCCTTGGCTTAGAGCATAGCCTATCGACATTGCACGCTCATTCAATCGGCGATCGCCTAACTCACAGGTTGCAAAATTCTTCTCCCACCAGTCCAGCATTGCTCGTCACCTTTAACACCAGATTGTCATTACTTTACCGTATATGCTGTGCTGTTTCTTAAATCCTTTGTCAGTAAGCCTTTCAAGACTTAACGGGAAAAGTCAGCTCTACGAGACGCTACGCGTTGGCGGAGCCTCTCGCAGAGAAGGCGTAGGGCAGAAATCAAATAGGACTGCTATATATGATCACCGAGGTTCAATGCCAAGAGGAAGTATGAGAGTTTTGGGGCAACGCACTTAGATGATAAAAGTGCGTAGGGTAGCCCGTCGTAGATATCGCTCTCATCGCTACTGTTGATTACGCAGAACCTCCATTTTTTCAGTAAGTTGCGGATTTTCCACTTTGGGTGCGTAAATCCCAAGAGAAAATTTTTTCTCAAAGTACTTTACAAAACGCAATAAATTCTTTAAGATGTGTAACAGGTAGTCAAAGCTACCTAATTCATTCACAAATAATCGCATTTATAAAACCATGACAGCAACCTTACAACAGCGCTCAAGCGCCAACGTATGGGATAGATTCTGCGAATGGATCACCAGCACCAACAACCGTATTTACATCGGTTGGTTCGGAGTAGTAATGATCCCCACCCTGCTAGCCGCCACCGCTTGCTTCGTAATCGCCTTCATCGCCGCACCTCCAGTAGACATCGATGGAATCCGTGAACCAGTAGCAGGTTCCTTAATCTACGGAAACAACATCATCTCCGGTGCAGTAGTACCCTCCTCCAACGCCATCGGCTTGCACTTCTACCCAATTTGGGAAGCAGCATCTCTAGATGAGTGGCTCTACAACGGTGGCCCTTACCAATTGGTAATATTCCACTTCCTGATTGGCGTATTCTGCTACCTGGGTCGTGAATGGGAACTATCCTACCGCTTAGGAATGCGTCCTTGGATTGCTATTGCATACAGCGCACCAGTAGCAGCAGCAACCGCAGTATTCTTGGTATACCCCATCGGACAAGGATCATTTAGCGATGGTATGCCCTTGGGAATAAGCGGAACCTTCAACTTCATGATCGTGTTCCAAG
>NZ_JAIVFQ010000028.1 GCF_020829495.1 Nostoc favosum CHAB5714 | reverse complement strand
CCTTTTCGGGCTGGACGTTTTGTACTCATGATGTATCACTAAGAACATCAATCAAGATATTCTTAGATTACATCTTATGGTTTCTTTTTGCTTAAGTTGACACCAATGGGCAAAGACTTGCCCCTACACCTCGTGATGTAATGTTGTACCGCATCTGAATGGGAACCGCTATAGGATGGTAGTCTTTAGGCGATCGCTAGAGAGTCCTGATTACAGGATAAATAAGTTATGAGTTTTAATTCCTCACTCCTCACTCCTAACTTCTTACACCTTGACTTCATCGGCAAAATTACCCCATCGGACAAAGTGAAATGGGCCGGCAATAGAACCCCACAGATGTTCATCAGTGTCTAAATCCCTTCCTCGGTCGAGGCTGGAAAATTCTTTAGCATCAATCTCAAATTCGTTATCTAGATAAGTATTTTTGCCGTCACGAACCACAATGCAGCATTTTCCAGGTTCAACCCTGCCTTTAAAGCTGTTACCTGTCCACTCTACGAGCATGTTGCAACCTGACATTTTTTCCAATTGGTCAACGGATAAACCTTTTAAACGTTCAAGATCGCGAGATGCGCCGTAAAATTTTTGTTCTTCTTTAACTGTGTAGTGTTCAATAACAATGTGGTTTTCTGCCGGAATTAACTTCATTACCCGCATCCGGTAGGGTTGATTGAGCATAAAATCATAAGCTTGTTCGAGAAACAAACTTACGCCTGAGAACAATTCCAACGGAAGGGGACGGATACACACGCGAATGTGGGCATACAAAGGCGGATTTTCAAAAGCTTGTTCTTGATTGCTAAAGTCAGCTGCCATCCACCGGGCTAAAGTGGCAATATCAGTAGAATGAGTCACGTTGCTTCCCTCCGAATTCAAAATTCAAAATTCAAAATTAATAATCCCCATACTTCGGCTCCTTTCGACTTACTTCGACTACGCTCAGTACAAGTCGCTCAAGGCAAGCCGCTTAGTAAGCATAAATAAATTTAGAGGCTTGTATCATGAGTCTGTTTCGGTCATTACAAGATGATCAACTAGTTGTTTAAAAATTATCTAGGATTATTTTGATACTCCCCAGACTGAAAAATTCTGGCTGTGATACCTTTGGTGGGGTATGCCTACGCAATTTTTCAATTAGCTATTACGATCGCGTTTAGTTCCACAATGCTTAAAATCCCATTGCTTCGGCTACTGCACCCAATTTTGCTGCAATACCCTGTTTAAATTGACTGTGATTGTGTTTAATAGCTGTATCTGGGTCTTTTAGACCATTACCTGTGAGGACACAAACCACTGTCGCCCCTGTAGGAATTTGATCTTTTACCTGCAATAACCCGGCTACAGAAGTGGCGCTAGCAGGTTCGCAGAAGATACCTTCTGATGCTGCCAAAAGTCGATAAGCGTCGAGAATTTCTGCATCGGTAACGGCGTGAAAATTTCCCTGACTTGCGGTTTGGGCTGCAACAGCTAACTCCCAACTAGCAGGGTTGCCAATCCGAATTGCTGTCGCTAGGGTTTCGGGATTTGCTACTGGCTGACCGGTCACTAAGGGGGCTGCACCTGCGGCTTGGAATCCCATCATTCGGGGTAAGCGATCGCACTTCCCATCTTGATGATATTGACAAAATCCCATCCAATATGCTGTGATATTACCGGCATTGCCCACGGGGATACACAGCCAGTCTGGGGCATCACCCAGCGCATCGACAATTTCAAAGGCTGCTGTTTTCTGCCCTTCTAGGCGGTAGGGATTGACGGAATTTACCAAAGTCACCGGATAGCTTTCGGCCATCTCGCGGACAATTTCTAGCGCTTGGTCAAAATTCCCTTTAATTGCCAATACTTCTGCACCGTACAGTAAAGCTTGGGCTAATTTGCCCAACGCCACATAACCGTCGGGAATCAGCACAAAGGCATTCATACCTCCACGCCTTGCATAAGCGGCGGCGGCGGCTGAGGTGTTACCCGTGCTGGCACAAATTACTGCTTTCGCGCCTGCTTCCTTGGCTTTGGAAATTGCCATAGTCATCCCCCGGTCTTTGAAGCTGCCGGTGGGATTGAGACCGTCGTATTTTACAAAAACCCGTACTTGCCTGCCAATGCGTTCTGCGATCGCAGGCGCTGGTATTAGGGGTGTGTTACCCTCCAACAGAGTGACAATCGGAGTTTTTTCGCTGACAGGCAAGTATTTGCGATAGGCTTCTATCAGTCCGGGCCAGGGTTGGCGATGAGATTTAGCAACAGACAGGCTCAAAGTCACGGGATTTAAAATTTCTTTATGTATTGGATTGGATATTTAGAAAGGGTGGCATAGGGAAGTGCAGGATGGGGAAGAGGTAGAAAGTGAATTTTTCTTTGCCCTGTCCCAGTTAAGAGTCCCCTAATTCCAAAATGAATATTATGTAAGAATATTATTTTTTGTGGTGCAGGCGTTTGATTTTGCCATTTTTATTTTCTTTAGAATGTGAGTTTATCATAACCGCCACGACGACCTGGGGATGCTGACGGAGTGAAAAATGATAGACAAATTTATAGGGCTTACGTAAGTACTCTCTGAAACACTTATTCCTACTTTGCAAAAAGCCACTTTAGTGCAAGGCGCTCCGTGAACGTATTTATGTGTATTTTACCACTTTAATTTCTCCATTTTTTAGCTTAAAATACGCAGTAGGCAGCCTTTCCTTTGCGGTAGTTTTATCCTTCTCTTGACAAAGACGCTCTTGCTAGCTTGCTTCCACGTTCGCGGAGCGTGCCGTAGGCAAGTGGTACAAAGACTCTACACGAACGACAAGTGCTTCGCCCTAGATTTTTTCCTAATCTGGCGTAATTTAATATAATTTACAGGTAATTTTTTACGTAAATTACTTAATAACAGCGAGAATAATTAATACAACTATAATTGGCAAGCTATCAATTAAGTATTGCTAAGTACTATCGAGTGGACGGAAGCTTTGCACACTTGGGGCAATGTTTTCTCAGGAACACAGCCATTAAGATCACCGTCTTCTTATGATTGAACCTGAAATCCATTAGAGTAATTGATTGAAAATACACAATATTTTAATAAAGCTTAAAAAAGCAATATTATAATATTTCTAATGGTGTGAGTTAAGTTTTGGATTTAATTAGCGATGCCTACTTGTTTACCTAGTGTTTCCGATCGCGAGTCCCAGGCTAACTGGGTCAGTAAGTTAACCAAGTCTTATTATCAAGACGATCAGCAAGCTAAGTTGATGCATTTACAAGCAGAGGTAGACTCTCTGTTGCAGCAGTTGGAAAACCTGAAGCACCAACGTCTAGCCGAAACCAACCAAAAAGAATAATTCAGTTTTGGAGATAGTGATCGCTTTTCCCCTCTCTAATCTAAATTTAAGTGAGGGGTAAATTTGAGTAAGGGGCGTGCTATTCAAAGCGCTGATTTTTCTCTGACCAGCGCCTCAAACTGTAGTTATGAGCATTTTCGACTAATAAAGCCAAGGATCGCACCCCTGAAACCTTGGCGAAGGCAGATAGTCTTTGTAAGTTATTTCCTGTAAAATCAGTGTAAATAACTTCATTGCTATCAGACAAAATTATAGTCCGGTCACGGCGTTGCTCTGTGTTTTCCCCCTGAATTTCAGGTGTAGGCTGATTCAACGATGCTATTGCGCCTGCTGAGATAGTCAGTATTATTTCTGGTTGAGCGTTATTTGTTAAATCAAAGCTTGCAACTCTCGTCTATTTGGGTTCACCCGCAACGCCGCCGCCGTGCGATTCCACAACCGTTTTTCATCAGCTTTGAGTAGGGTAACAATTTCTTGGGCATTATGTGGCGACGCTTCAAATCCTTGTTGGCGTTGACCCCGCAAATTAAACCAAACTCCTGGTGATGGTGTCCCACCTTCAAAGCGTTGCACTTCAGTTAAAGGTAGGGGAATGCTGACTCGCCTTGCCACAAAATTGAATCGCAGTTTAAGGCGACTAAGGGATGCGATCGCCATAAATTACATTTACTTTCGGAATGTCCTAACTGCGGTGCAAGGTTTAAAATTCCAGCGTTGTGGATAGATGGACATTGCCAGAGGTGTTTTATGAGATTTACAGAGAGGGGAAATTACCAAAAATCTGTAAAAGTTTGACACTTTCTTTCAACTTTGTCTAAATGCGATCGCTCTTATCATTTCACATATCGATTTGTGGTAGATGGTTCTATCAAGTCGCGTCATACTGCTAATGCTGTTTTGAAGCAAGCAGGACTATAACGAATATTGTTAGGCTTTTTAACAATTGCACCAACAACACTATCAGGAAAATACATAGGAATACCAAGAATCGCCGTATCAGCAATATTTGCTGCAATAGTGATTGCAATAGTACCAGCAGGAAACTGACGGCTTACTGTTATTCCACGCTCAACACACTATAAAGTTTGCCTTCTTGCTGCTCAACACCAGTATCATATTCTATAAAAGTTTTAATTTGAGAACGTTCTGTGATTGTAGAAATAAAATCAAGATAATCATATCATGTCCGCTTGATTACTTATGAAACCCGAAGAACCCCACCCCGCCAAAGCTATGCTTTGTCTCCCCTCCCGAAGAACTCTTAGGGGTTGGGGGTGGGGTGTAATGACTGTGGTTAGCGTAACTATTTATGCGGACATGATATCATTCATCTATGTAAAAATCTGCTGTAAATTTAAAACAAAACCAGGGAGAACATCTTCACCCGATAAAATGGTGGGAGATTGTAAAACTTCTGGTGCAAGATTTGGGCGATAAATTATTACTTGTTTATCTTTAGGATTAATTAACCAACCTAGTTGTAAGCCATTTCTTAAGTATTCCGCCATTTTTGCTTTAGTATCTTCCACATCATCAGTTTCAGAAACTAATTCCACTGCAAAATCAGGACACAAAGGGATAAATTTCTTTCTTTGTTCTGGGGTAAGAGCATCCCATCTTTCTATCCTTACCCAAGAAGCATCAGGTGAACGAGTTGCCCCATTTGGCAGTTTAAACCCAGTAGAAGAATCAAAAGCTTTTCCGAGCTTATTTTGTCTGTTCCAAACTCCTAAATCAAGATACAGTTCAAAATTACGGTTTCCCGTTTCTCCCCCAGTGGGTGACATGATAATTAATTTCCCTTCAGCAGTTAACTCTAGTCGTAATTCTTTATTCACAGCTACAATTTGTGCAAATTCCTCATCAGTAAATTGCAAATTAGGAGGTAATTGTAAGGTTAAAGCAGTCATAATTAATTGCGTTCCACAAAAATCCTAGTTGCATCAAACCCATGCGCTGCTAATAGGGAAGATTTAGCCTCTACCTCTACTTTAGGAATTCCCCCCAAAAAATGCGCCCGTACATCGTGCGGTTCTGGCGGTGGCGCGTTGTCAGCATAGCGGCGGATATTGCAGTTGTAATCGTTATCTCTTAATTCTTCTTTAGTTACTACTGCTGAATATCCAGGTAAAGATAGAAAATTTTCAAACACCCAGGAAATTTTTTCAATATGCTCAGGACGCAAATAATTTTGAGCGCGACCTGCATAATATTCAGCATCAGCATTAATAAACAAAACTTTTCCCTGGCGTTCAACTGGTTTCGCCCCTTGTGGACACATCACCAAAATACAGGCAGGGATACCTGTGCCATAAAACAAATTGGGTGATAAGCCAATCACCGCCTCTAATTGATCATTTTTAATAAAACTCTCCCGAATTTTCTTTTCTTCTTTGCGCGGCAGCGTGAGTTTGCCCATAGTAGATGCTGAGATTGCGACACTAATGCTTTGCCAGTATATCTCTTGTTGAGAGACACTCCAACACACTTCCAAATTGCTGAAGTCTAATCTTTCAACTTGCTGGCTATACGCTCGTGTATGGTATCCAACCATACTGGAATTACAGGTTGGCCTGCTTTTATTTGGGCGTAGACGCTAGGCGGCTTGGCGTTAGGCATCGCTTGTTCTAATTTGTTTAAATTGAATATCTTGCACCAGTCCCAACAACCGCCTCAGAATGAATTCTGAAGCTAATATTGCATTCTTCTAAAGAAGACTGAACAGGGTTTGAGTCCACTTGAGTGGACTTAAGCTAAAAGCCTGTGAAATTTATTTCTGGGCGGACAATGGTGCTAATCGACAATGCTGCAAGATATCAGTTAAAATTGAAATTAATTGTGTTAACAGTGACAAAGAATCTGTCAGTGTACAACAAATGGACGTAACTGGATTCGAACCAGTGACCTCTACGATGTCAACGTAGCGCTCTAACCAACTGAGCTATACGTCCTTACCACACGATTTCTAACCATAGCATACATTTGCTCAATATGCCAAAATAAAAGGCGCAAATTAAGGAAATTCTGTAATTTGAGCCAGAATCAATATATTCTTAAGAGTCCCTAGCCTCGGACATTAAGCTTTCTTGGGGTAGTTTACGACAAAATTAAATCAACAATTCATATCTGTCTGCGATAGTTGATGAGCGATCGCTCCTGAGCAATTTTTGGTAATATCCTTTTCCAAGATACCCTAGTGTATGATCGATAAGGTTATTGGGTTCTGGTGGGGAGCAGCTACCAGAGGTAACTCTTAAAGTTCGGTGCAAATCCGGCACTTGGGAGCAACTGTAAACCAATTTGAGATGCCATCTAAAATCCCAAATAGAGTGAGTCAGGATGCCCGCCGAAATAGATTTATCAGTTCCACAAATCTGCGAGGTACAGATGACTACTACTGTAAATATTTCCCCGACTAGTTCCTTGGGTGTTGCCGACCATACTTTATTTGTTTGCAAAACTTGTGCTAGCGTTTGGCAAGATGGAAAACGCTTAGGTGAAAGTGGCGGTCAAAAACTTCTATCTCAACTTCAGCAGCTTGCACAAGATTGGGACTTACGAGATGAATTCCCAATTCAGGAAGTTGAATGCATGAGTGCTTGTAATCGTTTCTGTGTGGTTGCCTTTGCTGCCAAGGGCAAATTAACATATTTATTTGGTGATTTAGCCGTTGATGGTAGTGCATCTGCGATACTAGAATGTGCTAGTCAATACTATGTCAAAGCAGATGGTTTACTGCCTTGGTCAGAGCGTCCAGAAGCGCTGAAAAAGGGCATTTTGGCAAAAATTCCACCTTTATCTTAATGATGCGCGTTTTGATTCTGGGTGGTACAGGAGATGCGGCAGAATTAGCTGCTAGAGTGTCAACTATCCAAGGGTTAGAAACAATCACATCTCTAGCTGGGCGCACCCGTGAACCATCAGTACCCTTAGGCGATTTACGGGTTGGAGGCTTTGGTGGTGTGGCTGGATTGGCTAGCTATTTGCGAGTCATGCAAATCGACTTATTAATTGATGCAACCCATCCTTTTGCTACTCAGATTTCCTTCAATGCGGCAGATGCTGCAACCGAAGTCGGAGTACCCCGTTTGATGTTAATACGCCCGCCTTGGGAAAAGGTAAGTGGCGATCGCTGGATTGAAGTTGACAGCGTTGAAGCCGCCGCCGCATCTGTAGCAAACCAGGCACAGCGGGTATTTTTGACAGTTGGAAGACAAGAACTCGCCACCTTTGCTCACCTAGAGAAAATTTGGTTTCTGATGCGGATGATTGACCCTCCTAGTGATGATGCTTTAGTGCCACTGGGAGTGATATTGTGCGATCGCGGGCCCTTTACCCTCAATAATGAAAGGCAAATCCTGATTCATAACAAGATTGATACCATCGTGAGTAAAAATAGCGGTGGCGATGCAACAAAGGCCAAAATTATTGCAGCGCGAGAACTCGGCGTCAAGGTTGTTATGGTAAATCGTCCAGCCATACCGTCAGGGGAGCAGGTTGCTGATGTTGATGGTGCTTTGGCATGGCTATTTGACCAAATAATTCATAATTCATAATTCATAATTCATAAATTTTAAAACGGGTACAGAGCCGCCCACTGAATTTTTAATGAGCGTGGTCTTAAAGAGCGTGGAAAGTTCAGCAGCTCACACGCTCTTTAAATTATGAATTATTAATTATCAATTATGAATTACATTGATCCTTCAATTCCCTCAACATACCAATCCATCGCCAGTTGTCTCTGATCATCCAAAACTTTACCTTTTGGCACTTGTACCACCCCTTTTTGGTCTTTCACCGGGCCATCAAAAGGATGTGCAGTACCCTGAATAAACTCATCGCGCTTTGCATTCACCAGTTGTTGCACATCCGCCGGAATTACCTGATTCATCGGAGAAATATCCACCATTCCTTGAGCAATGCCATCCCAAACCTCTTGAGACTTCCAAGTATTACTCATTACAGCCAAGGCTTTATCTGTATAGAATTTGCCCCATTTGTTAATAGCTGATGTCAGGTGGGCTTTTTGACCAAACTTACTCATATCAGTGTTGTAGCCAAAAGCATAAATGCCTTTCTCCTGTGCTAATTGGACAACGGCACCAGAGTCGGTATGCTGCGTCAGTACATCCGCACCTAAATTGACCAAAGCTTGAGCCGCTTCTGTTTCTTTAGCTGCATCGTACCAACTTTGTACCCAAAGTACCTTAACTTTTGCTTGGGGATTTGTTAGCCTTACTCCTTGAGTGAATGCACTGATTCCCCGAATTACTTCTGGAATTGGGTATGCGCCAATAAAACCAACTATATTTGATTTTGTCATCTTGCCAGCAATCATGCCGGTTAAGTAACGCGGTTCTTCAAAGCGTCCCAGATAAGTGCCGACATTGGCAGTACGTTTGTATCCTCTACAGTGTTCAAAGACAACATCACTAAAGTCCTTGGCAACTTTAATTGTTGGATTCATGTACTCGAAGGAAGTTGTAAAAATCAACTTGTTACCATCTAATGCGAGTTGGCGAATCACCCTTTGAGCGTCAGCACCTTCGTTAACATTTTCCACAAAGGTAGTTTTTACTTTATCTTGAAGATAGGCTTCCATGTCTCTGCGACCTAAATCATGGGCATAAGTCCAGCCAAAATCACCCACATGACCGGCATAAACAAATCCCACCTTCAGAGGTTCGTTTACCGCCACAGGCGAGGCTGAGGGAGATACCTCTCCTTGCGATTTGGAATTTTTGCCTTGAGAGCAACTATTTAAGGCAAAGCTAGATCCTGCTAAAGTGACATACTTTAGAAAATTCCGACGATCCATATTTTATTAATAGGTTTACCCATTAAAAAGATTTTTATGATTGCTGGTAAGTTTAGATTAGCTATTTACTTAATTTTAACTGATTCGCCGTAAGTCCCCCACGCTCATTCGGTACTCCGAATCAGTGGCGGGATATAAGGCGGGAAAAACCGAAATCGTTTTCAACGAAAATCGGCGGGAATCCCATCCCTTCAAGGGGTGTCCGGGATAGCCGCCCGCCGATTTAGTCATTAGTTATTAGTCATTAGTCATTGGTGCTAATGACTAATGACTAATGACTAATGACTTCGATTTCCCCCCGGCTTGAAGCCGGGGGATGAGTTAACTTACTTAATAAAGAAGTCAAATGATGGTAATATTATAGACAATCAAAACATTTTTTCAGAAAGCGGATGTTTAAAGCCAACTTTTTGATAAAAGTGCGATCGCAGACCGATAAAGTTTGATTGGCTAGCAAGCAGAAGTGAATATTACAAAAAAAGGTAGGAGCAGCAAGAAACTGACTCAAAGACTCTCGCCTAAAAAATAACTTCGCATCTATCGTCTCGAAAAGCAAAAAATCTTCGATATTCACCTGGATCATTTTCTGCTCCTCTGTTGAGGCAAAGTTCCTACCAACTGAGTGTAAAAATAACTATACCTGCTTTGGTATCTTGCTTATCCCATGACTTTTCAGGAGTCACAGCCATACCAATATAAATCCAATTCGCAATTCGCAATTAAACTCAGCCCGACACTAGGGGTGGGGTTTTTACCTACCTTGAGATACAAGGATTTTTTCTCTACGAGACGCTAACGCGAACGCGCCACTTGCGGGCGTTAGCGTAGCGGGACGAAGTCCGGTTTTGAACCTTTACTTTTTTGATCAATTCATAAGTTCATTACAACAATTGTTGCAATGATTTAAGCGTTTCTTATATATGTCAGAGTATTTGTTGCAAAGTATTGAGCAATTGCTGCAACTGATTATACATTTGCAAGAAATACTTAAGCCTTTCTTATACATGTCAGAGTATTTGTTGCAAAGTATTAAGCGTTTGCTGCAACTGATTATACATTTGTAAGAAATACTTAAGCCTTTCTTATACATGTCAGAGTATTTGTTGCAAACGTTTAAATTTTTACAGATAAATAGAGTGCATTACGGCTTTAACCTAATGCATCGTGCTATCTAGTGATGCGTTAGACGCTCATTTCAACAAAATCCTTATCCTTTTCAAACCGAAGCTTAGGCTACTTGGATTATGCAAGGGCTTGGTGGTTGGTCTGGTTACAAGTCTTAAAAACTATTTGGAGAAAGTTTCCTTAGAGGTAACTGCTCAATAATCCGGGGTAAATCGCTCAGTGACAAGGCTCAAATGGCGTAAACTCGTTCTTGAACTGGTAGTTCGCCCCGATTTATTGAGCGGATAGTAATGATGGATGAGCAGAACAATCAAAATTATCGTTCACAAAGTCGTTACTGACCGTCCCGCAGGGAACCACAAGTTCAAAAACGCCGCCCCAAAGCTTACCCCTTCATGACAAAACCTCGACAAGAATTACGAAAACAACTGCAAACTTCTTAATTGGCAACTGTTTCCGCTTTTCTTAGTACCATTTGTCTTTAGGCTACAGTGACTCCTAGCGTATAAGAACCAGGGTCAAAAAAGCCAGAACTGAAAGTTCCGCCATTTTGAGGGAAGTAATCAAAATCACTTACTGAAATGGAGTAAGTACCTGCCCCTAGTGAAGCGGTGATTGATTGAGAAGTACTGGAACTCTGTAAGTTCCCAGCACTATTAAATAGGCCGAGAACTGGAAAGGTACCACTGTTATTCGGCGTGCTAATAGTCACAGTTCCTGGGTTAGCTAAAGAAAATGTGAAAAAGTCGAAATCAGGATTGTTCCCTGCAAGTCTTGCCAGTTGAGCAGAGGTATTAACTTCTGAACCTGATGTTAAAGTACCTAGCTTCTCAGCAGTAGCTAGTGTGTTGTTTGTCCCTTGCCCTGCATCTTCTTTCTCGTAGAACAGGAAGTCGTCACTATCAAGCCTCAGAGACGACGCTTGCACAACACCAACGAGTTCATCTAGCTCTCCCCCTGATTTGTCTAGAAATACCCTTGTATTGGCTCCCACAGTCTCCAAGCGATAGTCTGCCAGTGTTCCTTTGAGCTGGATTGTATCTTCGTTGGAGTTGAAGCCACTGATGGTAGCGTAGTCTGCAAAACCACTACTTCCACTGTTATCGTCATAAAAGACATTAGTAGCATCTCCAAGTAAGAACTGATCTTCCCCAGGCCCTCCAGTTAGGATATCAACCTCCCCTAATCCAGGAGAATCAGAACCGTTAGTATCAACGCCTATGAGGACATCATTTCCAGGTCCTCCAAGGAGAGTGTCATTGCCGACCCCGCCACGGAGGGTGTCATCGCCTTCTCCTCCTTCTACTTGGTCATTGCCAGCCCCGCCAAACAGGCTGTCATTCCCATCCTCGCCCAAGACGAGGTCATTACCTTCCTGACCATCAAGAAAGTCATCGCCATCCCCACCAAGCAAGGTGTCATTGCCGCCTCTGCCAAAGAGGGTATCACTGCTGCCTCCTCCAATCAGGGAGTCGTTAAAACTAGAACCAAAGACTTGCTCGATATTGAACAGGACATCATTCCCATCTCCCCCACTGGCAGTTCCAGTGCCAAGGTCAACGGTGACTCCGGCAGTGGCATTTAAATAATCAGCAGTATCAATGCCAGTCCCACCAAAGAGTTGGTCATCCCCGCCTCCACCTTGGAGTTGGTCATCCCCGTCTCCACCAAGCAGAATGTCATTGCCGCTGCCGCCTAGCAGGGTATCATTGCCTTCTCTACTAATGAGAGTGTCACTCCCGTCCTCACCAAAGAGTTGGTCATTGCCAGCCCCACCAAGCAGGATGTCAATGCCGCTACCGCCAAGCAGGGAGTCATTGCCGTTCCCGCCATTGATAAAGTCGTCGTTAGTCCCGCCAAGGAGGGTGTCATTGCCGTTATCGCCAAAGAGGCGGTCATTACCAGCCCCACCATTGACAGAGTCATTCCCGCCCCCACCACTGAGGAAGAAGTCATTGCCAGCTCCGCCAAAGATGGTGTCATTGAACCTAGAACCAACGATTCTTTCAATCTCCAACAGGACATCATTCCTGCCCTGCCCTGTAGCGGTTCCAGTGGCAAGGTTAATCGTGACTCCGGCAGTGGCACTGAAATAATCAGCAGTATCAACATCAGCTCCACCCAAGAGTTGGTTATTGCCAGTCCCACCACGCAAGGTGTCATCGCCAGCCCCACCACGGACAATATCGTTGCCTTCCTCGCCATCAAGCACGTCATTGCCAACTCCAGCATCAAGCAGGTCATTGCCACCTCTACCAAAGAGGGTGTCATTACCGCGCCCGCCAGTTAGGGAATCGTTGAAACCAGAACCAAAGACTTGTTCCATATTAAATAGGACATCATTCCCAGCCCCTCCACTGGCAGTTCCAGTCGCTAGGTTAACGGTGACACTAGCAGTGGTATTTGAATAGTCAGCAGTATCATTGCCAGTCCCACCAAAGATTTGGTCATCCCCGTCCCCTGCTTCGAGTCGGTCATTGCCAGCCCCGCCAAGGAGGGTGTCATCGCCAGCCTGACCAATCAAGCTGTCATTGCCATCCTCGCCATCAATCTGGTCATCGCCAGCCCCGCCATTGAGCGTGTCAACCCCTTCCCCGCCAAAGAGTTGGTCTTCATCGTCTTCTCCAGCGAGTCGGTCATTTCCGTCCCCGCCTTCGAGAAGGTCATTGCCAGATCCAGCAAGGAAAGCATCATTACCGAACCCACCAAGCAGGGTGTCGTCACCGCCTCTGCCAAGGAGTTGATCGTCATCCTCCTCGCCATCAAGCAGGTCATTGCCAGATCCACCAAGGAGGACATCATCGCCGAACCCACCAAGCAGGGTGTTCTCGCCCTCCTCACCATTGAGAAGGTCATTGCCGTCCTCGCCATTAAGCGAGTCATTGCCAGTCCCACCCAAGAGGTCATCATTGCCGCCCCGACCAAAGAGGTTATCATCACCGCCCTGACCAAGGATAGCGTCATTCTCAAACGTGCCAATTAGAGTGTTATTCCTGTTGTCTCCAATAATGTCTGCCATATCAATCCCCTCGGTTATAAGTTTGATTCAGAGATATTCGCTGGCAGAGGTGTCATCTATGAGTAGCCCTGCCAGCGGGGAGAAACCCTAGATAGGTAGTTTAAATAAATGCAGCATCTACTTAAACTGGTTTCACCAGGTAACCCCTCAATAATCCGGGGTAAATCGCTCAGTGACAAGGCTCAAATGGCGTAAACTCGTTCCTGAACTGGTGGTTCGCCCCGATTTATTGAGCGGATACCCTTAGAGGTTGTTTGAAAAGTGTTTCGCTGTGATTTTAGGCACTTTTAGATCCCCTCTAACCCAACTTTTTTAGGGGCAACCGGAGTCAAAGTCCCCCATATCGGGGAGCCACTGCGGTCTTGGGGGTTTCCCCCATGAGCAAGTGGCGTGAATTTAGAGGTATCTAAAACTTCTTATACCGACAACACGACTTTTCAAACAATTTCTTAGCGATTTGCTACCAATTTTTGAGCGATTTTTTGCTTAAATAGACGATAAAAAAACAATGGATTACCTATAATATAACGATCCCATAGACGAGTTGGTTCAATAATTAAGCGTGTTAACCACTCGAAGCCATTATCCGTCAGCCAACCGGGACCACGGGCTGTAGTGTTAGTATAAAAATCTAGACAAGCGCCTAAAGGTAAAAATACCCGAGTTTCAATTTTATTGAAGTTATCTAAAATCCACCGTTCCTGTAATGGCATACCAAAACCAACATATAAAATATCTGGTCGAAAATTATTAATTTTTTCTATTATTAAATCATTCTCTTTTCCTGATTTATTAAAGTAACCATGATGTCCGTCTATCCGGAGGTTAGGTGCAATTGATACTAACTTTGTAATTGCTTCATCCACTACGCCGGGTTTTCCAGCTAATAAAAATAAAGAAATATTTTCTTGTTCACATTTCAATGCTAAATCTTCTATGTAATCTGGTGCTGTCATGCGATGTGCAGATTCCAGCGAATAGCCGCTTAAGTTAGCTGCTAACAATACACCAAATCCGTCACAAAATACTAAATCTGCATTATTTAAAAAATCTCGATACCAAGACTTTTCATAAGCAAAATTCATAGCTCTAATATTCACATTTTCTACAATTGTCTTTTTGGGACTTTTTACTGATTCTACTAAATAATCGATTAATTCTTGTACTTTAACTTTATGGAATCTTGTATCAAACAACTTTATTTCGGGGAAAGTTTTAGTATCCATTATTATTTCCTTTTTGTTTACTTTAGACAAGCTTATGGGCAATCAATTACTTTCAGAAGATGGCTCTCAACCTACGACTGATGCATAAATGTATTTTAAGGATGCAAGATAAATGTTGATATCCAAGTGTTTAACACTTATCCGTGCATTATTTCCTAGAGATATTCTCAAATTTTTATTTGCAATTAAAGATTGCATTGCCTCTGACAACTGTTGAATGTCACCCGGATTAAGTAATAAACCATTTTGGTTTTGAGTAACTACTTCGGGTATTCCTCCTACTTTAGTAGTTATGACAGCTAAACCCCAACTCATTGCTTCTAGTAGTGCCATTGGCAAACCTTCGTTGTAAGAAGGTAAAACAAATACATCAGCTTTAGCTAAAAGATCGTCGCGTTTTTCTTTGTCTACCCAGTCAAGAATAGTAATGTAGTCAACAAGATTTAGAGTTTGAATCAAGCTACGAGCTTTTTCTACATCCCCATCCCCTGCCATAGTCAACTTTGCTTTACTTCTCTCTTGGGCAGGTATAGAAGCGAATGCGTTAATTAAATCAAATGCACCTTTGCGCTGACCAATGCGCCCTAGAAATAAGAAAAATACCTGGTTGGAATCTACATGCTGTGGGATTTGGGCGGGAATCCTTACTGCGTTAGGAAGAACAATAACTTGCTCTGGCTTCAAACCAAGATTTTCGATATAGAATTTTTTCCAGCTATCTGATAAAACAATAAAACGGGTACATTTACTAAAAGACCAACTGAGCCATTGCTTCAGCAATTGAGGAAGCTCAGAGTAAAACAAATGAAAGTCAGCACTATGAGCATGAATAATTAGCGGTATTTGAAATAACCAACAAATAAGACTAGTGATTGAGTGACGAAAAGCGCTACCTCTCTCTGAAACATGAACGTGAATTAGGTCGGCTTTTTTATTTAATAAGTTCCAAAATAACTGTCCTATTGCCTGCACAAACACTAATACTTTCTGGGGAGCAGAGCCATTGGGTAAAGTAGTTATATGTGTAAATTTAATATCAGAAGTAGCTTCAGTCGCTTCTTCAAGGATGAGCTTTTGCACGGAAACTATCCCACCTTGACGCTCCAAGCTTTCGCCTAGCATAGTAATCTTTATAGGACTCATAACAAAAGAGCTTATTTAGGGTAGATAAATTTATCAAATATTTATGTGCCGCACACCCTACTTAAACTATAATTAAGTTATGTATTTGTCAATGATAGTTATTAACAGTTTTAATGTAATAAATATTACCATGTCGCAAAGGGCGGGTTAAATGTTGTTTACCCGTGGCGTGTACTTTATTCTTAAAACTGATTGAATCATCCGTTGACAGACCGGAAAACTAATGAACTTATTTGAGCTTTTAGCGGGGGAAGACAATCATCTAGCCCTAGTTACGCCGTCTGAGCGATCGCTAACCTATAAGCAATTGCGCGAGAATATTGTTGGACTGGTATCGCAACTCAACAGCTTTGGATTGAAACGGGGAGAACGTATTGCCATTGCCATGACTAACGGTTCACCAATGGCTATTACCTTTTTAGCTGTCGCCCTGTGTGGCACTGCTGCACCCTTAAATCCTAAATACAAACAAGAAGAATTTGCCTTCTATTACGAAGATATCCAAGCAAAAGCACTGATTACGTTGTCTGAGTCGCCAAAAGCAGCCATTGCCGCCGTCACACCCGATATGATGCTGATTAATGCCAAGGTAAACACTGACGGCACATTGAGCTTTGAATTAGTCAAAACAGGCTCAGAACCAGCAGAATCCTCGAATCCCGCAGCCCCCAATGCTGATGATCTGGCGATGATTCTCCACACTAGCGGCACCACCAGCCGTCCCAAACGTGTGCCGATTCGTCATCGCAACTTAATCGCCTCAGCTGGCAACATCATTGGTGCTTACTCACTCACAGCAGCTGACACTACACTTTGCCTAATGCCCCTGTTCCATATTCACGGATTGGTAGGCTGTTTGCTGGCAACTCTGGCATCGGGCGGCACATTAATTTGTCCCAATGGTTTTAATGCCTTGGAGTTTTGGAAACTGGTAGATACCTACAAACCTACCTGGTACTCCGCAGCACCAACCATGCATCAGACAATTTTGGCACGCGCTAGCCGCAACACAGAAATTGTCAAAGCTAACCGCTTTCGTTTCATTCGCTCTAGTAGCGCTCCCTTGCCCCCGATTATTATTGAACAGCTAGAAGCAACTCTTAATGCTCCCGTCGTGGAATCTTACAGCATGACTGAAGCATCTCACTTAATGACCACCAACCCCCTACCGCCAAAAGTGCGGAAACTGGGTACTGTCGGTTATGGCTTCGGTGTGGAAGTCGGCATTATGGACTCCGAAGGCAACTTATTATCTCAGGGAAGCCTGGGCGAGGTGGTGGTAAAAGCACCCAATGTCATAGATGGCTACGAAAACAACCCGGAAGCTAACGCCACAGCTTTTGTAAACGGTTGGTTCCGCACAGGGGATCAGGGTACACTGGATGCAGACGGCTACCTCCGCTTGACTGGACGCATTAAAGAATTGATTAACCGGGGTGGGGAAAAAATTTCTCCTTTAGAAGTGGATGATGTTTTGCTGCGCCATCCCGCCGTCGCCGAAGCTTTAGCCTTTGCCGTCCCCCACAAATCTTTAGGAGAAGATATCCATGCTGCTGTTGTCCTCAAAGCAGAAGTCAGCGAAAAAGAACTTTTAGCTTACTGTTCAACCATGCTGGCAGACTTCAAAGTTCCCAAGCAAATTCACATTTTAGATCAACTACCTCGTGGTGCTACCGGGAAACTGCAACGGTTGGCTATGGCGAAATTGCTTAACATAGGCTGAATCAGCGATACACTAAGGAAAATTCCTTGAGGAAGCTTTGATGGCACGGTCAAACGGGGTTAAAACTGAAATGTCTGCACAGGAATTGCCTACAATATCAGATGAAGATACAGTGACAATTGAAGATTTACCGGAAGCAGTGGAGGATGTCCAGGATATTGACGACATCTTGAACTCACTCAAAACCTTACTGAGTAGCCTAGAAAAACTCCAAAAAGTCCGGCAGGAAGTGGGCGACATCAAACCGTTAATCGGGCGGATGCTTGATGGAGAACTGGTTGCTGGTGAAGAACTTGAGCAACTTAAGGCTGGTGTGAGCAGTCTTTCTCGCCTTGTTCGGGCTTATAATGACCATCAAATAGCGTTGGCTAAAGCACAAACTGCTAGAAATTTGCTAGATCAAGTCCTTAAAGAGCGTAAAGCTAATTGAAACAAGAAGCAAGCGATCGCTTTTTTTTTAAAGGGGCGATCGCTGTAAATTAAAGGTGTAACTCAAACTCGCGGCTATCCCCATGAAGTCTTTACCAGAGAAATGGGTCTAAAGCCCCGTCATAAAGGACGGCTTTTTCTTTGTCTTAAGACTTCTAATGAGTTCCCTTAAGACATCGGATTTTGATCTTCCGGTTGATTCGCAATAAGTCTCTAGGTTCTTTGAAAAAGTACGGCAGAAAGGCTCTCATGCTCGTTGGCAACATCCAGATGGACGAGCAACCACAATTCCTATGCATTTTATGAAATTCTAAAGCAGTTGGGTATTACAGAGGAACATAACCAACTGCGATAAATACTGTGTACTAGTATTGCAAAGCCGCATTTTACCTATTTATTGTCAAGCGATCGCTTCATAAATAATAATAACTCTCCACATGAATCAACAATTAGAATTGCCATTTCAGGAATTTTCTTCTTGCACTTCCAAATCCTTGGACAGTTCATCTACATTCATTAATAACATGAAATTGCCAGTTCATCGCTGGTTTAGATTTAGTGCAGGTTTCTCTGCACAATGGGTTGAAACTATAATTAGCCAAGCTAAAGAACGAGGAGAAATTACTGTCTTAGATCCATTTTCTGGTTCTGGTACAACCTTACTTGCATCTGAAAAGCTTGGAGTTGAATGTTTGGGAATTGAGGCTCATCCCTTTGTTGTGCGTATAGCAAGAGCTAAACTTTTATATCAAACTGACGCTGATGCTTATCTTGAACATATAGAAAAAGTTATAAAACGTGCCGAAAATGTTCAGCCCTGTATAGATACATACCCAAAACTGATTCATGAATGCTTTAGTATATCTTCACTTGAGTCTCTAGATAGATTGCACCAATCTTGGGAAAAACTTGCTGATGATTCATCTGAATCTCAGTTAGTTTGGTTAACACTTATATCAATTCTTCGTCATGTTTCTCATGCTGGAACTGCACCTTGGCAGTACATTTTACCAAATAAAAAGAAACAATATTCTTTAGATGCAATGTCTGCTTTTGGGCTAATGGCAGAGAGTATAGCTACAGATATGAGAATTGCCGGAAAAATGGCGGCTTCTGTTGCTACACTTATTCAATCTGATGCTCGGACTTGCCAGGGTGTACCTGATAATTTTGCCAACTTGGTAATCACATCACCACCGTATGCTAACAACTATGACTATGCAGATGCTACACGTCTAGAAATGTGTTTTATGAAAGAAATTTCCGGTTGGGGTGATTTACAAAGTGCGGTGAGGCAATACTTAATTCGTTCATGTTCGCAGCACGTAACCAATAAGAATGTAAACATCGACGAAGTTCTAGCATCTCATGAATTATATCCAATCAAAGCTAGTATTATTGAAACCTGTCACAAATTGTCCCAGGAACGACATTTACATGGAGGTAAAAAGAATTATCACTTGATGATTGCCTGCTATTTTTTGGATATGGCTAGAGTTTGGATAGCACTTCGCAGAGTGTGCAAAAGTCCTGCAACAGTTTGCTTTATGATTGGCGATTCTGCTCCCTATGGTGTTTATATTCCGGTGATTGAATGGATGGGTTTATTAGCACAAGCAGCAGGGTTTAAATCTTTTAATTTTGAAAAAGTTCGTGACCGAAATGTGAAGTGGAAAAATCGCAAGCATAGAGTTCCTCTTTGCGAAGGTTGTTTGTGGGTTTACGGGTAGGGTAATCACAACACAAATTATTTTTTCACAAATGTAATGGCAGAGTCGTTTTCACATAAATGGGGTCAGATTTTAGGGCATTTCATCCAAGAATTTATTCGTGAGACACTTCAACAAGTGGCTGATGAGCATGGTTTTTACTTAGACTCTCAGAGAAAGCGCAAAGCACGAATCACTAAAAAGGTATCATGGCAGGATCGCTACGGTAACTATCATGATCTTGACTATGTACTGGAACGAGGAGGTACAGAAGATACTCTTGGTCTTCCAGTAGCATTTATTGAGACTGCGTGGCGGCGTTACACCAAGCATTCTAGAAACAAGGTTCAAGAAATTGAAGGAGCGCTTATTCCTTTGGCAGACACCTATAGTCACCTTAACCCATTTTTAGGAGCTATTCTAGCAGGTGTGTTTACTCAAGGAGCGCTTGACCAATTAGAATCTAAGGGCTTTAAAATTCTTTATCTTAAGTATGAAAACATCGTTAAATCATTTACATCTGTTGGTATCAATGCATCTTTCAATGAAAGTACACTAGAAACAGACTTTCAAAATAAGATTGAGCAATGGAAAAAATTATCAGCGCTGGATATTACTAACATTAAAAATCAAATGCTAAATCTTGAAAAACTCCATATAGATAAATTTATTAATACTTTAGAGCAATCATTTGTTAGACTAGTCCAACAGGTAAATGTCATTGTCCTACATGGGTTATCTCAACAAACTGCCACTGTCGAAAATGCTATTGAATATATTCATAATTATTCAGAGAATCAACCTACATTTGCCCCACCATTAAAATACGAGATTGATATTCGTTATAATAATGGTGACATAATTCACGCCACATTTAACAATAAAATTGAAGCACTCAAATTTCTAAGAACATTTATTTAAAGTGCTAATTAAATAATTCGTAATTAAGTGATGATGAACGTTGCACCCGCCATTGTAATATTAGGTCAAAATAGCGTCACAGTAGCACGTAAAATAATCAGCGTCCTACCAGGGGCGACACTATACGGTCTAGCGGGTCGCACATCGGGAGTTGATGTCAGCTTTACTAATTTTGGCGAGACGTTGCGCGAGTTATTTGCTCAGGGAACGCCGCTGATTGGCATTTGTGCCGCCGGCATTTTAATTAGGACGTTAGCTCCCATACTCTCAGATAAACAACAGGAACCACCAGTGTTAGCTGTAGCTGAGGATGGTAGTGCTGTTGTCCCCCTCTTGGGCGGACTTGGCGGGGTAAACGATTTAGCCCGTCGCATTGCCGAAGCCCTTAATGTCAAACCTGCAATTACGACCACAGGCGATTTACGTTTGGGCACAACCCTGTTATCTTCTCCCCCCGGATACCATTTAGCAAACCCAGACGATGCGAAGAAATTTATCTCAGATTTACTAGCCGGGGCACAAGTCAAACTAGAAGGCATAGCACCTTGGTTAAGCGATCGCAAACTGCCCATAGATCCACAGGGAGATTTGACCATCCAAGTTACGGAACGTTTGGTGACTCCTACAGCCAACTGCCTTGTCTACCACCCAGCAACGATCGCGATCGCAATTAGTGGCTCCATTGATGATGCAGTAACTTTAGTACAGCAGCTACTAGCTGATGCCTCACTAGAAAAAGCATCAGTCGCCGGGATATTTGCACCCATCACCGCCGCCGCCGATCCCGCAATCCACGCCGTAGCTAGCGCCTTGGGAGTGCCTGCCCGCTTTTTTACCCCAAATCAGCTAGAAAGTCTGTTATCACAAGGTTATAGCCCCGCGCAAGCAGCTGCTTTCGCAGCCACAGGTACATCCCCCTTATCTTCCTCATCCCCCCACATAGCGATCGCTATTGCCCCTCAACCAATTGACCCCAATACCATCGGTCAACCACGCGGACGGTTAGCGATTATTGGCACAGGCCCTGGTGGATCGCAATGGATGTCTCCGGAAGTGAAGGAGATACTCAAGTCGGCAACTGACCTAGTGGGTTACAAAACTTATTTAGATTTAGTTGGTTCTCTGGCTGATGGCAAGCAACGGCATGAGTCCGACAACCGCGAAGAAGAAGCACGGGCAAAAATGGCCCTTGATTTGGCCGCATCTGGGCGATATGTAGCTGTAGTTTCATCTGGCGACCCAGGTATCTATGCAATGGCAACAGCAGTTTTTGAAGTGTGCGATCGCTATGCCAAACCCGAATGGGACACTATCGACATTCATGTAGCACCAGGTATCTCAGCCATGCAGGCAGCAGCAGCAGCCATTGGTGCGCCCCTTGGGCATGACTTCTGTGCTATTTCCCTCTCTGACATCTTGAAACCTTGGTCTGCGATCGAGCAACGAATTGCTGCTGCTGCCGAGGCTGATTTCGTAATTGCTTTCTACAATCCTGTTTCCAAAGAGCGTACCTGGCAACTGGCAGAAGCGAGAAATATTTTGCTGCGACATAGAACACCGGATACCCCAGTAGTGTTGGCTCGGAATCTCGGTAGGCCAGGACAGGCAGTGAAAGTGATTACACTTGACCAGTTAGCACCAGCAAGCGCTGATATGCGGACAATTATTCTCGTTGGTTCCACAAAAACCCGAACCATCAAACGCAGCGATGGTAATATCTGGGTTTATACGCCGCGTCGCTATACCGAACAGTAGGCTTGAAGAAGAATTCAGAAGTCAGAATTCAGGAGTCAGCAATCTTTCAGTCGGGGATTCAGACCCGCGACTTTCTTGTTGCACCACCAAAAATTCTAGTTTTGTGGGGGTGCAAAAACGCCGATTATTCAGACGCTCCAGGATGAGCTAACGCTGCGCTATCCGCCAGTCATATCATGTCCGCTTGATTGCTTATTAAACCCGAAGAACCCCACCCCGCCAAAGCGTAGCTTTGTCTCCCCTCCCCGCTTGCGGGGAGGGGCTGGGGGTGGGGTGTAATGGCTATGGTTAGCATAACTATTTATGCGGACATGATATCATACAGAATACCCAACTGAATTCTGACGACTGACGCATGTATTCTGTCCGATAATTATAGCGCTTCTCACTTAAGTGCAATACAGACCTAACCCCCAACCCCTTCCCTACTAGCGTTGGGGAGTAAGATTCAAAGCCTCTCTCCTTTTAGGAGAGAGGAATGGAAGTGAGGTCAAAGTGTATTGCTTCCATTCGAGAACGGCTATAGTAATATGACCAGCATTTTTCTCCAAAACGCGACATGAGACAGGATTTTTAGCTATAAATTTCTCTGTTTTGTCTTCCCTTTAGCAACTTCTGCTTTGACGTTTGGGTGTTTCGCGCAGTCTGTAGCAACTTCCGTCTTCCCTGTAATAACTTCTGCCTTCGCGTTTGGGTGTTTCGCGCAGTCTGTAGCAACTTCCGTCTTCCCTGTAATAACTTCTGCCTTCGCGTTTGGGTGTTTCGCGCAGTCTGTAGCAACTTCCGTCTTCCCTGTAATAACTTCTGCTTTGACGTTTGGGTGTTTCGCGCAGTCTGTAGCAACTTCCGTCTTCCCTGTAATAACTTCTGCTTTGACGTTTGGGTGTTTCGCGCAGTCTGTAGCAACTTCCGCTTTGACGTTATTAGAAACAGACTTGCTTTATATGGGATTGGCCAAGAGGCAGAACAATTGATACAAGTTGTTATAGCGGTTCTCGTTTACGTGAGGTACACCCGTAGGGGCACGGCAAAGACCATAGGTGTCAACTTAACGTGAAACCCTTGCAATGACGTTATATCAAGTCCACTCAATTACTAATTAAGCCACTAATTAAGCCGTCGGAACCCCACCCCGCTTTTGTCTAACGACAAAATCTCCCCTCCCCGTGAACGGGGAGGGGATTAAGGGGTGGGGTAAAATGACTGTGGAATGAAGCTCTCTGACTTAAGTTGACACCAATGGGCAAAGACAAGCCCCTACACCTTGCGATATAATGTTGTATAGGATCTGAGTGGGAACCGCTATATATTCCTGATAGACGTTTACTTGCACTGTAAGATTTAATCGGATAATCTGAGCAATCGAGATTGTTTTCTAAGAAAATCAATGAACAAATTGATACTGAGTTTGCTTTCTTCTCCTGTGCTGATTAGCTCTATTCTCTCTATGGGAGTAATGCTTAATCACGCACAAGCTATGGAGCCAGAACCAGCAGCCAAAACCACAGACCGTCTATCTTGTATACGCAATAAACATAAAGTGGGTTTAGTATGTGCAAGGGCTTCCGTATTGGCTCAAATTCCTAACTATCAGCGTGAAATAGAGTTTTCTCAAGAAGATGCTCCCATGCTGGAGTTCAATGACGAAGAAAGCAATGTTGCAATCAACTTATTTGGCTGCGATTGTCCTGCTTGTATAAATTCTTTACGTCAGATGCGCGGCGCGACACCCTTGGTATATTAGGATTTTACCGAAGAAGAATTCAGAATTCAGGAGCCAGAATCCAGCTTGGGGATTCTGTGCGACTGGATGGAGAATCGAGGTTTAGAGCAAGCGATTTTAATCGTGGAGAAGAAAAAATTCTTTCCGTGAGCGTTATATCATGTTCGCTTGATTACTTATTAAACCCGAAGAACCCCACCCCGCCAAAGCTACGCTTCGTCTCCCCTCCCCGCAAGCGGGGAGGGGATTAAGGGGTGGGGTGCAATGACTGTGGAAATCATAACTAATATCATGTCCGCTTGATTACTTATTAAACCCGAAGAACCCCACCCCGCCAAAGCTACGCTTCGTCTCCCCTCCCCGCAAGCGGGGAGGGGATTAAGGGGTGGGGTGCAATGACTGTGGAAATCATAATTAATATCATGTCCGCTTGATTACTTATTAAACCCGAAGAACCCCACCCCGCCAAAGCTACGCTTCGTCTCCCCTCCCCGCAAGCGGGGAGGGGATTAAGGGGTGGGGTGCAATGACTGTGGAAATCATAACTAATTATGCGAACATGATATTACCCCTGACTTCAGACATGGGGTATTCTGAATTCTGAATTCTGAATTCTGACTCCTTCTCATAAATTTATTTTTGTTAGGACTTACGCCATCAGTGATCTGTTTTCTTCTTGCCCTGCGGAAAGTTAGTTGCCCTCTAGCAAGTTTGCGATCGCCCTCACTAACTCCTCTGGCTCTACAGGTTTTGTAATGTGAGTTTGAAATCCTACCTGAAGTGCTCTTTGTTGGTCAATTTCTGCGGCATAAGCAGTCAGTGCGATCGCCCGAATGCTTCCTCCTTGATTCGGTGGGCGAGATCGAATCTGCTGCATCAGCATATAGCCGTCCATCTCAGGCATACCTATGTCACTCACTAGCACGTCAGGAGTGAACTGCTCTAGAGCTTGCAAAGCTTCTAAGCCAGAAGCGACGGCTGTCACATTTGCCCCGCTTTGTGACAGCACAAATGCCTGAAACTCGCGGGTATCTGGTTCATCATCCACCAGCAAAATTTGAACGCCGTCTAAAGGCACTTCTGCTTCTGTCTGGGTGTGGATTGGCTCGGATGCGATCAATGTTGCCTGGTGCATCACAGGCAATTGGATGATGAAGGTTGCGCCTTGATTCTCACCCTGGCTTTCTGCTGTAACCGTACCCCCGTGCATTTCTACAATTTGTCGCACGATCGCTAGCCCCAATCCCAACCCGCCAAATTTGCGTGTCGTTGAGCCGTCTTCTTGCCGAAAATATTCAAATACATGGGGCAAAAACTGTGGATTGATGCCTTTGCCAGTATCGATTACCCGAATCTGAGCTAGCCCGTCGAGTTGCCGCAGTTCAACGGTCACTTGTCTGCCGTTGGGTGTAAACTTAACTGCATTAGTAAGCAAATTCCACATCACTTGTTGCAAGCGGGCTGCATCGCCAGAAATCAAAGCGATCTCAGAGTCAAGATCGAGAGCGATCGCAATATTTTTTGCTTCTGCTGCCAAACGCACCGTTTCAACGGCGGCAGAAATCACAAAGTTCAAACTGACCGGAGCCGCTGTTAAGCTTAGTTTGCCCTGCATGATGCGGGAGATGTCGAGCAAGTCTTCGATAAGTTGCGTCTGTAGATTGGCATTGCGCTCGATAATTTTCAAGGCTTCGGCTCTACGGGCTTCGCTCAGTTTGCCGTTTTGTAGTAAGTGCGTCCAGCCCAAAATCGGGTTGAGAGGCGATCGCAATTCATGGGACAGCACCGCCAAAAACTCATCTTTGATCCGGTTGGCGCGATCGGCTGCCTCTCTTGCGGCTTGCTCACGGGCAAGGAGTTGTTCTCGTTCTGCCTCAATCCGTTTTTGCTCAGTGATATTGAGTACAGTGCCGACAAAGCGTCGTGGCTTGTCGGCAGCATCAAAGTAAGCCTGTCCTCTGGCCGCAATCCACCGTTCAACCCCATCCTGAATCCCGATCGTGCGATATTCTACGTCATACTTGCCGCTGCTTGCTGGGTTCAAAGTCCATTGCACCATCTGTTCTATTCGTTCGAGATCGTCGGGGTGCAATCCGGCAAAAAAGACCTCAATGCTGCTCTGGGCTTCTGGTGGTAAGCCAAACATGGCTTTGCAACCCTCATCCCAAATCAATTGATTGGTGATGAGATTCCAGTCCCAGGTGCCTAATTGAGCAGCTTCGATCGCCATGCGGAAGCGGTTTTCACTGTCGCGCAAGGCTGCTTCAGTGCGGGCGCGTTCGATCAGCGGAGCAACACGCGCTGCAACGTTTTCCAGCAACAACATCTCATCCGCCGTCCAATGGCGCGGCTTGTTGGAACTGACTCCGATCGAAGCCACCCAACGCCCTTCACGGACAAACGGTGCGATGACGTAGGATTGCATATTGATGAGCGTGTAATTGTCGGCGAAATCCTTTGTCCAGGGATGCACGTTCACGTCGTCAATCCCGAACGGTAAACGTGCCGCTGTTTCCCACCATTCCTTCGCGCCGAAAAGGGAAAGGTCATAAGTTCCGGCAAGATCTGATCCGTCGAGCCGCCAATCGGGTAGAACCGTTACCTGGCTGCCGTCCGGCGTGACATCGAGATAATAGCAGCGATGCCCGTTCAAAAAGGTTCCGACTTCGCGTGTGACAATGCGGTTGATTTCCACTGCATCCGTCACCGTGCCGAGTCTTCGGCTTAACTCGGTCAAAAACTCCACTTGTCGTTCGGCTTGTTTGCGCTCCGTGATGTTGCTGAAAATAATGGCGACTTTATGCTCTTCCGGCTCGTCCACCGGGAAAGCGTACAAATCGAACCAGAACCCCATCGCTTCGGAACTGTTGACCCACCGTTCGGGCTGTCTTGTTTTGACGACTTTACCGAAAGTTTCCGCCCAGTGCGGCTCAATGTCCGGCACCAACTCGCGGCCGGTTTTGCCAATTGCGTTTTCGAGCGCGGTGATGTTCAAGAATGCCGGATTGGTTTCAAGAAAGCGGTAGTCAACTGCCTTTTTGGCATCGTCGAATAAAACTTCGACCAGACAAAAACCTTCGTCAATCGAATCGAACAGCGTGCGGTATTTCTCCTCCGATTCGCGCAAGGCTGCTTCGGCGCGGACGCGTTCGACTGCCGCCCAAGTGCGCTCGGCTACTTCTTCCGCCAAGGACACCTCGTCCGGCGTCCAAGCTCGCGGTTCGGATGTGTTAACTGCCAGCCCAGCTACGAACTCGCCCCTCTTGACCAGGGGTATACAGATGTAAGCACCGATCTGGATCGCGGCATAGGCTGCTCGCTCAGATGGGGACAGGTTGGGATCGGCTTCCACATCAGACACGCACACGGCGCGACCAGTGCGGTACGCCGCGAGCAACTTCGGCCCGAACGAATCAACCGGGTAGTTGCCGGCGAGTGCTGCGGCTCCGTTAACATAATCACGCTCAACGACGTAATCAGCGCCGCGAACCTCGAAGTACAATACACGGTTCGCGCCGAGATATTCGCCAAGCACACGGCTGGCCGTAGCCTGAATCTCTACTGGGTCGGCAAGGGGGCGGAGCGCGTCGGTGAGAGAGACGCGGAAAGCATTAAATTCGGCGGTTCGCCGCGAAAATTCTTCTGCCCGTTTGCGATCGCTAATATCTTTGAAGACAATGGCAACTTTTCGCCCCTCCGGCTCACCCATGCGACAGGCATACACATCGAACCATCGGTTCATTGCAAGAGAGCCATTTTCAAAGCGAGCAGGTTCACCCGTTAGAGCAACTTGACCGTAAATCTGAATCCAATGGTCTTCTATATCTGGAACTAACTGACGCGCCGTTTTCCCGACTGCTTGTTGAAGTCCCGTTTGTTCCTCAAAGGTGGGATTGATCTCTAAGAAGCGGTAGTCGCTGGCGCGAAGCGCACTGCCGGAGGCATTCGGCGGATCATTTTCGTCAAATAGCACTTCAATAATGCAGAAGCCTTCGTCGATCGACTCAAACAGCGTCCGGTAGCGTTCTTCGGATTGACGCAGGGTTGCGGCAGTTTGAATCTGCTCGGTAACATTCTTGAAATAAACGGTGATACCCTTTGGGGCGGGGTAGCTGCGAACCTCGTACCAGCGATCGTGATCCGGGTAAAACGCGGTCATTGACGCAGCCACGCGATGGCTCCGCCCGCCGTAGGCATCGCGCATGGCGCTCCAGTAAATCTGCGCCAACTCATTGCCAATCAGTCCTGGATATTCTTCCCACAAATTCTTGCCAATTAAATCGCCTGGAGTGCGATCAAGCAGTATTTCGGCAGATGGATTCATATAGGTAAACTGCCAGTTCTCATCCAGTGCAAAGAAGGCTTCAGTGATGCTCTCCAGAATATTTCGAGCCTGCTTCTCGCTTTGGTGCAAAGCTTGCTCTACCCGCTTGCGATCGGTGATATCTCGCGTCACGCCTGCGACTGCATCTACTGCGCCGTTTATGCCCAAAAGTGGCACGAAAATGTATTCATAGGCACGCGTGCCGATTGCGCTAGTGTAGGGCGTTTCATCCTTGAGCGGCTGGCGCGTGGCGATCACTTGTTGAATCTGTTGCTGAAGTCGGGTTGCTAAATCGGTTGGATAATCCAGATCAAAAAAATTCTTTCCCAAAGCTTCATCCGAAGTTTTCTGCCAAAGATTGAGCAACGCCGGGCTGACATACGTGAACCGTCCCGCCAAATCAAAGGTGTAAATAAAATCGGGAATTGCAGCGACGATCGCGTCGAACTTCCGCTGTTGCCGTTCGAGTTCGGTGCGGCTCTCGCGTAATGCTGCTTCAGCACGGGCACGCTCGACGGCCGCCCACGTCTGCTCTGCTGTTTCCTCGACTCGTTTCACCTCGTCTTCCGTCCACGCACGAGGGTTTGCCTGATGCACCGCCAGCAATGCGACAAATTGATCGTTCTTGATCAGGGGCACATCAATATGCGCGGCAATATCAATCGTTTGATACATTGCCTTCTGGCTGGCTGTGTATTTGGGGTAGTTTGCCACATCGGGAACGATCGCCGTTTGCCCCGCTCGATGGTCATCTGTCAGGTTGCGCCCAAAGTCTTCCAGATGGTACAGCCCGCTCAGTTCGGCAACGCCGTTCGTGTAGTTTTTATGAACGATGACTTCCTTGCTGCCCGGTAACACTTCAATGTAAATAACGCGGCTTGCGCCTAGAGAATCGCCCAAAGTGCGGGCAGCGATCGCCTGAATCTCATTAGCGTCAGTCAGAGGGCGTAGCGCATTGGTCAGCTTGACTCGAAACGCATGGGCTTGGGCAGCTTGACGCAAGGCATCTGTTGATGTGCTAACCGGCGGCAGATCAGATCCTAGCTGCGTTTTTTCTGGCTGCTGGACTTGATCGAGTTCTGTCAACAGGATCTGCACAGCCGTTTTTAGGCTGTCCGGCCAGGTTTCCACAGCCCCTAGCGGCGTTTGCGACCAATTGTGCGATCTCAACAATGCACCTATCTCGCCGCCACCAACAAAGAGGTTTTCAGCCCAAGCCTTGTGTTCCTCTGCCTTCATGCTTTGAGATCCTTTGTCGGAAAGTATTTTTCTCGAATTGTCTGACTGCGTTTTTGTAAGGTGGCATCGGGTGACTCAGACAATTGGTTAAGCAGAGTGTCAATTTGCTTAAGTGCCAAAGGAGAAGGAGTCGCATGTCCGTTTTCCCAGCGATTGATCGTTGGAAACGTGACACCGAGTTGAGTCGCAAACTTCTCCTGTGTCAGCTTCAGGGTTTGCCGGAGTTCCCGAATCAATTGACCCACGGCTGGTTGTTCAACACCAAGGTAATCCTGATGGAAAGGCATACGACTCAAACTTTATAAAGTCCTTTATTTCTATAAATTCTATAAATTTTGGTTAGTTTTGGCAAATAGACAATCTATCTCAAGACGTAGACTGTTTTTTTGCAAGCATCCCAAATGTGTAAAAACATATTTTGTCATTGCGTTCGCCCTTGGCGTTCCCGCAGGGTACGTAATGAAATGAAGCGTTCGCGGTAGCGTCTCTAAGAGTTGCAATCGCAGCATCTAGACTTTGCGATTGCTTCATTCCGCAACTCTTAGAGACGCACTCGCGTTCGCTCCATTCGCAATGACTACCTGCTAACTTGGTAAATTTGCTTGCATTGGGATGCTCCCGTTAATATCATGTCCGCTTGATTACTTATTAAACCCAAAGAACCCCACCCCGCCAAAGCTATGCTTTGTCTCCCCTCCCCGCTCTTCGGGAGGGGTTGGGGGTGGGGTGTAATGACTGTGGTTAGCGTAACTATTTATGCGGACATGATATAACCCCAACACAAAACAAAATTTTTATTGAACCGGGGGACTTAAACCCACGGAACTAGTTAAAAATTACATCTTTCGTAAGGGCACAGCATTGCTGTGCCCCTACAGCACGGTCTATTTACGATCGCAGGTTAATTAAGAAAAGCCTAAAAGAACCTATGCATCGTTAATTCACATCACGATGCATTTGTACAGTGCGTAATTAACTTAAAACGTTTTGCTACCGACCAGAGGACTTTTAAAACATCCTCTAAGCAACATCTGGCAAGTTTTTCACCAGAAGTGATAATCAATGGGGTCTTAAATCGTTAGATAATTCCACAATACCCGTAGAGCCATCAATCCTTACCCGTTGACCATCTTGCAGTAGCCATGTAGCGCCTTGAACATCCATTACTGCGGGAATCCCATACTCACGAGCAACGATCGCACCGTGAGAAAGCCGTCCACCAACTTCGGCAATCAATCCTCCAGCCCTTAATAACAAAGGTGCCCAGCCGGAATCTGTGTAAGGTACTACCAGAATCGTATCTCGATCAATGTCTGGCACGTCTTGTAAATTTCGTAACACCTTCACCCTGCCTTCAGCTTGTCCCTGACTGGCTCCAATCCCTTGTAATATTTGATCGGAGTAGAGTTCAGAGGGAGCTAAGGGGTGAGGGGGTGTATTGCCGTACACTAAAAGGGGTACTTGAATGATCTCACTATCTTGGACGAATTGCGATCGCCTCGATTCCACTAACTCATCTAAATCCTCAATTAACCTAGAATCGTCACCCACAGTTAAACGCCGCACTTCATCAAACTCTAGAAAAAAGATATCTCCTGTTTTCTGGAGTAAGCCGGACTTTAACCAAATCTTCTCTAAAGCTACAAAACTCCAACGCAATTCAGCCAAAAGCCGTGAATAAACTTCGGTAACTCGTCCCTTGATATCTACACGCCGTTGCACAAATCCACCTTTGCGCTTACCAGCAAAAATACTATTAATTGCGTCTTTTGCGCCTGATTGTGGTTCGTTACCCTGCATTAACTGCACAAACATCTGCTTAATCATCTGGGGATTCTCCCGCCAAGTAGGAACGGAAATATCTGTTCCCACTTCACTTAAATAGCCGTAATCCTGAAGTAATTCGTCAAATTCTCGCAGGATCTTTTCTCCCTCTGGGGTTTGCTTTAATTGCTCAAATACTCGCTGTGGTTCAAACTCAAGCAATACTTGTTTGGCATCTGTTGCTATTGCACTCAGCGATCGCAATGCCGCTACCTCTGGAGTAACGCTATTATCAATTTGCCCATCCTTCACCCGAAAAATCGCTTGCCGCACGGCAGCACTTAAGGGAGCTAAAATACTGTAATATGTCCCATGACGTAGCAACTCTAAAATAAAGTCGATTCTGATTAGCAGCTTGGCTGGTTCCAAGTTATCTATATCTTCTTGTGCCAACTGCGACAAACCAGGAATGAACCGTTTGTGATAATCTTCCTTGAAGTCTTTTTCTAAACTTAATTCCCGCCTCAGCAACTTTCCTAGTCCTGGTAAATTCTCCCAGGTTGACTGCAAGGACGGTTTACTTAATTTAGCTCCTCTAGTTAAAAATTCCAAACTTTCCGGCGGCAATCCCATGCGGATAAAAATATTTCCTAAGAGGGATGCATTAAAGTAGGCTCTAGAATAATGCAGAGTTGCTGTTTCAGTGAAATCTAACCCTAAAGCGCGATCGCCCAAAACTAGAGTAAAAAAGTCTCCCCAAACTCCACAAGTTAAGGGACGATTAATCGACCATGTTAAGGGGTGAATGACTCCGGGAATCACTTCGGCGGCGATTTTGCGTGTCCAGATTGGTAGTAGAGTGGTGATCGGTCGAGATTGCAACACCCAGAGTGTTTGACCGTCGTAACTCCATTCGATATCTTGAGGAGTGCCATGATAACGTTTTTCTAGTCGATAGGCTAAGTATGCAACTTGCTTAATTAATGCTTGGGGGATTCGTCCTTGACCCTCTAATTGCACAGAGGAGGAATTTTCTGTTTCAATGACAAAAGCGCGATATTGTTCTGGTGTGACTTTTCCCGAAACGACTTGCGTCGGGCTGCCTGGAAGGGCTTCAATGATGATTGCATCACCTTGCCCAGTAATGGGATCGCGGCTGAAAGCTACACCAGAATATACACTTTGGACTTGTTGTTGAATCAACACAGCCATTGCTGTATCATTTAAGCCGCGATCGCGCCGATATTGGACGGCAGATGGATGATTGTAGGAAGCTTGAACTTGAGCGATCGCTTTTTGTAATGCCTCTGAGGTGGTAACATTTAAAACTGTTTCATACTGCCCAGCAGCAGAAGAGTGTTCTGAGTCTTCTCCAATGGCAGAAGAACGTACCACCAAGGGAGATAACTCTGATGGCTGGAGAAATTCTGTCAACAGATCGGGATCATCAATTGGGGCGAGTACCCATCCCTTAGGGACTGGATAACCCCAACGCTTAATTTGAGATAACGTAGCCGCTTTTTCTCCGACAATAGCAGCATCCAACTCTTCATCTAGAGAAACCATAGCGCGTTGGCGTAGCCCGTCGTAGACATCGCCGCGTAAAAACTCCAACATCGCTTGCGATTCTGTTTGTGCCTCTTGGGCTGGCAGATTCATATCATCAGGAATTTTAGTATAAATCCAGCCCATTAAACCAGCTAAGGCGATAGCAGCAAGCATTCTGGGGAAATCGCTAATGTGGAGAATGATCACAAACACAGGAAAGAGAAGCAAAACCCCAAATTTGACTACCTTTCTTGATTGCAGAATTGTAAAGCTAATTCCTGCAAAGAACGATACAAATATTGCCACCAGTGGATCATGTACGACAAATCCCCAAACGACATTTGTTGTACCTGCCCCCCTGCCTATCCAGTATCTGCCTATTACCAGAGCGATCAGGGCGATCAATTCCCAAGACGATCCCTCCGGGAAGAAAACGCGGGTGAGTAAGACTGCTGCAACTCCTTTCAAAGCTTCTGACAAGACTGCCAGAATTCCGACAAACCTACCGCCGTGATAAAAGGCAGCTGATACACTAATGTTTTTTGTACCAACTTGTGATAGTTGCTTGCGCGTTAGCGCGTAAGTAATCCATGCAATCAGGGGTAATCCGCCCAAGAGGGGGCAGACAATTAAAATAACTAAGACACCCCAAGGTTCAAACATTCTGAATTTTGGACTTTAGATTTAAATTTTCCATCTAAAACCTTAAATCTAAAATCTAAAGTTTTTCTAAAATTTTTGATAGTAGTTATTAGGGCGTTTTTATCAAAAAGAATTCAGGCGCCAGTCGTCAGAATTCAGAATGGATTGGAGTATAGGTAGGGATGAACACAGGGGTTTCCAGCGCTCCAAATTATAGATTTAGAGGTCTACAATTAGGTGTTGGTTTGAATCCCTAAAGGAAAAGCATTCTGGATTTTGGATTCTGGATTCTGGATTCTTATTCAATTATTAGTTGCTGAATGGACACTTGGCTACGACGGCAACCGTTTTTGCCAGTGTCCTTCTAAGCTACTAATGGTTTTAGTTTAGCGCATAGGCAGCTTGCAGCGCCCAGATTATGAGAGCAGCGATCGATCCCAGAAGCAGCACGGTAGAGATAGTGACTACTTTTGGGGAATCTGCACCCTCAAATTTCATAATTCCGCGATTTAAGTCGGACATAGCTTTGTAATCCTCTCTTGTTGGAGCATGAAACATTTGTCCGTTTTGATTGTAGTCCTTCTCTTTACGGATGACGTTAAATTCCTGATATTATTTTGTTTCAGCTTGGCAATTTTTCCATCACCATAATTGCTTACTTCTTTAGAGGTATTAGTCTTATTTATACAAATGTGGGGAGTGGGGGATGAGGGAGCAGGGGGAGATGAGGGGGATGAGGGAGATGAGGGAGATGAGGGGGATGAGGGGGATGAAGGAGATGAGGGAGACAAGGCGAATAACCAATTCCCAATGCCCAATTCCCAATTCCCCATATTTTAGTATCCTGCTTGCTTGTCTACGACGTTCCGCAAGGGCTGACCAGTTTGATAGCGTTTGAGATTGTCAATAAATAGTTGTGCTATTCGCTCTCTGAGGCGTGGCGAAAGGGCTGAACAATGGGGTGTGATAAAGGCGTTTGGCAACGACCACAAGGGACTTTCCGGCGGCAGAGGTTCTGTAGCTACTGTATCTAATCCAGCACCCGCAATCCATCCCTCACGTAGTGCGGTAAGTAATGCGGCTTCATCTACGATCGCACCACGAGCAATGTTAATTAAGTAAGCAGACTGACGCATAGAGCGCAATGCAGCTTCATCGATCAAGCCTTTAGTTTCTGGAGTTAATGGTGTAGCAATAACTACATAGTCTGCGGCTGGCAGGAGCGATGCCTACGGCGGTAAACTACGCCATTCATCAGCACCCACTACCTGATCAAAATTTGGTAGCTCTTGGGGATGACGGCGACTGCCAATAATTTTCAAGCCAAAGGGTTTAGCACGGGCGGCGATTTCTTGACCAATACCACCAGCGCCAATAATTAGCAAGGTCGCATCTGTCAACTCTTGGATAGCAAAGCCTTTTTTCCAGTGACGTTCTGCCTGTAAAGCATATAATTCTGGCAGATGCTTGGCATGAGCCAGTATATAAGTGATTACAAATTCTGCGATCGGAATAAGCAAAAATGCTAACATTCCATCTAAATAATCTCTTTCAAGACTATAGCAATCCTAAATCATTCATGAAAATCCTCTTAATTCTCTCTGCGTTCTCTGCGTCTCTGCGGTTCGATCCCAAATCAAATAAAATTACTATATTAATCCCATTAATTCTCGAAGTAGCATATTTTACTGCAGCTACCTCAAGCATTATATTAATCAACTAACGAAAGCTAAACTTAGCTACTCAACTGCAATAATTGGTTATTTGGCTGACTACCTTCATTACCCATTACTTGCTGAAGAACTGTTTCTCTAATATTGACAAACACTTCGCTACTTCTATCGCGCGGGCGTGAAAGTCTCACAGGCAAATCCACAGAAATCTGCCCTTGTTCAATCACTATCACTCGGTCTGCCAAAGCCACAGCCTCTTCCACATCGTGAGTAACCAAAAATGCAGTAAATCTCCGCTCTTGCCATAAATTCTCAATTAAATGCTGCATCTCTTGGCGAGTTAGAGCATCTAATGCTCCCAAAGGTTCATCTAACAACAACAAACGGGGCTGACTGACTAATGCTCTTGCCAATGATACCCGTTGCCGTTGTCCACCAGATAAGACATACGGCCACTCATCAGCCCGATCTTTGAGTCCGACTTTATCAAGTGCCCACAAAGCTTTTTCACGCCAATTACCTTCCAAGCCCAACCCCACATTCTGAACAACACGCTTCCACGGCAGCAAGCGGGGGTCTTGAAACATTACCGTTACAGAACGGCTGAGTCTACGCAGTGGTTCTCCATCCAGTAGTATTCCGCCTGAAGTTGCTTTATCTAATCCTGACACAAGACGCAATAAGGTACTTTTACCACAACCACTACGTCCAACAATAGCGACAAACTCACCTGCTTCAACTTCTAAATTCAACGAGTTTAAAACAGTTTTCTTGCCAAAAGCCTTCGTCAAATCTAAAATACTTAGTTGTGTACCTTGTACATTAGAACTCACTTGCAAAATCTCCTTTTTTAGAAAAATTGGAATTTAATTGTTTGATGAGACGTTGAATTTATAAATCACACTCAAAATTAGAAGTCAAAATTTGACATCAATAGTTTTAAAATTTTGACTCTGGTGAATTTGACATTTATGACTTTTGATAATTAGGGTTCCAAGCCAAGAATTTGGTTTCTAATCCTCTGGCAACAGCATCTGCTAATTTCCCCAGCAATGCATAGATCACAATACTCAAGACTACAACATCGGTTTGCATAAACTCACGGGCATTCATTGCCATATAACCCAGTCCGGAATCTGCTGCGATCGTTTCTGCCACAATTAGTGTCAGCCACATAATCCCCAAGGAAAAACGGACACCAACGAGAATCGAAGACAAAGCTCCTGGAAAAATGATTTGCCACAGAAGTTGTGGTGTTTTTAACCCATAGACTTTTCCCATTTCAATCAGTCCAGAGTCAACACTGCGGATGCCATGAAATGTATTCAGATATATCGGAAAAAATACACCCATAGACACTAGAAATAATCTAGCTTGATCGCCAATACCAAACCAGAGAATCACTAGCGGAATTAATGCCAAATTGGGGATAGTGCGGAGCATTTGCAGAGAACTATCAAATAACTTTTCTGCTAGACGAGAAAAGCCATTGAGTAATCCCAAACCAAAGCCAATACTGCCACCAACTATAAAACCAGATATCGCCCGCCCAGCACTAATTCCTATATGTTGAAAAAGTTCTCCAGTGGAGGCTAGTTTAATCGCTGTAGCTATTACGCCACTAGGGGCTGGTAAAATTCTGGTTGAGAGTAAACCACTTCTGGAAGAAAGTTCCCAAAGTACTAGTACTAGAACAGGTACAATCCAAGGAACTATTTTTTCGATTTGCGGGTTGTCTAACACCTCGCTCAAGGATATATTATTGTTGCGTTTGGTGTGTTTAAAGGTAATAGTCATGGAATTGTGGATTTTAGATTTTAGATTGTTCACAAAGATGAATTTAGAAGCATCAAGCTTTTGATTTTAGACTTTACATTTGGTATTTTTGCTTAATCCCAAATCGTTCGACTGAGCGAACGCAAGTGCGTCTCGGAGAGAAGTCGAAGTCCAAAATCTAAAATTGGCATTGTCATGAAGCACTTGTTAGTTGTTTAGCAAGTTTTTCATTAGTGACAATTTCGCTAACTGGTGGCGTTAAAGGTGCAGGTTCACTCTGCAAAGGTAGGCGTGGAAATAATAATTCAGCAGTGCGATATGCTTCTTCTAAATGGGGATATCCAGAAAACACGAAAGTTTCTATGCCCAAATTGCGATATTCCAGCATCCTAGCGGCAACGGTGTCGGGATCTCCAACTAGGGCTGTACCAGCACCACCTCGCACCAATCCAATTCCTGTCCAGAGGTTGGGGCTAATCTCTAAAGTTTTTCGACTACCACTATGTAGTTGACTCATGCGCCGCTGTCCTTCAGAATCAGAACTAGCCAAGTCTTTTTGAGCTTTTGCGATCGCATTCTCATCCACATACTTAATTAGCTCATTGGCAGCATCCCAAGCCGCAGATTCGGTTTCTCGCACAATTACATGCAAGCGAATCCCAAAACGGACTGTTCTACCTTGTTCAGCCGCCAGTCGCCGAACTTCAGCAATCTTTTGGGCTACTTGTTGTGGAGGTTCGCCCCAAGTTAGGTAAACATCTATATGTTTAGCAGCAACCCGCTTGGCAGCAGCAGATGAACCACCAAACCACAAAGGTGGATAGGGTTTTTGAACTGGTGGAAATAGGAGTTTACCACCTTTGATATCCAGGTAGTTTCCTTTAAAATCAACTGTTTCCCCACTGACGATACCCCGCCAAACTATGAGAAATTCATCGGTTAAATCATAGCGATCGTCATGACTAAGATGCAAGCCATCCCCAGCAAGTTGCACCGGATCTCCACCTGTCACCACATTAATTAACAATCTTCCTTTAGAAATTCGGTCAAATGTTGCTGCCATCCGGGCAGCAGCACCTGGGGAAGTAATTCCTGGACGAATTGCTACAAGAAATTTCATCTGCTTAGTGACAGAGATGAAAGCGGCGGCAGTTATCCAAGCATCTTCACAAGAAGTCCCTGTAGGTAACAATGCGCCCGTGTAGCCTAAATTATCCACAGCTTGGGCAATTTGCTGCAAATAATCAGGTGTGGCAACACGAGAGCCAATATCTGTGCCTAAATAGCGTCCGTCATGAGATCCAGTCGGAATAAACCAGAGAATTTGCATGTTTGTCAGGGTATGAGGGATAAAAACTACGTTAATTTGACAAAGTTACCGTAGTTTATGATCAGCATTTTACAGGAAATTAATTAAAAAACCAGTGTAGATTCATAAAGAATAACTGCCGACAAAATTTACTTTTTTGCAGATAATTCTGGTAATCATTACACTTTTGGAGCAAAGATGGCTGTCGTGAAGAATACAAGTTTTGTCGAAAGCTTATTTTGTCGAACAAGCTTTACCGTAATTGACATCCTCCCCGCCGTAAACGGTCGGGGATTCCTAATATCAGATTCTCTGTAATAAATCCAAATCAATTATTAAAGCATTGCGTGAAGCACCGGGTCTTATACCCATTTTTTTGATAAAGGTTATGATTACTGATGGCTAGACTCTCTAATCATTGATTCTCTCAGTCATTATTTCCTTTACTTTCCAAAACCAAGGTTTTCAAGAATTAATCGGGAAATTTGCCAAATATGGGTTGTTTTACAAAAAAAGCAGGAGTATTTTAGTGTGGAACTTGAAAGCTGGTATTTTAGTACTTACACTGAGTTGTATAATTGCGACTGGTATAGCAGTATATCTTCTTGGCGGCATTGAACCAGCACAAATTCAAGCTTTGCTAAAATCTTCTGGTATCTGGGCACCTGTTATTTATGTTGCTTTGTACGTTGTAGCAACTATGTTAGTTTTGCCCTCAACAGTGCTAAATTTGACTGGAGGTGCAATTTTTGGCCCTTGGCTGGGTACTTTCTGGACTAGTGTTGGAGCAGTCATTGCGGCAATAATTGCCTTTATTTTTACTCGGACTATTGGACGGCAAACAGTTGCAAAACGACTAGCAGGACGCTGGCAAGCGATGGATGCCCAGGTGCGGCGTGGAGGGCTTTTTTATATGTTTGCCATCCGATTAGTACCAATCATGCCCTATGGTTTGGTCAACTTTGTTGCTGGACTGACTTCGATCAGCTTTAAAGATTATGTTCTAGGTACAACACTTGGTACTGTTCCTAGTGTATTACCTTTTGTACTACTGGGTAGTTCTGGTCTGAAGGCAGTCAAAACAGGCGATTTCTTGCCGCTAGTACTCGCCTTGGGCTTAACTGGAACCCTGGTAGCAGGGTCTACTTGGTATCGCCATCGCCGGAGTTTTCCCAAAAAAGCTGTAGAAAGTCTGAAAGAATCAAATCCTTCAGATGACATCAACCCGAAGAATAAATAAACTATAGCAATCTGACTTGACTATTGCTAAGTATACTGAGAACAAAACCTTGATGATTACAAGCAGTCTGTCAACTTGGCTGTTCAAAAATTAAACAAGATTTTTAGATGCTACCAAAGTATTCATTGATTGTTCCAATTTATAACGAAGAAGAAATTATTCCTGAACTATACCGCAGACTGAGTGCAGTAATGAATCGGCTGGATGGTCTTGCCGAATTAATTTTAATCAATGATGGTAGCCGCGATCGCTCCCTACAACTACTACGAGAACTCCATCAAAAAGACCCGCGTATTTGCTATCTGAGCTTTGCTCGTAACTTTGGTCACCAGATTGCAGTTACGGCTGGTCTGAATTTTGTCCGGGGTCAAGTTATCATCATCCTTGATGCTGACTTACAAGATCCACCAGAACTAATCCCCGACATGATTGAAAAATGGCGACAGGGCTATCAAGTCGTCTACGCTCAACGCACTCAACGCCTTAAGGAAGGATGGTTTAAGCGTTTTACTGCCTACTCCTTTTATCGCGTCCTCAAGAAGCTTGCAGATGTAGAGATTCCTACTGATACTGGTGATTTTTGTTTAATGGATCGGCAGATCGTAGATATTCTCAATTCTATGCCAGAACGCACCCGCTACATTCGTGGTCTGCGTTCTTGGGTTGGCTTTCAGCAAACAGCAATTCGGTTCGAGCGCAACCCCCGCTTTGCTGGGGAAGTTAAATACACTTTCAGCAAATCCTTGGCGCTTGCCATCAATGGTCTAGTGTCCTTTTCAATAGTACCACTGCGGTTATCAACCTACTTAGGGTTAGTAGCGGCGGCGGCGGCTATCTTGATGGCTTTATTAGTCTTGTATTGGCGGCTTTTTGTTCCCCATTCGCCTTTAACTGGGTTTACGATTATTTTGATGGCAATCTTCTTTCTCGGATCTGTGCAGTTAGTCAGTGTTGGCATCTTAGGCGAATATATAGGGCGCATCTATGAAGAAGTTAAAGCCAGGCCCCTCTATACTTTGGCAGAGGTAGGTGGTTTCTATGACAATTCCAACTCAACGAACAATTCTGACAAACTAGATAATTTTCAGGATGCTACTCAAAATCTAGACAAGTATTGACCGAATAATTCATAGCTAAAGAAAAATTCTGTGGGCTAGAAAGCAAAAGTAGTGCGGAGCGCACCTACCCAAATCGGATCGTTGTTATCGTTATGTTCTGGTTTGGTAATCACATAAAAATCTGGAGTAACAGTGATGTTGTCATTCACCCGGTAGGTGTAGAAAGCCTCTAGGTGTAAAGAAGTACTTGGATCTTCTCGAAGCAGCCCAGCGCTATTTCTGTAATCACTACTCGTGACTTTAGGCGGTATCCCAACGATAATGCCACCCACGTTGCCTTTCTTAAACAAGTCTGGTAAAGCAACTGTCAGCGCAGTATTAATAATCGTCGCATCACTATCACCACCTCTATTTTGATTGGCGCGTGTATAGCCGAACCAACCACCTAAAATTAAGCTCCGACTGGTTCTCCAGTTAAATTGAAATCCGAAGTTATCGGTTGTAGTGGAATTTTGTTCAAAAGGATTTCTGGCGAAAACGCTACCTGTACCACCAGTGACGTTAAAATTAGGGTCATCACCACTAGTGTTATCAATATAGTATTTGCGGGTGTAAGTTAGACCAATATCTAACTGGCGCGTGGGTGATATGGTTAACTGAGCAAGTGCCAAATTAGTACCATTGAAAAGTCCACGGGTAGGGTTAGGAGCCTGATTATTATCTGCTATGTAACCTAAGCTTAATTGCAATTGATCGCTAAACTTATACCCAAGAGCTAAACCCGCACCATCAAAGCCTGGTCGATAAATGGTATGGTTGAATGTGGCAAACCGAGAAACAGCACCGTTTAGGCCAGCAACCGCACCATTTAAGGTGGGAGTAAACACAGCTGGTTGAAGCGCTCTAGGCCCTACCCATACAGTAGCTTTTGAGCCTAACGGGAAACGATATGTTAACTGACTAAGATAGGTATCAGCTCTCCCGTCACCATCAATGGTAAAACGGGTCATGTGGGTTCCCGTAGTAGCCGCCAAGTTAGGAATGTTATTTCCCGCTGTTAAAAGAGTGGTTAGTTGATCTCTACCTGTAAAGCTCGTTTGAAAGTTAAGTCTGGCACGATAAGCAAAAAAGGTTTGAGTTCCATCATTTGTATCATCAGCAGGAGTATTATTGGCGCGTTGGCTTTGCCCGCCGTAGGCATTGCCAAATGTATCTGCTACCAGGAATGTTGCATCACCAATCAGTTTGGTAGTTGTAGAAAACTGATTGGCTTCTATGTTAGCTTGACGCGTCTCTAAAGCATCTACCCGTCCGCGCAGTGTGGCGAGTTCAGATGCAAATTGTTCTTGCAGTTTTTGCAGAGTAGCTAAGTCTTCTTTTCGTACCAACTCTCCAGTGCTAGTCGCAATCAATTCGTTGAGGCGATCAAGGGCTGCATTCAAGCCTGCGGCAAATTCATAACGAGTTAGCGCCCGATTACCTTTAAATGTGCCATCTGGATATCCCGTAATCACGCCATAGCGCTCAACTAGAGACTGCAACGCTTGAAAGGCCCAATCTGTAGGATTAACATCAGATAGTTGTGATACAGATGTAACTTGCTCTATGCGATCGCTAGGAACACCTAAAACTTGCACTTTTACTGTGTTATCCAAGAGTGATGGAGTTCTTTGAGCAATATTCTTGTCAATTGGTATTACTTGCTGTGTCGTCTTTTCTACTTCAGATGCACTTGCTGCTGAAGATAAAACTATGAGTCCACCGAACAAGGCTGGAATCACTAGCAAATAATTCCACAAAATTTTAGACATGGGTTGTTTGTTCCTCACACAATATCAACTTAATTTCGTTGGTTAATCTTTTTTATGAGCTACAAGAACTTGTGGAAGAGCGAACATCCGTATATAGCAGTCCTATTTGATTCGTGAAAAATATAAAATTTGAAAACGAACCGCAAAGTATTGGCTTTGGGCGCAAAGGGAAGAAAGAAGAAAGAGATATATAATTTTCACAAATGATTTAGGACTGCTATATACAGCAGAATTCAGGAGCAGATTATCTAAAGATTGCTATAGGTTGCTCAGTAAAACTATTATTGTTTCAAGCCTTTTAACAATCCAATCATCAAGCAAGAATGGCACTCCTTGCACTTGTTTAGAGAAACTCATTAAACCACAGTAAGTCTATCGAAATTTAGTGGTTTGCGAACTAACTTTGGATGTTTGCACAAAACACAATAAAAAGCAAGTGTCCTTTGAGGGATAGAAAATTTATTTTACAGAACTTTACGTTTTAATTTGTTTGTAAAAGTGCTTGCTTTTTGTTAGAAACTGTGAAAAGCTTTGTTATATAAATAAACTACGGTTATTCGATCAGGTTAAAGTAGTTTAAGGCTATAATAATCTGCTAGTAACCTGCTTTCAGGAGCCGCAATGAGCCTACTAGTACAGCACGGCGTAAATAAACCACCCATTCTAAATCAATGAAACGCTTATGCTGTATACCTGTTTGAATTTTGAATTCCGCCTTGCGGTACTAGTAAGGTATCAAGTAGGTAAGCAAACAGATTTCGGATAGTGTGCAGCATTGATGGGGTGAAGACTTGATGCTTAAGACTTTATCGGTGGGGGAAGATATTTTAAATGCTGAAAACGTTAACAACCGATTTTGAACTTGACCTCCAAGCAGATGTGTTGGTAATTGGGGGTGGGCCGGCTGGCACTTGGGCGGCTTGGAGTGCTGCATCAAGTGGAGCTAAAGTTGTCCTGGTAGACAAAGGATATTGTGGTACGACTGGATGTGCTGCTGCATCTGGTAATGGTGTGTGGTATGTGCCACCTGACCCAGAAGCACGAGAAACAGCAAAAGCAAGTCGGGAATCGTTGGGTGGGTTTTTATCCGATCGCAACTGGATGGATCGGGTATTGAATCAGACCTACGTAAACGTCAATCAGTTAGCAGAGTGGGGTTATCCCTTTCCCACGGACGATGAAGGTAAACCCTATCGGCGATCGCTGCAAGGGCCTGAGTATATGCGGCTGATGCGGCGGCAAATTCAACGGGCAGGAGTCAAAATTTTAGACAACAGCCCCGCCTTAGAATTACTGGTAGATGACGATGGTGCTGTTGCTGGTGCAACAGGTGTGAACCGTCAAACTGGTAGTAAATGGGTAGTGCGATCGCAGTCCACAATTATCGCAACAGGTGGCTGTGCGTTTCTCAGTAAAGCGTTAGGATGCAACGTCCTGACAGGGGATGGTTATCTGATGGCGGCAGAAGCTGGTGCTGAGATGTCGGGTATGGAATTTTCTAATGCTTATGGCATCTCTCCCGCCTTTTCTTCAGTCACCAAAACCCTGTTCTATAATTGGGCAACCTTCACCTACGAAGATGGTAGTGTGATTCCGGGTGCAAGTTCTCATAGACGTTCAGTAATTGCCCAGACATTGTTGCAACAGCCAGTTTACGCCATCATAGACAAAGCGGCTGAATCGATGCGGGCATCTATGCGTTTAGCGCAACCCAACTTCTTTTTACCCTTTGACCGTGCAGGTATTGATCCATTTACTCAACGTTTCCCTGTGACTCTGCGCCTAGAAGGAACGGTGCGCGGTACGGGAGGAATTCGGATTGTAGATGAGAGTTGTGCCAGTTCTGTGCGGGGACTTTATGCAGCAGGAGATGCCGCCACACGCGAACTGATTTGTGGTGGATTTACTGGCGGCGGTAGCCACAATGCAGCTTGGGCAATATCTTCTGGCTATTGGTCGGGGAAATCGGCTGCTGAATATAGCCGCAGTTTGGGAGAACACAAAACTCAACGACTAGTTTTGGGTGTTGGAGAGGTAGTATTACAAAGCGATCGCTCTCAAACCTTAGCAACTGATGAAATTATTCAAGCAGTCCAAGCTGAAGTATTTCCTTACGAAAAGAACTATTTCCGTACAGAACAAGGCTTAAGCGAGTCTTTGGGTAGGCTAAATCATCTTTGGCAAGAACTCCGCAGTAGCCAGGTAACATCAGATAAAGAGCTAATTCGGGCGCGAGAAGCGGCGGCGATGGTAGCCACAGCGAGGTGGATGTACAGCAGTGCCATTGAACGTAAAGAAACTCGTGGTATGCACAAACATCTAGATTATCCAGAACTTGATGCTAACCAGCAACATCACCTGATTAGTGGCGGATTAGATCAAGTCTGGGTGAAAACTCAGCCTTTACATAGTACAGAAAAGTCACAACCCAAAATAGGAGCATTAGTGTGATTGAGTTGGTCAGCGAGTCGCGGTGCATAAAATGTAATATCTGCGTAAACATTTGTCCAACCAACGTGTTTGACAGAGTACCCGATGCGCCGCCAACTATTGCTCGACAGAGTGACTGCCAAACCTGTTATATGTGCGAATTGTATTGTCCAGTTGATGCTCTTTATGTTGCACCAGAAAGCGATGTGACGACTTCGGTCAACGAGGCAGAATTGGCAGAAGTTGGGCTACTGGGTAGTTACCGGGAAAACATCGGTTGGGGACATAAACGTACATCAACAGCAAAAGCCGATCAAACATTCCAAATTCTGAAGCAGATGAAATAGTAACGCGATGTGCAGCTTATCCTTAGAACCCCTCTCCAAACCTCTCCCCCACAGGGAGAGAGGCTTTGATTCTTGCTCCCCAACGCTTGTAGGGAAGGGGTTGGGGGTTAGGTCTGAGAGAAAGTTGCACACGGCGTATAGTACGACGGAGAAAAGAGTCATGCTAGCAATCGCAGTAGGAACAGGTTCTATCAGTAAAAATAAACTTCCTTCAAGATTATCAACATCAGTGGCTTGTATCCTACTACTACTAACTACAGGATGTAGCCAAGGCGAAACAAAATCTGCTCAATCTATTGAGGCTATTAAGGCCAATAGTGCTGTAGCTGCATCTAACAACATTTCTACCCTACGAATAGGTTATGTAGGTAGTTCAGAACCTACAGGGCCACTTGGTTGGGCAAAGAAAAAAGGAATATTAGATAGTGAGTTGCAAAAAGCGGGATTTAAAAACATTACTTTTGCAAGGTTTCCTAACGGGCCGGATCTAAATGAGGCGCTTGTCGCTGGACAATTAGATGTTGGCTCTTTAGGAGATACACCAGCCATAGTTTTGAGAGCGAGGGGTCAGGAAACCCGATTATTGCGGATTACTCAATTTAATACAACCGCCTGGTTAGTAGCGAAAAAGAATGGGGCGCGATCGCTTGCTGAACTCAAAGGTGAAAAAATAGCTACCCAAAAAGGTTCTTATATGCATCGATACCTGCTGGGTCTGTTAGCTGAAGCTAAAATTGCCAAGGATGTAAAAGTTGTTCATTTGATGACTACTGAGGCAAAAGCTGCTTTAGAACGTGGTGATATAGCTGCTTATGCAACTTCAAGTGATTTGGGGCCTTTTTTGAAATCACAAGGGTTTCCAGTGATTGATTCTTCTGCGAATCATAAAGGTCTGTCAGGGACATCATTAGTTGTAGCAACCGAAAGCTTTCTGGCGAAACAACCTGATTTTCCACAGAAATTTAATGCAATTCTCACAGAAGCAGCTAAGGATTTAAAAGCTAATTCTGAAGAATATTATCAGTACCATGCCCAAACTACTAAATATCCCCTCAATATTATTAAAGTATCGTTACCGCTCAAACAAATATCAGAAGAACCATTACCAGCCGAGGGTGTGAAACTTTTAGAGGGGACAAAGAATTTTTTAGTCTCGCAGGGTTTAGCAAAGTCGGACTTTAAATTAACAGATTGGGTTGCTGAAGAGAAATAGGGAGTGGGGGGATGAGGGAGATGAGGGAGTAGGGGGAGCAGAGGAGGCAGGAATCAGTAACTTTTCTAAGCAAGAAAAACAAATTTTTGTAATTAACGCGATGTGGGACTTATTCTTTAAACCCCACTTCCAAACCTCTCCCCCAAGGGGAGAGAGGCTTTGATTCTTGCTCCCCAACGCTTGTAGGGAAGGGGTTGGGGGTTAGGTTTGAGAGAAAGTTGCACACGGCGTTAATTAAGTATTTCAAAGGCTCAACTTCCAAGCTCAAAGGCTCAACTTCCAGGCTCAAAGGCTCAACTTCCAAGCTCAAAGGCTCAACTTCCAGGCTCAAAGGCTCAACTTCCAGGCTCAAAGGCTCAAATTCCAAGCTCAAAGGCTCAACTTCCAAGCTCAAAGGCTCAACTTCCAAGCTCAAAGGCTCAACTTCCAGGCTCAAAGGCTCAACTTCCAGGCTCAAAGGCTCAACTTCCAGGCTCAAAGGCTCAACTTCCAGGCTCAAAGGCTCAACTTCCAGGCTCAAAGGCTCAACTTCCAGGCTCAAAGGCTCAACTTCCAGGCTTATAAACTTAGGACTTACGCAATAGCTCTCTAAAACTCTCATTCCTTTGTGTCCTTTGCGCCTTTGCGGTTCGTTTTTCCATTATTTTGCGTAAGTCCTGTAAACTTTCTGCTCCCCTCTTGACCAATGCATTTGAAAATTCAGGTAAAATGGCTATGACTATTGCACTAGACCGTCCCAAGAAAACCAAGTCTGCTCAAATTCGGGAAAAACTTGGTTATCCGATCATTGACACCGATGTACATACCCAAGAATTTCCCCCAGCATTCTTGGACTATTTAGAGCAAGTTGCTGGAACTGCGATCGCAGAGCGTTTCCAAGAACACTTACCCGGTGCATCTCGCTCTAAATGGTTTAACCAATCTTGGGATGAACGCCGCACTTACCGCACCGCCCGCCCTCCTTTCTGGACTCGTCCCACCAACGACGCTTTAAATTTAGCCACCGTTAGTTTGCCAAAGTTACTGCACGAACGCTTGCAAGAAGCTGGTACAGACTTTGCCGTTGTGTATCCCAACTTGGCAACGATGGCACCACACATCGGTAATGAAGAGATGCGGCGGGCTGTGTGCCGTGCAGCTAATACTTACCACGCTGATATTTTCCGTCCTTATAGCGATCGCTTAACACCCATTGCTGCCATTCCCATGCATACGCCCGAAGAGGCGATCGCAGAATTGGAATATGCGGTGAAGGTTTTGGGACTCAAAGCCATTCAAATCCCCGGACATATCCGCCGCCCGATTCCCGCCTTCGAGAAATATGGCGAAGAAGTAGCTAACGAAGCCATCTGGATTGACACCTTTGGCTTGGATAGTAAGTATGATTACGATCCCTTCTGGGCGAAGTGCGTAGAACTGAAAGTTGTACCCACCACCCACTCTTCCGGTATGGGCTGGATAAATCGGCGTTCCATTAGCAATTACCAATACAACCATATTGGTCACTTTGCATCGGCTGGGGAAGCACTATGTAAATCTCTGTTCTTTGGTGGTGTAACTCACCGCTTCCCTACACTCAAGTTTGCCTTTTTAGAAGGAGGTTCAGCTTGGGGTGCTAGTTTGTACACTGATTTGATTTGGCACTGGGATACTCGCAATAAAGACCATTTGGTAGAAAATAACAATCCCGCCAATGTTAATTATGAAGAACTGCTAGAATTATATACCCGCTATGGTGGTGAACTAGTACATGGTCGTTTGGATCAACTAGGCAGTGGTTTAGGTTTCCACGCTGACTTAGTATCTCCCTTAGAGCCAGGTGATTTGGATGAATTCGCCGTAGCAGGAGTTACCAAGCCAGAGGATATCCGCGATCGCTTCTTGAATCACTTCTACTTCGGGACAGAATCAGATGATACCCGTGTAGCCCAAGCTTTTAACCGCAAAGCTAATCCTTATGGCGATCGGGTTAAAGCATTTTTGGGTTCCGATTCTGGCCACTGGGACGTACCTGATATTACTGCGATCGCTGCTAATACTTATTCAATGGTAGAACGCAAGATTATCAGCGAAGAAGATTTGCAATATTTCCTGTCAATTCATCCCTTGGAGTTGTATACCAGCCTGAATCGTGACTTCTTCAAAGGTACGGCTATCGAGAAAACCGCAGATGAATTTTTGGCTGGGAAAGAGACTAGGGACTAGGCAATACGGTTCGGTTTAAGAGACGCGATAAATCGCCGTCTCTACAAATGATTGATTCTTGTAAAGACGGCGATTTATCGCGTCTTTGCCAATGTCTATAAACATTTGATGAGGGTAAACTATCATGACGATCGCTCTAGACCGCCCACAAAAAACCAAGTCTGCTCAAATTCGGGAAAAACTTGGTTATCCGATCATTGATACTGATGTACATACCCAAGAATTTGAACCAGCAGTCTTGGATTATTTAGAGCAAATTGGTGGAACTGCACTTGTCGAACGTTTCAAAGAGAATTTACCAGGATCTTCCCGCTTTAAGTGGTATAAGCAAACTTGGGAAGAACGTTTTGCTTATCGCACCAATCGCCCTAACTGGTGGGGTCGTCCTACAAAAAATACTTTGAATTTAGCTACTATTAGCTTACCCAAGTTGCTGCATGAGCGCTTGCAAGAAACAGGTACAGACTTTGCCGTTGTGTACCCCAACTTGGCAACAATGGCCCCGAATATCGGTAACGAAGAAATGCGGCGGGCTGTTTGTCGAGCAGTTAACACCTACCATGCTGATATTTTCCGCCCTTATAGCGATCGCTTAACACCCATCGCCGCCATTCCCCTGCACACTCCCGAAGAAGGAATTGAAGAGTTGGAATATGCGCTTCTTGGGTTCAGATTCCGGTCACTGGGATGTGCCTGATATCACCGCCGTTACTGCCAACGCTTACTCAATGGCAGAACACGAAATCATTACCGAAGAAGACCTCCGCTACTTCCTCTCAATCCATCCTTTGGAGTTGTACACCAGTCTCAATCAAGACTTCTTCAAGGGTACAGGTGTTGAGAAAGCCGCAAACGAATATTTAGCGGCTAAGAAATAACTGTCATTAGTCATTGGTCATTACCAAAGGACAAATAACTAATGACAAAGGACAATTTTTTACAACGTTCCATGTTCCATTTCCTCTGTTCACTTGTAGCGTGGGCCTTGCCCACTCTACATTTCTCCTAAATAACGAACCGCAGAGGCGCAGAGGACACGGAGAAATGAGAGTTTAAAATTTCTTGGCATTATTGCCCAGCTAACAAAAACCAATGTTTATCTAGGAATTACTAAAGCAGCCTTCGCCGCCGCTCGTGAGTATACAAAAACTACTACTAAAGCGTGGATTACATCAGGGGTAGATAGTGCTACTCAAGACCCATATCTTCTACATCATTACGGTGATTTTTGGGTGGAAATTCAAGCTGCGATCGCTCTAGCCGACCAAGCAGCCGAAAAGGTGCAAGCAGCGTGGGATAAGGATGTATCGCTGACTCATCAAGAGAGGGGAGAAGTAGCGATGCCTGCGGCGAGCTTCGCTAACGCAGTTTCCGCGTCCAAGGCATTAGCTACCCGTGTAGGTATAGATATTACCAACCGCATCTTTGAAGTTACCGGAACTCGCGCCACTGCAACTAAGTATGGATTTGACCGTTACTGGCGAGATTTGCGAACTTTTACCCTCCATGATCCTGTGGACTACAAATTGCGAGCGATCGGCGATTGGGTACTCAACGATCAACTACCTGTGATCACCCAATATTCTTAGAGACAAGGGTGATGAAGGAGACAACAGGAATAACCCATGCCCAATGCCCAATGCCCAATGCCCAATGCCCAATGCCCAATGCCCAACAATCTAAAATTGATATGACTCAACTAAAAACACTTCCTACAAAGCTACAATTCTAGTCGCTTGGAAATACTAGCAAAATTGAACACGAACAAGACAGAGTTTTACTCACAAGTTTCAATCTTCCACTAGCACGATATTGGAGTGGGATCTTCTCACTCCACTTCCTAAATTTTCCCTTCTAACTATTAAATTTTCAGTTCCTCGAATTGTTGGGGGGTGGGTAATACCCACTCTCTTACCTAAGAGGATGTTTTAAAAGGGTCTTTTGTTCTCCTAGTTAGTACAGTCAAGTATCTCAGTACATGGCTAAAACCTTGATTTATCGTCGAAGTTAACCCAAGTGAGAACAGCAAAATTATACCTTCTGGGGCTTTTAAAACATCCTCTAATTTAATAAATATTTATTGTAATTTTTAAATAACTTAATAGATAAGATTTTTTGTTTTTTACATTGCAATTAATCATCATTGTTCTAACCACCTAGAGGGAAATCAATAAAACAACCAATGCCAGCTTTAAAAGGAAAGTTTGAATTCAGAAAAAGCCAGAGAACAACACGTCGTTCCTTGTTGTTTGCTCTTGGTTACTGCTTAATGCTATCAACAGCCCTATCGAGTTGTAGTGAAGTAAAAAATAACACTCAACAGTCGGCAACTTCGCCTGAATCGCTGGCTTCATCTAGCGCTACACAGAAGTCAACTGAGAAGCAAGTAGTACGGATTGTACGTTCAAAACAACTTTCCGCTTTAGCAATTTTAGAAAAACAGGGTTCCTTAGAAAAGCGATTAGAGCCTCTGGGTTTTAAAGTGCAGTGGGCTGAGTTTGCGGCTGGGCCACAACAGCTAGAAGCCTTGAATGCAAATGGACTAGATATCGCATCTACAGCCGAATCGCCTCCTGTATTTTCACAAGCAGCAGGAGCGCCTCTTGTTTATCTAGCTACTACACGCCCTAGTGGTAAAGCTATCTCACTTTTAGTTCCTGTAAACTCTCCGATTAAAAGTGTTACTGATTTGAAGGGTAAAAAAGTGGCTTTTCAAAAAGCTTCTATCGGTCACTACTTATTAGTTAAGGCATTAGAAGATGTAAAACTGAAACTGAGTGATGTCCAATCTGTTTTTTTAGCACCCGCAGACGCAAATGCGGCATTCAGTCAGAACAAGGTGGATGCTTGGTATATTTGGGAGCCATTCGCTACCAGAAATGTACAAAATAAAATAGCTCGTGTTCTAACAGATGGTGGTAAGTTGCGGGATACTGGCAACTTTTACTCAACCTCACGCCAGTTTTATCAGGCTCATCCTGATGTTATCAAAGTGTTTCTAGAGGAGCTAGAAAAAGCAGAAATTTGGACTAAGGATCATCCCAAAGAAGTAGCACAACTGCTTGCTCCTGTAACTCAGCTAGATCCACCTACTTTAGAAATAATGCATGATAAATATGACTATGGGCTGCTACCGATTACTGAAAAAACCATTATCAAGCAACAAGAGGTTGCAGATAAGTGGTACAGCTTAGGACTTATCCCCAAGAAGGTGAATGTTAGGGATGGGTTTTTGACGCCTGAAGAGTACGCCAAAATTACTCCCTCAGAGGTGTTAGCGAATAAGTAAGCATTTACCCAAGTTCTACTACCAACATAAATGGTCTATAGGTGATATTGTCTACTGGAATAATCAAGCTACCTTGCACTACCGTCAAGCATTTGATCCGAATGAGCGAAGGGTCTTGAAACGGGTTAGCCTTGCAGGTAGTCGTCCATTTTAACCTCTATATCTGAAGTAGAGATGCAAGAAATTGCGTCTCTAAAAAGCTAGAACTATAAGTAAAATTTATCCCCCATATTTTTTAAACAGGACGAGACAAAAAGCTTGAATAACTAGGTTGAATTCTTTTAAAGTAACTATAGTAAACAATTTTCTGGACGCGCTAATTATCGACTAAAAGGAATTACTCCAGAGTTGATGAAAGCTCAACAAAGTGTTGCAGATTTATTTTATAACGAAAAAATATTACCAAAAAAAATTGATGTTCAAGAAGCATTGCTTACACCCAAAGAATATGCAGCTATTACTCCACCAACACTGATTAGTGAAAAGTAGAGAATAATCAGATATGAAGTCTGCTTTTTAAAACAAACTAGAATACCAATTTACTAAATGCAAAGGGAGCATCCCAATGCAAGCAAATTTACCAAGTTAGCAGGTAGTCATTGCGAATGGAGCGAACGCGAGTGCGTCTCTAAGAGTTGCGGAATGAAGCAATCGCAAAGTCTAGATGCTGCGATTGCTTCGCTTCATTTCATTACGCTCGCAATGACAAAATATGTTTTTACACATTTGGTATGCTCCCAAATGCAAAAGGAGATTTCTTGAATTAGCACAATCTCAATTTGTAATCATAAATTGGTGTTCTAGGAGGTTTAAATAACAACTTCCTATTATCTTACTTGCTGAAAGAAAGAAAGTAAGACTTACAACCTAAAAGCTAAAAATTACGAGGAAAATCACAACTGATGAATAAGCCATATCAACCACAACGTCGCACAGTTTTAAAGCGTATTGTCCAATATTCAGCACTGGGACTGTTTACTTTATTATCTCCCTTTGCCGGTAGCCTTGTGCAAAGTACCCAAGCGCAGACAAACGCCAAAGTAATTAACTTGGCGTATCAAAGTTCTGGTGATCTTGTCAAATCCAAAAAAGCTGTTGAGCCACGTTTCCAAGCATTGGGTGTAACCGTGAATTGGGTTGGACCATTTGCAGCAGGGCCGCAATTGATAGATGCGCTGAATGCAGGGTAAACAGCTAGAGACAGGTTTATAAGAGGCAGGAGGCAGGGGGCAGGGGGCAGGGGGCGTGGTATCTCAAGAACTAATGACTCTCGCGTTGCGGTTTATTCAGCTATTAAGTTGGCGATCGCATCTACTAATTCGGCTGGCTCTACTGGTTTGGCAAGATGCTTGTTAAATCCAGCTGCAAGTACTTGCTTGGCGTTCATTTCTCCAGCATAGGCAGTAAGTGCGATCGCTCGAATTTGCCCTCCTTGCTCTGCTGGCAGTGTTCTCAACTGTCGCATAAACATACATCCATCCACTTCTGGCATCCCAATGTCGCTTAAAAGTATATCTGGCAAGGATTGGCTTAAAGCGGCTAGTGCTTCATTTGCTGATGCTACTGCTGTCACATTTGCCCCATACTGCTCTAGCAAGAAGGCAATAAATTCTCGCGTATCTGCATCATCATCCACTACTAAAATATTGACACCATTTAAATTTGAGGATGTCTCTGAGTCATTACTCTCCTGTTTAATCTCTGATTGATTTTGGAGCAGTGGGAGTCTCACGGTAAAAGTTGCCCCCTGATCTTCGCCCTCGCTTTCTACCTGCACTGTGCCGCCATGCAGTTCGACTAAGTGACGGACGATCGCTAATCCTAATCCCAGTCCACCAAACTTTCTGGTGGTGCTGCTGTTCTCTTGGCGAAAATATTCAAACACGTAAGGCAGAAAATTAGGATCGATGCCTTTGCCAGTGTCGCTGACGATAATTTGAGCATAAAGCGGGGAGTGGTTTGGTATTTCTTTACCCCCTACTTGTTTCAGTCGAATATCAACCCGTCCCCCCGCAGGTGTAAACTTAACTGCATTTGAGAGCAGGTTCCAAACGATTTGCTGTAATCGGCCAGAATCACCTAAAACTTGCCCCAAATGTGGTTCCAGGCTAATGTGCATCTCAATTGACTTAGCTTCTGCCGATAACCGCACTGTTTCCATTGCTGCGGAAATCACAGATGTCAAATCAACTGGGTAGATATTCAGGCTAAGTTTACCTTGTAAAATCCGGGAGATATCCAGTAAGTCTTCAATCAGTTGAGCTTGTAACCTAGCATTTCGTTCAATAGTCTTCAGCGCTTGAGGGATTGTCTTTTCATCAAGTTTTTTGGTTTGGAGTAGCTTAGACCATCCTAAAATTGGGTTGAGTGGCGATCGCAATTCATGAGAAAGGACTGCTAGAAATTCGTCTTTAATTCGGTTAGCGTTTTCTGCTGCTTCCCGTGCCGTTTGCTCTGCCTCGTATAGACGGGCCCGTTCCATCGCTTGAGCGCACTGCTGTGCTAGTGCCAGCATGAAGGGTTGGTCATCCTGACTAAACTCCTGAATTTCGGCAAAAGCTAGAGACATTCCACCTATGGCTCGCCCCTCGATGATCAATGGAATTGAAATCCAAGCTCCGTAGTCAACCTGGGCGTATTCCTTACCAAGATGTGAGTAACGAGCAATCCTCGCTGCTGTTGACTCTTGCCAGATGGGCTGCTTGTTTCTCACTGCTTCTGCCAGTGGTACGGATGCATTAATAGAGAATCGACGCCATGAATCTACTGCTTCCTGTTGATAACCTACTGCACGGACAATTTCTAGTTCAGTGCTGCTATTAGTCACTAGTGCTACTAAAGCAGAACTAGCTCCCAAAGCTGCCATACCTTGCTCTACCATTACTTCAGCAACCTGTGCCGGAGTCAGAGATTCAGAAAGTGCGGCGGTAATGCCTTGCAGACGCGCAGTGCGAGATGCTGCCCGTAAAGCCGCCTGTTGAGATTGCTGTGTTTCTGTATATAGTCGGGCATTATCAACGGCTACGGCAGCCCGGCGAGCTAACTCTTCTGATAACATTAGGCTTTTGGTATCGTAGCGACGACCTGAAGAAGATACCAAAGTCATAGCTCCCAGCACCCGTCCCCGAATTATGAGGGGTACACTAATACCAGATGTCGGATTTAGTTCTTGCAAGATTTTTTGATGACTGGCATTATGGCTTACCGCTTGTATCTGTTCATCAGAAATAAAATGAGTAATTTGTGATTTGCCTGTCCGTATTACCTCAGCAATACCTTCTTTTCGTGTCAAATCAGGCGGATAATTTTGTAACTGTTCTACTAATTCTTGTTTTTTTGGATCGGCATGGGCTGCTGCAACCCGGCGGACTAATTGATTGTCACAAATAATATCAACTAAGCACCAATCAGCTATTTCAGGCACTGCCAAACGCGCTAAACTGGCTAAGGTTGTCTCGTAGTCTAATGATGCAGCCAAAATCTCACTAGCGTCAGCTAGAAAACGCTGCTCCACCTCCACCTGCTTGCGCTCTGTAATATCCCGCGAAGACGCTTGCATCTCTAAAATTTCTTTAGTTTGGCGATCGCGAATAGCTCGAACAGTTGCTTCCAACCAAATATAATGTCCGTCTTTGTGACGAGCGCGGTGAGTAATAGTATAAATATCTGGTAAATCGGCATTGACTGGATAATTCCTGGCAATCTCTGCCAAATCGTCAGGGTGAACTAACTCCTGGCTGGAATGACCTACTAGTTCCTCTGGCTGATACCCCAATACTGTGTAGCAAGCTGGTGAAACGTAAAGAAGAATTCCATCTACTGTATGGCGTGAAATAATATCAGTTGAATTCTCAGCCATCAGCCGAAAACACGCCTCACTCTCGCGCAGTTTTGCCTCTGCCTGTTTGCGTATACTAATATTACGGAAATAAACTGATAACCCTGTGGCTGAAGGATAGGCGCGAACCGCAAACCATGCATCAAAGGGTGGGTAATAATCTTCAAGCTCAAGGGGCATTCCTAGAGCAACTGCCCTTTGATAAAGCTGACCAAAGCTAGTATCAGCCAGTTCTGGAAACTCTGACCACAAATTTTTTCCGAGCAAATCCTCGCAGGAACGCCCCAGATTTATGCCTCCCTGATGATTGAGGTAGGTAAAGCGCCACTCACTGTCAAAGGCAAGAAAGCCATCAGTGATACTTTCTAAAATCTTGGTAACTTGCTCTTTGGCAGCTTCAGCCTCAACACGAGCCGCTTGCTCCCGCTCAAATAGCTGTTGGCGCTCGACTTCTGCTTGCTTGCGATCCGTGATTTCTTGGCAGATTGCACCCACCCAAGTAATATCATCTGGTAGTTGAATTGGATAATAATTTACCGACCAGTGCCGCTGCTTTCCAGGCGCGGCAGGTGTCTCTCCACTGGCCTCTTGGGCAATAGATTCTCCAGTCTCGATCACATTACGAAAAGCTTCCATGACCGTAGAATCTACTCCAGGTAGCACTTGGGCGACAGTCTTACCGATATGCACCTCTTGGGGAAAACCATTAATCTCAGCTAAAGCGTCATTCAACCGAACGTATCTTAATTTCTCATCCCATAGACCAATACCTATAGGTGCGTTATTGAAGAGGGTATCAAGCAGAACGTTAGCTTCAACCAAGCGAGTCTGTTCTGTTTTCAGTAGCGCCAGCAATTGCTCACGTTCTGCCTCAGCTTGCTTGCCTTCGCTAATATCTACGCACATTCCTACCCATTCCTGAATTTCGCCTGTTTCATCAAGTATAGGCACACCGCGTATATTCATGTAACGGTATTCGCCGTCATGCCGCAGAACACGATACTCGGCAACTGCAACGCTGCGTCCAAAAAAGGCCTGTCTCCAAATAGCAGCTACAGATGTACGGTCATCTGGGTGCAGTGCGTCAACCCAACCCCATCCTTTGTATTCTTCGGGACTTTGCCCAGTGAACGCCTCCCAAGTTGGAATCTCGTCAACAACGTTGCCCCAAGGCCCCGCACTCCAGACGATGGATGCGCTTGCTTCTGCCAGTGAGCGGTAGCGTGCTTCACTATGACGCAGATTTTCTTCTACTTGCTCCTGTTCACCCAAATATTGCCGCAAATCTGTAACCTCTTGAGCTTTTAGATGATAAATTAAATCTTTAACAAGGGGAAAATTTTCTTTCTCAATCGAGACACCTAATGTTTCCAAAATCCGGCGAGATTTTTCCTCACTTTCTTACAGTAACGACAAATTTCGCTGCTGCTCGATGAATTGACCAATCTGAGTGGCGATCGCACTGATCATTTGGAGTAAATTGGTGTCAGGCTCTAAAAGTTGGTTGCTAAAAAATTCAATCACACCTAATATTTTATTGTCCCCTGCCCTTTGCCTCTTTAGTCACAGTCTCTGCTCCTCATTTTTTAAAGTATCTGGCTAAAAGCGCTTCACCGGGTTCTCCCATTTAGTGTAATAGCTCTTTAATTTGTTTCATAGCCAGTGGCGAAGGTCGTGTCCGTCCGTTTTGCCATCGGTTTATACTGTAGAACGAAACTCCTAACATCGTTGCCAGTTTTACCTGTGAAAGTTTGAGGCACTGCCAAGTCTCACGAACCAACTGTGCAATCCTTAGCTGTTCGATTGAGGCATAAGCTAAATATATTTTTATTTTTCTAGTAGATATTGGAATATAGCAGATGCTATAACTCTCACTACATCTATCTAGAGTTATAGAGGTTAGACCTCTTGCAAAAGTCTATCCCCTTTTCCACATCCCGTCAAAAGTCAGGTTGAGCGTACGCATTTGCTTGTTGAGCGACAGCATTTGCTTGTTGAGCGTACGCATTTGCTTGTTGAGCGACAGCATTTGCTTGTTGAGCGTACGCATTTGCTTGTTGAGCGACAGCATTTGCTTGTTGAGCGACAACATTTGCTTGTTGAGCAACAGCATTTGCTTGTTGAGCGACAGCATTTGCTTGTTGAGCGTACGCATTTACTTGTTGAGCGACAGCATTTGCTTGTTGAGCGTACGCATTTACTTGTTTGGAAGTAGGTGAGGTACTCTCTTTTTTTTCCAACGTCATCAATGCTACCCAACTTGTCCCACACATCTAGGACTTTTGCAAGAGGTCTGTTGTAAGTTGGTGATTATGTACTACATCAACTATTAGGCAACCTATTTAAGCTATTAATAGAGTTGTTTCAATCGAGAGAATAAAAATATGAGGGTTTGGCTTGCCTGCTTTTTTGTGTTATTTGCCTTAGCGGAACTGTTTGACTGGTTGCAAGAATTTAATTTGCCATTACCTATCTATATTTTAGGTGGCGCTTTTTTAGCTGTTGCTTCTAACTATGATAAAATATTTGACTCCTATTTTGCTGATTCAAGCATTGAGGCATCACTCGAACAATCCGAGTTAGATTCACTAACCCCATCTACTAATCCTATTTCTTTCCCAATTGCCAGTGCTGTTAAAGATGCTCAAACATCTCAAACGGATGATTAGCTGCATAGCCCAATCGCTTGTCTAGTCTCTAAGCAGCAAGTAAATTGTTACATTAATATAGAAGCTCAGGTTAAAAGCTAATTAACCTAGAGTCAGAAAATTAACTTCTGCGCCTGCAAAATCTACCCAATTCAGGCTACCGCCGCAACGCCGTGATTAGTGGACTATTAGAAAAACTCCGTGTCCCCTTTGTCAAAGTTCAGGATTCGCGTGAAACTTTCAAGAGCAAAAGCTGGTTGCAAATTATTTTAGTTACCAGTGTAGGAGTTACCGCCTTTATCTGGGGAGTTCGGGAACTCAAATGGTTGCAGCCTTGGGAGTTGAGAGTTTATGATCAGATGTTGCGATCGCGTCTAGCAGAAGCACCTGATAAGCGGATTTTGCTGGTAAAAATCACTGACGAGGATCTCAAACGAGAGAAAGGGACTCCATCAGATCATACAATAAATCAGCTGTTAAAGAAAATAGAGACTTATCAACCGCGAATTGTTGGTTTATATCTTTTCCAACCAGAAAACAAGTATTTGGCAGCTAATTTGCAAAATAAAGATAACATCGTCAGCACCTGTTTTTTCAGCAGCTTGGGTAGAGATGAAATCCCACCACCGCCAAATTTACCTATAGAGAATGTTGGGTTTGGCAATGTGGTTGCTGACAATGAAAACGACCAAATTATTCGCCGCAGTTTGTTATTTGTTAACTCTCCATACAAAAAATGTACAACATCATTTGCATTTGGTGCGTTAATAGCAATTAATTATCTGGAAAAACAAGGCATTGAATATGACTTTACTAATAAAGGAGATTTTAAGTTAGGTAAAACCCTGTTCTGGCGTTTACAACCAAATTCCGGTAGCTACCAACATCTAGATGCAGATGGCTATCAAATATTATTAAATTACCATCACCCCAACAGCCTCGCCGACGAAGTAACCCTCACACAAGTCCTCAGTGGACAAGTCAAACCCAATTTAGTCAAAGACCGCCTTGTAATTATTGGCGCTACTGCCGCTAATTTACCTCAAAGTAGCTTTTATACACCCTACAGCGCTTTGCCAGATCAACCAGCCAGAATGCCTGCTCTGTTTATTCATGCACAGATAGCAAGTCAACTCATCAGTACAGTGTTGGATGGGCGAGCTCTAATTTGGTATTGGCCAGACTGGGCGGAACTTATTTGGGTGTGGGGCTGGTCGCTTTTAGGTGGGATTATAGCATGGCGGTGGCAAAATCCGTTGCTGTTGCTAGTGGTGGTCGGGACAACTCTACTTGGCTTAATAGGAATCTGCGTTGCTTTGTTTTTGCAAGCCGGATGGATACCATTAGTTCCCTCTGCCCTCGCTTTGGTGATTAGTAGCATTTGTGTGATTACTTATACTAGCTACCAAAATCAGCGACAAACTCAGGTGATTATTCTGCAAGTTGAAAAACAACAAGAAGCGATCGCTCAATTAAATGTACTCTTAGAAGATAAAACAGCACTTCCCGACTCCTATCTTGATTTTCCTCCCCCAGTTGATTCACCAGAAATAAAATCAGGTGATTTGCTTTTGAGTGGACGCTACAAAATCTCTCAAGTTCTCGGTGCTGGTGGATTTGGCCGCACTTATTTAGCACAGGATACTCAACGCCCAGGTAATCCGATTTGCGTAGTTAAAAAGTTAATGCCAGCCCGTCAAGATACACGATTTTTGCAAGTTGCTCGTAGGTTGTTTAATAGTGAAGCTGAAATATTACAATCTTTGGGTAAACATCATCAGATTCCCGAACTACTTGCTTATTTTGAAGATGACCAAGAATTTTATTTGATTCAAGAATATATCGAGGGACATACCCTAAGTGAAGAATTACCACCTGTGCGGAATGTGCAAAACGAATCATTTGTGATTGAGATGTTAAAACAAGTTTTAGAAGTTCTAGAATTTGTTCACCAGCATCGAGTGATTCATCGTGATATCAAACCGGCTAATATTATTAGATGCGCTCAAGACAATCGGCTGGTATTGATTGACTTTGGTGCAGTCAAATTGATGCAACCGCCAAGTAGTGAGCAAACAGAATTAGCCACAGTAGCCATTGGGACGCGGGGTTATGCACCTCCAGAACAATTTGCCGGTCATCCGCGCTTATGCAGTGACATTTACGCTTTAGGAATGATTGCCATTCAAGCCATAACTGGGATAGCACCACAAGACCTCCACCCAGATCCAGAAACGGGTAATATTATGTGGCGGCAAACAGCACAAGTGAGTGAAGAATTAGCGGTGATTTTAGATAAAATGGTTTGCTATCATTTTAGCGATCGCTATCAATCAGCCGCCGCAGTTTTACAAGATTTGAAACGTATGTAACCCTGGCGATTAGAAATCGCGGAACCATCAAAACTAAGTCCGCGTAGGTAGATTAGCGGACAATTAATGCTTTCCAACTCACGGAGGCTATTTAAACGCAACCTTCTGCATTGTTATTGCATCGACTGACAATGCGATTGTATCGACTAACAATGCGATTGTTTTGACTAACAATGGCATTGTATCGACTGACAATGCGATTGTATCGACTAACAATGGCATTGTATCGACTGACAATGCGATTGTATCGGCTAACAATGCGATTGTATCAACTGACAAAAATTACAGCTATTTTCAGTTAAATAGATCGCGCAGTAAGGGCACAGCATTGCTGTGCCCCTACGAGAAATGTGGTTCAAATACATGAAAACTGCTGCAACTCACCTTAGTTTTAACTTAATCTTCCCGCCCACATCGTTAGTTACCTTAGCCGCAGTGCGAACCAGTATGTTAAAACTTCATTCATTTTGTAGCCAAATTAACCTAAACATATACATTTATGATAGTTTGAGATAGACAACTTGAAAAGTTTTTCGAGCCTCGTCATTAAGATTAAGTAGACCTTAATCACCTAAGAAAAGTAATCCTGATGAATATAGTTCAGAGGGATAGGGGATGTCAGGTAGTACATCCAAGGCGTATTACTTCAACATTTAAGCGTGTCCATGCTGAAATTGGAGTAGCTCAAACACCTGTAAAATAGCCTGTCTATATTTGGCTATGTGAAAGGTAACTATAATAGCCTGGATATTCGTTAAAACAATTCGCAGCTAATCACTCTTCCTTAGCGTCCTTAGCACGGCAGTTGCTACCCTACGGGAACGCTAAGAGCGAATAAGTCGGGAAACCCGCTGTTAGCGCCTGCCTCGTCCTTTGCGGTTCGATATCCTAAACCATGTCCACTCAACCCACAATCCAAAGCATATACACCGATGGTGCTTGCACCGGAAACCCTGGCCCTGGCGGTTGGGGAGTTGTCGTCTATTTTAGCGATGGTTCAATCCACGAAATGGGCGATGCATCCCCTCATACCACTAATAATAAAATGGAAATGCAAGCTGCGATCGCAGCCCTCCAATTCCTGCAAACATCTCAACAAACCCAACCCATTATCCTTCATACCGATAGCGAATACCTGATTAACTGCCTTACCAAGTGGGTGAAAGGCTGGAAAAAGAAAGGCTGGAAAAAGTCAGATGGTAAACCCGTCCAAAACCAAGAGCTTTTGGAAACTCTCGATGAACTTAATACCCAACAAGTAAAATGGCAACACGTCAGGGGACATTCTGGTAACATAGGTAACGAACGTTGTGATGCGATCGCTCGCACATACGCCAGTGGTAAAATTCCTTCGCTACAACAATTAACACCTACAAATTTTTATAAATCTTTACCTTCCACAAATGACCTAAATGTAGCAAAAGTAGCTGATTATGAAAAAAACTCTCGAATAATTAACCAAAGTCCGCAAGAAATCAGTACTTCTGCACCAGAAATAACCGTTATGGAACCATCTACTGGGCCAACTGCGGCCGCAACCGATGAAAAACCGCCAGAAATGAGGGTTTCGCAACTCCGCAGCTTGGTCGAAACTCTGCGTATCGCTGACGAAATTTCAGAAAAAGGCTATTTAATCACCAGTTCTGAGTTAGCAGACTTGATGGATGTCCACGCCAGCGCTGTTACCAGTCGGGGAGATCAATGGCGCTGGCGAAACTGGATAGTGTCACGGGTACGCCGTGAAGGAAATCAAATTCTTTGGGAACTGGAACGCGGGGATAAAGTAGGAGGTGAAGAGGAGTAGGGAGTTAGGAGTTTAGAGTTAGGAGTGAGGAGTTGAAAATTCATAACTCATAACTCATAACTCATAACTCACCACTATACTTGCGTCCCCGCCACTCGCGTGGCTTGCGGAACGCAGATAAGAAGATTCGCAGCACAGCTAAGGGATCAGCCAAAGGGGAAAGCCAGAATAACCAGCCACCTTTAGCGCTTTTGCGATCATAAGAAGGTGCGATCGCAATTAGCATAGCAAAGCGAATTACCACCAAGAATAAATTTAGTCCTAGCAGAAGGAGTGGGGGAGTAGGTAGAGACGCGATTAATCCCGTCTGTAGCGAGTAGGAGTGTGGGGGAGAAATCAACAAAAAAGTAAGGACTATTAAAAGGGGTAGACCTTGAACGGATGTGAGTAGCCATAAATCTCCCCATAACTGCGAACGAGAAGTTGCATCTTTGAGATCGAGACTCCGCCCCCATTCCTTCCACGTCTCCATCGCCCCTTCATACATCCGTACTTTCAGCACCTTTGCGCCATCTAAAAAGCCCACCTTATACCCTTGAACAGCAATATTTCGCGCCAAAGTGACATCATCACAAAAAGAACCACTCGCACTGCTATAGCCACCCACAGCAGCTAAAACGGAGCGGCGACACAAAAAACACTGCCCATTTGCCATCACCCGTTCTGGCTGCTCTGTATTGATCCCAGCAGGGTCAAATCGGTAAAGCAGAGTCATCAACAAAGCCGGTTGTAGCCAGCACTCTCCTGGATATTTGAGAATGAACTGGGGTGAAAGGGAAACGAGGTCATAGCCCTGTGCTTCGGCCGTCTTCACCAAACCAGCAACCAAACCAGGATGCGGTTGGATATCAGCATCCAGCCCCAGAAACCACTGACTACCCTCAGAGCTAAATAGAAAACCGTTATGCAACGCCCAAGGACGCCCCACCCAACCAGAGGGTAAGGGGTCATCTGTCATCACCCGAAAGCGCGGATCTTTCTGCTGTGTCGCTTTTACCAAGTCCGGTGTACCATCACTAGACTTGCTGTCTACAACAATAATTTCCCGAACTTCGTAGCTTTGCTGGCTTAAACCAGCTAACAACGGGCTAATGCGAAGCGCCTCGTTCAGCGTGGGAACAACGACGCTAACCTTACCCAAAAGCTCCAGTGTCGGCTGTTGCGGTTCTATTGGAGCAAGCCGTCTTGGCCCCTTTAGCAGGCGCGAAAATAGAATCGCCGTTGCTGGTACTTGGATAAGTAGCAATAAAAGTGAGATGGTGCTTTCTACCATCAAAGCGTTGTCATTAGTCATTAGTCATTGGTCATGGGTCATTGGTCATGGGGCATTGGGCATGGGGCATGGGGCATGGGGCATGGGGAAAGAGGAGGCAGTTCTTGCTGGAGGCAGAAGGCAGAAGTTCTTTAATTTTGAATTTTGAATTTTGAATTTTGAATTGATTTCTCCCCCTGCTCCCTCATCTCCCACTCCCCACTCCCTAATTTATCGACTTATTTCAAGGCAACTTTAACGCTTCTTGCCACCGAGACTTCGTTGCTTGCTGGTTCAACAGCAACTGGAGTGGGTGTGGTTGAACTGCTTAACCACAGAGCCACGGCGGGAGCTACACCAAGGAATAAGCCGAGCAACACAGGAATGGAGAATCCAGCGGCCAAGCTTAGTCCGGCGGCGAAGGCAAAATTAGTTAAATAAACGACTAAGGGTAGATTGAGTTGCGATCGCTCTAATTTAATCGAAGCGTTTCTCCACAACAATCCTGCCACAGTCATAAACAGGGCACTAGTGCCAAACCAACCTGCATAGTTCTGGTAAGGTGTGCCAAAGAAAGCTCCTGGGTGTTCCCAATACCAAAAAGGTAGAGAAGTTTGACTCATCGCTGGCTCAAGGGCAAAATCCCAGCAAGTGAAGAGTAAAGCACCAACGGCTATAGCCGCAATATGGCGTCCCCAACTAGGTTTTTGTGCCACTTTCAAACCAGTTCTCGCAATTAAATAAGACGACAGCCCAACATAAAACCAAGATAAAGGAATTGTGAAAGGAACTAGCCCCGCAATCTTATAACCTAAGCCACTCAAGTAGCTATAATCACCAAATGGAAAACCTGTACTGGTTCCCAGTAGTTCACTCCCCAAGGAGATAAACATGGCAGGCAGCATAAATGCTAACCAAGTTCCCAATCCCAGCGTCCGGTAGGCATAAATAGAGACAGCTATTGTCCCCAAGATGATATCAACTACACCGCCACCTGCCATACTTAACTGTATGGCAGTTTCTCCAACCTGCGATAAGTTTAAAATTATTTCAGCATTAGGTACGACCAGTAGCATCCCTACCAGTCCAAAGGCTTTTGACACGATATGACCAATGAGGCATACGCCTTCAGCAATAACAAGTTGTCTCATGATAATTCCTTAACAAGATGTGACACGCGGCTACTCGGCTGCTAACAGTTTACAAATGTTTAACAACATATTTAAATACTTTGTACCGCAATTCTCTACAAACTTGTTTGGCTTTTTTAGGAAGAGCATAACAGCTTACTGATTGAAGCTATAAGAAAGAAATATGATGATAAACTTACTATTCTAAGCTATATAGTCAAAATCTATATAATTTCATCTGCAAAAACTCCTGGTTTCTTGTCCCACTGATACACGTATGATGAACAACTCCTTCCATACAGGTATCTCGTTGAGGCAGGACAAGCATCAGAGATTAAGCAAGCCCTATAGTAAGTGTGAAGATTGACACATTTATCCCTAAAAATCACGGCAGGGGCTACTAGGTATACCGTAATCTAGAGGTTGTTGATAAACAGCTTCTAACTTAATGACTAACAGACGCCAATTTTTAAAAGGGGTGGCAGGGCTTTCTGGCTTATCTTTAGCTGGTTGTGGCTGGAGGCTAGCTGAAGTCCGTGCTAATTCTAATACTTCGGGTCAACGTGACCAACTTTATATTTTTACGTGGACGCAATATACTGACAACCAATTATTGAAAACCTTTAGTACCCAAACAGGCATGAAAGTGCTAGCGGATGTGTATGATTCCAATGATGTCATGCTGGCTAAATTGCAAGCTGGAGGCGGTGGTACTTACAGCATCATCTACCCATCTGATTACATGGTGCAGAAGATGGTAAACAAAGGTTTATTAACAGAAATAGATCACGATCGCTTAATCGGTTTAGAGAGTTTATTCCCCCGGTTTCAGAATCCTAGCTATGACCCCAATAACCGATATAGCATCCCTTTTAACTGGGGGACAACAGGTTTACTTTATAATTCCGAAAAAATCAAAGATGCACCACAAGACTGGGATTACCTTTGGCAAAACCAAAAGCAACTTAATCAGCAGATGACCTTGCTCAATGATGTTAGAGAAGTGATGGGTGCAACGTTACGGATGCTAGGTTACTCTTACAACTCAAAAAATGAACAAGAAATCAAACAAGCTTATGAAAAATTGAAAGTGCTAAAACCTGCGATCGCACGTTTTGATACAGACGCTTGGCAAAATCAAATTCTGGCAGGAGATTTACTATTGGCAATGTGCTATTCAGCAGATGCGGTGAGAATCTCTCAAGAAAACCCTAAACTCAAATATGTAATTCCTCGCAGTGGTTCTTCATTATGGACAGACAGTATTGTAATTCCTAAAACAGCCCCTAATTTAGCTGGAGCTTATGCTTGGATTAACATGATTTTGCAACCAGAATTAGCAGCCCAAATCAGTCAACGCCTGAATATTTCTACGCCTAATAGTGCTGGATTTGAGCAATTGCCAAAAACAATCCAAAATAATCCTAATTTATTTCCCTCAGAGTCACTTTTAGCAAATTGTGAACGTGTTACTCCTGTAGGAGAATTTGAAGAGGTTTACGATCGCTATTGGACTCAATTAACTAGCGGCTAAAATAGTTAGGAGAGACGGGATTAATCGCGTCTGTTAGGAGTAGAGACGCGATTAATCGCGTCTGTACAAGAGTGATTAATCCCGTCTCTTAGGAGTTAGGAGTTCTAAGTGGTGAATTTTCAAAAAAGTGATATTTCTAAAATAAAAGAATTGCAACGCCCGCGAGCGAATTGGCTCCAACCTTTGGTATTACTTGCACCATCTGGCATTTGGTTATTACTTTTGTTGGTGCTGCCAACTTTAATAATTTTCCAGTTAAGTTTAGTTGCAGACATCCGGCCAGGAGATTTGGTCAATCCCAACGGATTCAAAAACTACATCCGCATATTTGACCACCTTTATGTACAAGTAATTGTGCGATCGCTATTTTTTGCATTTGGCACTACAATAATTTGTTTAATTTTGGGCTTCCCCGTCGCCTATTGGATTGCTCAGATAGCGCCGCAGCGTTGGCGGAATTTGCTGCTATTAGGCTTTGTCTTGCCTTTGTGGACTTCCTCGTTACTTCGATCATACGCTTGGATTACAATTCTTCGTCCTACTGGTTTATTGAACAGTTTACTCAGCAATTTAGGCTTGCCTACTTTGGAATTACTTAACCAGAGTCAAGCTGTATTTATTGGTATGAGTTACAGCTTGTTACCCTATATGGTTTTGATTTTATATGCTTCTCTCGAAAAGCTAGACAAGCGGTTGTTAGAAGCTGCGGCTGATTTAGGTGCAAATCCGGTGGAAACTTTTTGGCAAGTAACCGTACCGCAAATTTTTCCTGGAATTGCGGCTGCTTCCATGCTTGTATTTATCACAGGCTTGGGGGATTTTGTCGATCCAGAATTACTGGGTGGTGCTTCTAGTATGACGGCAGCGCGGTTAGTTTATAACCAGTTTCTGGGAGCAACGCAAAATTGGGGATTTGGTTCAGCCTTGAGTATGACATTAATTTTGCTTGTTAGTATTGCGATCGCACTTTTAATTAAATTTGGCGAGGCTGCGCCCAAACGCTAAACTTTTCGTCACTCATTTATAATAAGGGCATCAAACGCCAGCGAGACAACGGTTATGCTCTCACCTGATCTCAAAAATGCGTTACCAACTACTGATGAACTTCCCTGTTCAGACGATACGCCAGTGGATAACGAAGACCAAAACTTTTTGCCCAACATTTTACTCTTCTTACTCAACTCCATTTGGGCAAATCGCATGGATTGGTACTTTGGAGTAGATATGGGATTATATCACACCACAGGACTAAATTCTAGAGTACCTGTAGTGCCAGATGCTTTTTTAAGTGTGGGAGTAGAACGAAAAAAGGGTGGCAAATCACGCAAAAGTTACGCGGTTTGGGAAGAAAATGGGGTAGTTCCAATATTTACATTAGAAATGGTATCCCACACCCCAGGAGGTGAATACGACGAGAAGCTAGATATATACAGAAAACTTGGTGTATTGTACTACGTAATTTATAACCCTGAGTTTTGGCGACGCGACCAACATCAACCCTTTGAAGTCTATAAGTTGATAGATGGAAACTACCAACTACAAATAGGTGAACCCTATTTGATGCCAGAGGTAGGGTTAGGTATTGGGCGACACCAAGCTGTAATTGCCGGGATACAACAGGAGTTTTTATGTTGGTATGATCAGCAAGCAAATCGCTATTTGACAGATGCAGAACAGGCACAACAGCAGCGACAAAGGGCTGAACAATTAGCGCAGTATTTACGTTCTCTAGGTGTAGATCCAAATAATCTACCTAGTAATTAAGGCGATCGCATTTTCCAAAATATCAAACCGCAACACGAAAGTCATTAATCATTTCCTACCGTGACTAAATGGTTTAAATCATCTGTATTACTGTTAATTAACTCCTTAATTGTAGAAAGAAACTCATGCTCTAAATAAGGCTTAGTCAAGTAAGCCTTTGCACCCAATTCTTGAGCAAGCTGGCGATGTTTTTCAGCGCTGCGAGAAGTGAGAATCACTACAGGTTTTTTTGCTAAATTGGGGTATTGACGGAAATTGCCCAACAACTCAAAACCATTCATTCGTGGCATCTCTAAATCGGAGATGACAACTTGTATTTCTGGATGTAACTGTAACTTTTCTAGAGCTTCTACACCATTTTGAGCCTGTATTACTTGATAACCAGATTTTTGCAGTGTGAGAGAGATAGTTTGGCGCAGACTAATTGCGTCATCTACAAGTAAAACAACTTTTGGTAATTTATTATCTGCCTCTTGAGAATAACTAGGTTGGGTTTCTTTTGGTGATCTATTATCTGACTCTTGAGAGTAACTGGGTTGGGTTTCTATAGTTGTTGTGGAAGTAGATGCAGCAAGTAATGGTGTAGATGAAAAAGTATGTCCTGATATCGCTAAGGCTTTTTTATTTGACAAAGAAGGTACTGGTAGCGCCATGACATCAAGTGTTGTTTGTTGAAGCTCGCTAGATACCAGCAATGAAGCATCAATCACTAAGATGAGATTACCATTAGCTAAACTACTACAACCATAAATGTATTTTGGCGGTGCGATCGCATTTCCTAAAGGTCTGATTACCAGTTCTTGTTCACCAATTATTTGGTCAACTTCTAAAGCAAATCTTCCCTGATTTCGTCGTAGCAAAAGTACCGGATTTTTCGCTATGCTTGGGTCGTGAGTACTTGATGTGTTGTATGGAGTAGCACTATTAAAGCATGAATAATTATAATTAATCAACTTTGAAAGTTGACGAAGGCTGACCATAGTTTCATCATCGTCTGTATTCAAATGTAAGACTTTTTTACCTTCAATTTCTTTAATCTGTTGTTCAGAGGGAATCAATATTTTTTCAATACTGTCCAAAAGAAGGGCATATACAATACCTTTGGCTTGAACTAGCATTAATTTTTCGGTAGTCATAGAAAAAGGAATTTTGAGTATGAATATTGTTCCTTGGTTGGGTAAGGATTGAACTGAAATTGAACCATTAAGTGCGTTCATCTGAGTCCGCACTATATCTAACCCCATACCGCGCCCAGAGATTTCACTCACTTTACCAGCAGTAGAAAATCCAGGTGAAAATATCATATCTAACAGTTCAGATTCAGCCAGATTAGAAGTATAGGTGATAGTTTTTTCTTCAGTTTGTATGGGATAAAATTTAGCAGCTTTTCTGCGAATTCTATCTAAATTCAATCCCTCGCCATCATCCCGAACCTCGATAACAGTTTGGCTACCCTGATGATAGGCGCGGATTTCGATTAACCCTTGTTCTGGTTTACCAAGCTCTCGGCGAAGTTGCGGAGCTTCAATACCGTGGTCAAAAGCATTACGTACTAAATGTAATAAGGGATCGTACAGCTTTTCTGCGATCGCTTTATCAACTAGTACTTCAGTACCAGTAAGTTTCAATTCTACAAGTTTGGCATGAACATTCCCCAACTTATCTACCATGTGGGGGAAGCGATTCAGGATATTACCCAAAGGCGACATTCGTGCTTCTACTAAGCTATCTATAATATTAAGAGTTAAATTTTCTTGTTTGTCACTGATTTGAGCAGCTTGCGTCAGAAGCAAGTCAAGAGACTCTGTGGTTTCTTGTAGTTGGAGTGTCTCTTCTATTGCTTCATGCAATGTCATCTGAAAATCTGTATATACATCCATTTCTAAAGAGTCAAAATTCACTGCAAAATTTTGCGTTTGTTGTGAGGCAATATTTTGTCTTTGTAATGGTAAATCACGTAATTCATTTAAAGTTGTTTGGTGTCTAGTGAGTTGCTGAATTAATTGGTCAATTATTTCTTTGACTTGTTCATCTTGCAAACTATGCCGTTTTTGGTAAATCAACGATTCCCCAGCTAGATAATTAAGGTGTTGCAGTCTTTCTGTATCTACTCGAATAAAAGAAGGTTGGCGAAAGTTTTTAGTTTGAACATACTCTGGTTTATCTTCTATTTCTTTGTTGATTTGTGTAGCTAAATCAGGCATGACTTCAATAGCTGTTTCAGGAACATTTACAACTCCCTGCTCATTGACAGTTAAGGAATCAAGCTTTACTGAAGAATCATCATCCGTGGTTGTCACCACTTGATCTATAAAGTTTTCGCTAGCTTCTTCTCCCCATATTGCTTCTAGTTGGTTTTCAGTTGTTTGAGAATAACCATTAGGTATTTCTTTAATAACTAAGAGCGTTTGTAACTTGGGATTACCAAGCCAGTTTTTCTCTTTACTAGTAACAGGAGGATAGTTTTTATATTCTTGTGCTAATCTATGAATTCGGTTTTGTAATATTTTAATGACTGAGATGTAGCTGTCAGATTTTTCAACAGAATGCTGAAACTTGGTGACGGCAAATAAAATGATTAAAATTATCCCATGTCGATAAATACAAAGGCTTTGACTATCTTCTTTATCTTGAACAAAATCAAGAAAGCTTTTCAGCCAATTATCGATATAATCAAGTAAATTTTCTTTTTCTAATCTGGGAACCATTAATTCAAAATTAAGCTCTGCCTCTGGTATTTTGATTTCGTGATTAAACCAGCCAAAAATGTAACGAATAACTTTTAAATAAAACTTGGCAGTTGTTGGCTTTACTGATTGGTTTTTATTGTTATCAGATGTAGTGATAAATTGGTAAAATTGTTCTTTTGAATGATTTTGTAATTCTCCAGATAACTCATTCTTTGCCACCGTCGTGAGTTTTCGCAAAGCTGGAGAAGTTTTTCCGCCAGATGTGCGATCGCCTTCTAATACCAATTTTTGTGCTTGTTGCAAATCTGCAAGGGCAATTTCTGCAATTTGCTGCACCTGAGTGGGGTTTGCTTGCAGCGCTGACAGAATTGTTTGAGAAATTTCTCCCAATCCAGGTAAATTTAGAGATTCTGCTAAACCGAGAAACACCTCAGCTTGAGAGTGTAAAAACTCGATAAATTCGTCATGACTTGGTGGATTTTTAATAACTTCAGCAATACTGTTTAAACGTTGCTCTACTCCGACTTCAAAAACTGACTGGACAATATCAAATCCCAATTCTTCAGAAGTGGGAATATGAGTTTCAGCACCAAATGCATCACCTAGCTTTTCTTGCAACTGTGCAAAAACTGAAGTTGCTCGATGGAGCAGTTCTTCATCATTAACAGTGCTGCCAATTAATTCGGTATTTAATGCTATGCTAAGACACTCATAAGCTTGTAACAAAAGTGTTTGTAATTCGGCATCAACTACAACTTTTGGATTATATAGAGCCTTAAATACATCTTCTAAAAAATGGGCTATCATCTTAATTACTTCTAGCCCAACATTAGCAGCGCCACCTTTAAGTGTATGAGTAGCCCGCATTAAGTTATGAACTTTAGCAGTGCTATAACCTTCCGATAAGCTAAATAGTTCTTGTTCAATAATTTGTACTAATTCTGGGGCTTCAGCCAGAAAGTAGATGTATCCTTGTTCACGAATTTCGTTATCTGTAATCATAATTGGGGAGTGGGGAGTTAGGAGTTAGGAGTTAGGAGTTAGGAGTTAGGAGTTAGGAGTAGAGACGCGATTAATCGCGTCTGTACAGGAGTTGGGAGTTGATCAACCAATTGATTTTTCAGTTGTCTTGACTATTGAACTCAAAATCCGAATGATTTCGTCTGCATAGATTAGTTCATTGGTTAAATCAATATTTACTAGTTTGGACTGTTGTAGTAGACGTAGCCAGTATTTGGTTTCCCTAGCTTCTTTGTATGCAATATACATTTTTGCCAAGAAATCCTTTCTACTCTGACCACCGCTAGCCTCTTCAACATTCGCGCCAATACTTGTCCCACTTCGTAGTAATTGCTTAGAAAGCACATATTCCCGTTGCTCTTGCAGTTTAATATATAGGTGAATAATTTCCAAAGCAAATTTAAAACTCTTCTCTTGAATAATACTCTCTGCCAATTACTATTCTCCTATCTTCAACTCAAAAGTTACAATTAATTAAGGTCAAAGCATTTTTCCATTTGCCAATAAAATAGTGATTTATCTAATTAATGCTTTGACCAAATAGCTCCTAACTCCTGTACAGACGCGATTAATCGCGTCTCTACTCGTAACTCCCCACTCCCTATTCCCTACTTCACTTTAAACTTACTAGCAGTTGTTAATAGCTCTTGCGCCATCCCTGATAAATCTTGGAACACAGTCGCAATTTCTTGAGATTCCGCAAAAGTCTTATTAGCAATTTCTGCTACATCTTGCATTGATTTTGTGACTGTTACAGATTGCGTCATTTGTTTTTGAGTCGCTGCGGTAATTCGCTCGATTAGCTGACTAATTTCGGCAGTTGCATAAACGATCGCATTCAAGTTTTGGCGAGTATCATTGACAAGATTTGTGCCTTCTACTACCTGCTGAATACCAGTTTCCATCGCTACTGCTACTTCTCCGGTTTCTGCTTGAATCTCCTGGACTAATTTTTCTATTTCGATGGTTGCTGCTGCTGACTGGCGAGATAAAGAACGAACTTCGTCAGCTACAACTGCAAAGCCTTTGCCATATTCACCTGCACGGGTGGCTTCAATGGCTGCATTCAAAGCCAGGACGTTTGTCTGTGTGGCAAAATTACCAATCAAATTCACCACTTTGGAGATTTTTTGCGAAGATTCACTGAGGCGTTTAATTTTCTTGCTGGTTTGAGCAACGGTTTCACGAATTCCTTGGATTGCTTTTACAGTTAAGTTCATCGCAGTATCGCCAGACTCAACAGTTTCATTGGCTTGTTGCACTGCTAATTGCACTAAGTCAGCATTCGCCACCACAGCTTGAGTAGAGTCCACCATCTGTTGAATCTCACCTAAAGCTGCGGTAATTTCCTCAGATTGTTGTTGCGCTAGATTATTCAGTCCCGTTAGTGAAGCCTCGCTGTTACCGGAAGTTTGGGCAACTTGTTGAGCAGCCCCCTGTACCTGAAGAACGATTTGCCGCAGTGCTTGCAGGGTATTATTGTAAGCATCAGCGATCGTGCCTAGTTCGTCTTCTGTAATGGGTGCGCGTACTGTTAAGTCGCCGTTGAGGGCGGGTCTAAGGGCTATTAGGAGTTGAATAGATCGTTGTTGTAGTAACTCCTTGGCTGCCTTTTCTCGTGCTGCTGCTTCTGCTAATTTGGCTGACTGCCCTTGTACTTGTTGCAAATATTCAGTCTGTTGTAATGCTAGTCCTAACTGGTTGCCAATGCGTGCTAACAAAGTTACTTCCGATTCTTCCCAATCACGAGTTCCATAATTTTGATAAACTGCCAGCAATCCCCACAATTGTTCCCCAGCAAATACAGGAACAATTACATAAGCTTTGACTTCAAATTGCTCTAAAATTTCCAGATGGCAATTAGAATGACCTACCTGATAGATGTCATTTACAACAAAGTTTTCTCCTTGGGCATATCGACCTCCTTGAGTTTCTTGCAAGTGGGTATCTTCCCAGACAGTCTTGATATCGGGGCCTACCAGTTTTACCCAAGTATGAGCTACTGATTCTGCTACAAATTCACCACTCCAATTAGGGTTGAAGCGATAGACTGCGACGCGATCGCATCGCAGTAATTGCCGTACTTCTTGAGTGGTTGTTTTGAAGATTTCTTCTACATCTAAAGATTGCCGAATCCGGTTACTAATCTTGGTGACAGCTTTCTCTTGTTCCGCTATCTGAGCTAGTTTCTCAGATTTCAACCGAACTAATTCCAAATAATCTATCTGTGATTTAGCTAGGCTAAATTGCAAGCTAGTCTGAACCAAAAAGGTCACTTCCCAGGTTTGCCACTCACGGGGGCTAGAATTTTGATAAGCTGCCAGCAAACCCCACAATTTATCGCCAAAGAATATAGGAACAATTATGTAAGCTTTGGCTTCAAACTGCTCTAAAATCTCAATATGGCAAGGAGCAAGCCCTACTTGATAGATGTCATTAACAACAAAGTTTTCGCCTCTGACATACCTACCTCCCTTTGTTTCTTGCAAGTAGGTATCATCCAAAACGGTTTTAATATCAGGGCCTACCAGTTTTGTCCAACCAGTACCCACAGCCTCAGCCACAAATTCGCCACCCCAGTCAGGGTTAAAACGATAGACTGCGACGCGATCGCATCGTAGTGATTGACGCACTTCTTGAGTGGTTGTTTTGAAGACGCTATCTACATTTAAAGATTGTCGGATGCGGCCTACTATCTTAGTAAAAGCTTTTTCTTGTTCAACTATTTGAGCTAGTTGCTCAGATTTCTTATGCATCTGTTCGAGATATTCGCCTTGTGAGATAGCCACACCAAATTGCAGTCCAATTTGGGTCACAAAGCTTTCTTCCCAAGGTTGCCAATCACGAGGCCCAGAATTTTGATAAGCTGCCAGCAAGCCCCATAATTTCTCTCCAGAAAATATGGGGGCAATGATGTAAGCCTTCATTTCATACTGCTCTAAAATATCAATGTGGCATTGAGCATGACCCATTTTATAGATGTCTTTGGCCACAAAGCTTTCACCCTTGGCATAACGTCCTCCTTGGGTGTCTTGCAAGTGGCTATCTTCCCACACCATATAAAAATCAGGGCTGACCATTTTTACCCAGCCATTACCCACTGACTCAGCGATAAACTCGCCACTCCAGTCAGGTTTGAAGCGATAAACGGCGACGCGATCGCATTTTAGTAATTGCCGTACTTCTTGAGTGGTTGTTTGAAAAAGCTTATCGACATTTGATACCCGCAGAATTTTGTCGATTACTTTAGCTACAGATTTTTTTGCTAGTATGCGCTGTTGTTCTTCTCTTTTTAATTCAAAGCTCTGCAATTTGTAGATCAGTTCTGTTGTAATTTGGGATAGTAGGCTAATTTCTACTTCTTGCCACTGCCGTGTTGATAAGCAATTATTTACTGCCAGTAATCCCCATACTTTACCTTCTACTACAATCGGTAAACTCAAACTAGCTTTAATTTGAAATTTATCTAGTAGTTGCTTTTGATAAGGGGTAAGTTGAATCTGATTGATATCGTCAATAACTACAGGTTCTATATAGTCTTGGTTGGTATATAAACCAAAAATAATTCCGGGAATATTTTCGCCTAAAGTCGGTGTCCAACCTAGTGTTCTTGATTCTGCTAAAACATTACCTGAATCAAGGGAAGTAAACTGATAAATTAAGGCGCGATCGCAGCCAATTTTTTCTCTAATCTGCGCTACAGTAATTTTGAGTAGTGTATCAAGGTCTGGCGCTTGGCGCATGTGAGTTGCGATGTCTTGCAACTGTCGCCGCCAAGTTTTAAATTCCTGAGCGATCGCGTTTAATAAGAATATTTCATTGCTAGCAATATTTGTTATATTGGCGTTCCCATTCAGATTTTCTACTTCAGAAATTAGATTCTGATTTTCCTGGCTATTGTTATACAGAAATGTCATTTTATTAGCCTCCAAATTTGTTAGAGTAAGAATTGGTTATTAGGCAGGTAAGAATGAATTAGTATTTGGCTATGAAGGATTAAGTATTGTTAAAACAATATGCCTCATCACCCATAATCAACCGTTCAATTATGAACTTTCCACATGGGAGCTTGGATAATTGTTATGGCATCCAAATTAAAAATCATATCTTCAGAATCATTAATAAAGTATCCCTGTAAAAAAGGTAATATTTTAGGATAAAATAATTCGCTAGTTGGGGGTTTCATTTCTTGAGTATCCAGCCATTCAATATCTATTAGCTGTCGCACCAATAGTCCCAAATACTTCCCCTTGTTTTCGAGAACAATTGCCATCATTTTTGAAAGTAAATTTGCTCCTTGCGAAATTGGAGGATAACCTAACATTGCCTCTAAATCTACTAACCAAAGCATCTCACCGCGCCAGTTATAGATACCCAAGACGCTACTGGGCATCTGAGGAACGCCACATATTTCTGGTAATGATACTTGCAAAACTTCTGTGATGTGTTGTAACGAAATTATCGCTGTATCCCTTACTCCCAAATTAAAACTTAAAAACTTTTCCTTGGTTTCCAAAGTTCTTATTCCTTTGTGCTTGATTATTGCTCTATAGCCACTATTTGCAGTTGTTATTTAATTTTATAGAGGCTCTATATTAGAAATATAGAATTCTATTTTTTTGTTTTTTTATGAAGTTTTACTAGTTAATTAATCGCTTTAAAACTCCCGCTAGCTCCTCTCGATCAATCGGTTTTGACAGATAACCATCAGCGCCCAACATATTACCCCAAATTTTATCTACATCACTATTTTTTGTAGAGCAAAAAACCACAGGTATTTTGCTAGTGTTGGGATTATTTTTCAACTCTCGGCAAATCTCAAAGCCACTTTTACCTGGTAAAATTACGTCGAGAAATATGAGGTCTGGCTTATTTTTATCTATTTTGTCTTGAGCTTCTTCACTGCTTGTGGCGCTAATCACAGAATAACCTGCTTGTTGCAAGTAACGGCTGATTATTTCCATATCTGTTAAGCCATCTTCAACAACTAAAACAGTATTCATGATAATTACCCTTTAAAAGTTTTTAAGAATGTAAAAAAATTAGACATACAAATCCAAATGATGCGTGAAGAAAGACATACAAGGGACTAGAGACTAGTACAGGTAGGCGGAAATAAACCTACCATTTCATTACAGCCAGAAAGCCCAAAATTAAAGCATGTGTGACTTTTGACTTCCGCCTTGCGGTACTAGACCCTAACCCCTTGTCATCAAGAATATTTCACAACTCAAATTGGACTGCTATAAATACAAAAATTTTGTATTTGTCTAATTTTGATTCAATCTTTATATATTAACCTCCGAAAAAGTACGTAATGAAAATAATTTAATATATATTTTAGTTACGTGATAAATATTCGATTTAGTATAAAAAAATAGGTGGGTTTAAGACCGCTACCTACTTGCATCTTGTGAATTTGGACTTCTTATTTATTACCCCAGTAATTTTATGTTTACTGAGGTGGAAAAGTTTAGCGATTGTAAATATTTTTGTTATGGTTATTGTTAAGCAATAGGCTCATGCTGAGGAATGAAATTTTAAAGCTAATCAGATTAGTTTATGATTAATCATCAATAAAAATTATTAATTCTCCCTACTTACAAACTTCTAAATTAGGTTGACTCTTGTCGATGGATACACTTGGCGCAGGTAAATATTTACGTATTATACTCATTACCTTGTCAGGCACTACAGGTTTAGTGATAAAATCTGTAGAACCGACTACCTTAGCACGAACTCTATCTAAAAGACCATCACTACCTGTTAATATAATTACTGGTGTATTGGCGAAGGCAGATATTCGTCGCAACTGAGTACAAATTTCGTAACCACTGGCGACTGGCATAATCAAATCCAAGAAAATCAGGTCTGGTTTATCCTGAATCAGGATTGGGAGAGCTTGTACAGCATCTTGAATTTTGATAAACCTTAGTCCATTGGAAGTGATAATATCCTCTAGCATTTTACAGACCAGAGGGCTATCATCTACGCAGGCTACTAGTGGAGCAATTGATTTCTTTGGTTGTGCGGTGATAGGCTTATTGTTGACCTCAGTCACTACTAAGGGCATGTCAGGTATTTCCACCAATTCGATGATTCCTTTAAGGATATAGGGAAGCAATGAACGGGTGAGTGGCAGTAGACTCTGCTTCATTTTCACGGCTAAATCTCGCAGAGTTAATTTGCCGTTGATTAAATTCACAAAGTTTTTGTAGACAGATGGACTTACCATCTGCTGAAGTTGTTCTGGTCGGCGTAGAACTGGTGCTAAGTCAGGAGAAAAATTTGCTAAACCTGCTTCTGACCAAACTTTCCACGAGTCTTGCATGTGCTTTACAGACATTTCTGCACTCGTGAAGCTCATTGGTGTTTCTAAAATAACTTCTTGGGTGCGATTGCAACTTATAGAAGCAAAATTTCCTTGCAGAGCTAGGTCAAATAATAGTTCTGCTATAGTGTTTTCGGCAATAGACTGAATCTGTTCTCTCTGAATTTTCTGTTTTTTATGAAAGATTTCTAGAAGGCGATAATCCCAGTAATCTATTGATACGTCTTGCAAACGCAACTGCAATTTATCAACATCAATCTGGGGGCAATTTTGAGCCATGTGTCTACGCCAACGCCGGAAGGGATGAGTTCCACCTGTTGCCCAAACTATCCGTCCCAGCCGATAATAAAAAGTCCATTGGCTGCCCTTAGAACTTTTAATATTTAATTTGCCATTGTATTGCAGCTGAGTACAAGTTTTAAATTCATTAACTAGGTTATTTGAAAGAATAAGTTCCGAGTGGGCCATACTTTGTTCCTTGTATTAAAAAGCCAGCTATTGAAAAACCCACACTAGCTATATAGTGGTCAGCAGATAGGTCAATAAGTGCAAATACATTTCGTTTATAGCAGTCTAAATCAAGTTTATTAAAATCAAGGGATATAGAAAAATAGCAAAAATATTAGTAGTAAAAAAGTCATTTAGCACAGAGTTGATTATCGGCAAACTTTACGACTCAAGTAGGTTGCTATTGTCCACATCATTAAGAAAGATGCATTCAGTATTAATATATTATTTTAATAATGTTCATACGAAATTATATCCGTAGAATTTCTGAATTTTTGTTTAAAAAAGATTGGCAATCTCTATCTTTGTTTCATTTATTGAGATTGGCAATATATGTTAAAAGTATTTATTAGAATTTACATTTATTAATGTGTCTCACTTATAGAGAGACGCGAGGACTGGGCAACTCTTAGAGACGCTATCGCGAACGCCCCGCTTCGCTAACGCGTCTCTCTACACGCCTGAAATTGCCACTGATAATCCTTAACTGTATAAAGTATTTATTTAGGAAAACTTCTTTAAGGTTTGTTGTGGTTTTGATAACTGATAACAGCTGCCCTAAGATTACTTTGGTGTTCTGAAAGAAGCCGATCGCTATCGTCTTTTTCCAAACCAGTCCAGTGCATTAATAGCGCTAGCTTCACCCATTTACCACTGCGTTCTAATAAAAAACCAGCTGCTTCCCGACTTAAGCCTGTGAGGTCTTGCAAAATTCGCAAAGCGCGATCGCGTAACTTTTGATTTGTTACTGCCACATCTACCATCCGATTACCGTAAACTTTGCCGAGTTTGACCATCACCCCAGTGGAAAGGATATTTAAAGCTAATTTAGTGGCTGTACCAGCTTTTAGGCGAGTTGAGCCAGCGATTATTTCTGGCCCTGTCAATAGGCGAATGTCAATATCGGCATCAAAGCTAAATTGTTCAGCAGGAACACAGGCGATAAAAATAGTCTTGGCTCCTCGCACACGAGCAGCATGAAGCGCACCGTGGACATAAGGCGTTGTTCCACCTGCGGTAATGCCGACTACTACATCTAGCTGGGTAATTTGTCGCCCTGCGATCGCAGCCTCCCCATCTTCAATACTGTCTTCTAAATCCTCCGAACTGCGTACCAGTGCGCCAGCACCACCAGCAATAATCCCCTGTACCAACTCTGGCGGCGTACAAAAAGTAGGTGGACACTCAGCAGCATCTAACACCCCTAACCTGCCACTTGTGCCCGCACCGATATAAAATAAGCGTCCTCCGTGGCGCAAACGCTCTGCGGTGCTATCAATTGCTTGTGCCAACTGAATTTTCGCCGCTGCAACTGCCTCGACTGCCTTTTGGTCTTCGCTATTAAACAACTCCACCAATTCCAGAGAACTGAGCTGGTCTAAGTTAAGACTGTTAGGATTTACCAGCTCGGTTAAAAGATGCCCACGTTCTTGTAAGTTTGTCATTTGTCATTTGTCCTTTGTCATTTGTTCTTTGTCATTTGTCCTTTGTCCGTTGTCATTTGTCAGTTAGCGACCAGTGACCAATAACCAGTGACCAATGACTAGTGACTAATGACTAATGACTAATTACAACAATCCTTCCAATTTGCGACGCATTTTCTCTAGTTCAGAATCAGACAATTCTGGTTCTTCTAGTGGCTGTTGATTGAGAGGAAACGTATCCTCAACAGTATCCTCCTTCTGGGCATCTTCTTGCCAGTCGGTTTTTTCGACGTTAAGTTCTGGGGGAGTTACAACTAAATTGCTGTTTTCTGGGATGATTTCCCATTCATATCCAGCACTTTCGCAAAATTCCTTGATTTCCTCAGCATCGATCGGCTCTGGTGTAGGTGAGGGAAAATCCTGAGCTTCTAACATTAGGGCAAAGCGGGTAGCGTCGTCTTCTGACTCGAACATCAGAATTTTATTGCGATCGCCTTCCCGAATGGTATGAATTCCCTCATTTTCCGTTCGAGCATTAAAAATTAACACAAAAACACGCATTGGTGTAATCATCTGTCTTTTTTAAGGTCTATCCATATTAAAGTTCTACGTTGTGCCTCAGCGAAAGTCACAGGAACAATTTTCATTCTATTCAGATCAGATTTAACTGAAAACGCCAATATTATGAAGCATAAGTATTGGATTAAGCAAATACCGTAACTCAACCAATGAGGTCTTGGGTTTAGTTGGCGTATCCTGGAAATGGCATACTGAATCAGCGTGTCAGTTAATGCTTGTGTGTGCCAGCAACATCTGGCAATTAATACAGTAAAAGCAAATGACTAAATCTCCCAATCAAGATATTCTCTCCCCGTCGCCTATCCGCAAGCGTCTATGGTTGCTGGTGTTGAGTCGGGGTAGCATTGCTTTGGGCGGACTTTTGCTGTTAGGAGTTATTGTCGGTATTTGTCGGTTGTGGACTTTTGTCCAAACAGAGTTAACACCCTTAGCACAAGAAAGTCTCACTACTACACTCAACCGTCCGGTAAAACTGGGAAAAGTCACACAATTTTCGTTGACGGGAGTGCAATTTGCAGCTTCAGCTATCCCAGCCACATCCACAGATCCAGATCGGGCCGCAGTAGAAGCTGTAGAGGTGGGTTTTGACGCTTTACAACTAATCTTTAACCGCCATCTAAAGCTAGATGTTACCTATTATCATCAAATGGTTAAGGGTCAAATCTTAATCATTTTTATTTTTTCTAAAAACTATAGGACTAGTATTTGATTTTTGCGAAGCTAGGCACAACTTCAAGAGGCTTCTTTCCTGCGATGCACTGAGC